>CBFDDM010000063.1:0-19671 GCA_965603565.1 uncultured Anaerolineales bacterium | reverse complement strand
TGATCGGGATGGTTATCTTTCTGGTCATCCTGGACTACCCAGGCATCACCGACCCAGCCCAAAAGGTGGCCATGCTCGTCGACATGCAAACTGTCACCTTTTTAACCAACCTGCTCATTTACGTGTTCTTCGGGCTTTTTCTGATAGTCCTTTCGCTGGCGTTGTACGACCAGTTGAAATCCGGTGCACCGGCGCTCATGCAGGTGGCAACCGTGTTTGGGATCATCTGGGCTGGCTCGTTGGTGGCCAGCGGAATGGTCGCGAATGCTGGGATCGCCCCTGTCGTCGCTCTGTATGCCAAAGACCCGGCCCAGGCTGCGTTGACCTGGCAGGGAATTGAATCCGTGGCAAACGGACTGGGCAACGCAAATGGCGAAATCCTGGGTGGCCTTTGGGCACTGCTGGTCAGCCTGGCCGCGCTGCGGTCTGGAAAATTCCCCAAGAGCTTGAATATCCTCGGCTTGGTAGTCGGTGGGGTGGGGATCCTCTCCCTGATCCCGGAGTTGACCGAGATGTTGGTCGGTATTTTTGGCTTGAGCCAGATCATTTGGTTCGTATGGCTGGGGATTGTGTTGTTGCGCAGCAATCCGGGCAGGACGGCGTAATAGCCAGATGAGTTCGCACAACAGAGCAAATCAAAAAATGGAGATACAAAATGAATACGATCAACAAGAACGCAAGAGTGGCAGGGCTCTTCTATTTTTTATACTTCATTACTCATATCATTAGTGATGTGAGCCGTGATGGATTAATTGTGTTGGAGGATGCTGCCGCAACAGCCAATAACATCCTAGCTCATGAAGGGTTATTCAAGATCACTGCTGTAGGCGATCTAGTCGCGGCTGCGCTTTTCGCTTTGACTGCCTGGGCTCTTTACATTTTACTCAAACCGGTTAATAAGGATCTTGCTTTGCTGTTCCTTTTGTTAAACCTGGGCGGTGTCGCCATCCAATGTTCCAGTGATGTTTTACTGTTTGCCAGTCCACAGCTGATGAATGGTCCCGGTTACTTAAAGGTATTCCAGGCAGATCAATTGCAAGCCCTGGCAATCTTCTTTCTCGATTTACGCGAAAAAGGGTTTTTGATCTCCCAGCTATTTTATAGTGCCTGGCTCTTTCCGCTCGGTTATTTGGTCTTCAAGTCAGGCTTCCTTCCCAAAATATTGGGAATCGTCCTGATGGTTCATTGCTTTACCTGGTTGTTGACATTTTTTCAGTCTTTCCTCTTCCCGGGCTTCGTTGCAATTACCTATGTCAGCTGGCCGCTGGGATTTATTGCAGAAGTTGGACTTACATTGTGGCTTCTGATCATGGGCGCCAGGGGGCAAGAACCAGCTTTGGTTGAGGTTGGCTGAGAATCTCGTCCACATTATTCATATAAGGAAAGAAAAATGAAGACAGTAAAGCAATTTGGAGAAACCGTGGAGGGATATAACATCCCGGTTTTAAACGAGCGGGAAATTAGAGCTTCGGCAGGGATCATGTATTTTTTCATGTTCCTGGCCTGGATGCTGGTCATATTTGAAGAGAGTTTTTTCCTGATCAAGTTTGTCAACACGATCTTCCTGACAGATTTCATCATACGGGTAATGATCAGTCCCAGGTATTCTCCTTCAATAATAATCGGACGTTTGATCGTAAGCGGTCAAACCCCCGAATATGTCGGCGCGGCTCAAAAAAAGTTTGCCTGGACGATCGGTCTGGTTTTAGCCATGATCATGTTCCTGCTCTTGGTTGTAATGAATTCAACTAGCTTCATTACCGGGATCATCTGCCAGATCTGCCTGATATTCTTATTTTTTGAAGCTGTGTTCGGCATTTGTTTGGGATGCAAATTTTATCCACTGTTCCATAAGAAAAAAACGCAATACTGCCCCGGTGAAATCTGTAATGTGAAGGCAAAACAGGAGATCCAGAAAACGTCGCTACTGCAAAAAGGTGTTGTTATTGGTTATTTCGTATTTGTTATCGCGGTAGCGATCCTGTTTTCCACCGGGTTTAGTGCAATACCGACTGACTTGTGGGTGATAGTGAAATCTGTCGTTCCACTTTAATTAATTCTTTCTACTAAGAGGAAAATAACAATGAAAGCCATCGTATACACAAAATTTGGCCCACCCGAGGTGCTTCAGCTCGAAGAGGTGGAAAAGCCCACCCCTAAAGCGAATGAAGTGCTGATAAGAATAGTTGCGACAACCGTCGTAAAAGAAGATCCCGATATGAGGGCTTCAGCCGGGTTTAATGGGTTACTGAAACCCAGGAATCCGATTCTGGGTCAGGAGCTGGCCGGGGAGGTTGAAGCTATCGGCAGCGCCGTGACCCGCTTTAAACTAGGCGACCAGATATTTGGTATAGACATGTTTGGTGCGTATGCAGGATACAAATGCATGCCTGAAACCGGGGCGCTGGCTATCAAGCCGGCCAATCTGAGTTATGAGGAGGCGGCCAGTATTCCGAATGGGGCATTAACCGCCCTGCCTTTTCTGAGAGATAAGGGTCATCTTCAACATGGACAAACCGTGTTGATCTATGGGGCTTCTGGATCGGTTGGCGCTGCTGCGATTCAGCTGGCCAAGTTCTATGGGGCACAGGTGACCGGTGTTTGCAGTACTGAAAACTTGGAATGGGTCAAATCTTTGGGAGCTGATCGTGTGATTGATTACACCCAGGAGGATTTTACTGAAAATGGTGAGTCCTATGACATCATTTTTGACACGGTGGGCAAACGTTCGTTTTCAGATTGCAAAGGCTCCCTGAGGGAGACCGGCATCTACCTGGGCACAGTTCCTACGCCGGCGATGATGTTTCAGGCGTTATGGACTGCGAGGAGCGACAGGAAAAAGGTAAGGTTTGCCGCGACGGGTTTGAGGCCAGCCAGGGAAAAGATCAAAGATCTCACCTTCCTTACGGAGCTGATTGAGGTAGGGAAGTTTAAGGCGGTCATTGATAGATGTTATCCGCTGGAGCAGATCGCCGAAGCTCACCGCTATGTCGAACAGGGGCACAAAAAGGGAAATGTAGTCATCAATGTGGTAGAAAATCACAAAACACTTGCAGAAATAGAAGAGCATTTACAAGCTGGCCGTTGAAGTTAATACTATGTCTCAGTTGCTCGGGTACCAGTGGCGATGTTGATATTTCAATGGAATATATCCGGGAATGGAGGAACAGCCGTGAATACGAAAACATCAGTCTCGTTTGCTATCTACCTGGAAAATCATATAGACATAATTAGGATCGAGGGATCTCAAAGATAATTAGAATTTTCAAGTATTAGAGATGTCAGAATGAAGAAGAACATGAAGCTCTCGACACGGCCAACTTATTCATGGGAACAAGGCCTTTCCCTGAGGTCACAGACGGAGCGGGAGACATCGGAAGTTGGACGATCTCTAGAATTGTCAGGATATTTAGCTTTTGATCTGCTTGTTAAGATACGAAGATTTTGCGCACAAGAGTCGTGTCAAGAATCTTGTGTACTTTTGAGCTCCACAATTCATTTTCTGATAAATGATTATTAGATACCATGATCGCTGCCCGGTATTCCCCAGGATAGGTTCTCGAACTTCACCCCGAAGAACCAGCTTGACCTAGGATCTCGCTTTCTATTCGAGCCTTCAATTCATCACGCGCCTGGCGAAATGCTTCCAGGCGCTGCTCATCGGAACCGGTCGCTTTCGATGGGTCGTTGATCGACCAATGCCAGCGCTGTGCAGCGTTGGGAAAGACCGGACAGGATTCGTTGGCGTCGTCGCAGACGGTGATTACGAGATCGAAACGATCATTGACGAAAGGGTCGAGCGTCTTTGATTTATGATGGCCGATGTCGATGCCGAGCTCCGCCATGGCCTGAATGGCCAGCGGCCGGACATAGGTTTGCTCTGTGCCGGCGCTGCTTACTTCAAACTTTTCACTCCCGAATTCTCGCAGCAGACCCTCGGCCATCTGCGAGCGGGCGCTGTTGTGGGTGCATAGGAAGAGCACCCCCACTTTTGCTGTCATAGGCATTATCTCCTTCGTTCAGATCTGAACCATAAGTGTACCGCTTGAAAACCCTCGAGGAGTATATCAATCGAGGATCCTGTGATTACTTGATTACAGTGTGCGTTCCCGCCGACCAGAACTGTCCCTTTTTCCCTGGAGCAGGCGTGCGTCTGCTCTGGTCTTTCGATGATCGTGCCGCTTTCGATGGATCAAACGGTGCCAAGCTTACAAAATTAAGAGAAGTGCGAGACCTGATCGAAGAACGCACACGATCCTGGTTGGCTAACTTGGAAACTCACAGCATAAATTGGAAAATAAACCAGTAGAAAGAATTCCGTTCAGGCCGATATTGCCTTCATCTGCCGGTCTTGACATCTCATGTCATCCACCTCCTGCTCGACCATGAACAGTCTGCTGCAGTAGAAGGTCATAGCGCGCTTGTGATTTTCGACAGTGGTCGCGTTCCCTGACAGGTTTATAATATATTCCGAATGTTGAATATCATATGGAGAAAACCATGAAGGGCTATCCACTGACGGCAAAAATTTTCAAAGCCCTCGCGCACCCGACTCGTTTGCAAATCATCGAGATCCTGCAGGAAGAGGGGGAGGCTTGCGTCTGTCACATGGAGGCGCGTCTCAACCAACGCCAGGCATACATCTCCCAGCACCTGGCGAAACTGCGCGAGGTTGGATTGGTCGACGATCGGAGGGAAGGGCTGAATGTGTTCTACGCGCTGGCCATTCCCGGCATGGACGGACTGCTCAAGCATGCCCGGCAGTTGGCTACCGAAGCAGGGCGCGCTGGCGGTCTCGAGCTGTCCTTCACCCCCATCCGCAAGATCCCACCGAAGCAGTGCGGCTGCCCGAAGTGCGAAGAAAAGATCAGCCTGGCGGTTGAGAACGCTTAGGCTGCAGAGCCCAACTCATGAATGGCGTAAGGAGAATCTCAATATGCTGTCTATCAAAGTCTTAGGTCCTGGTTGCAAGAACTGTGAACGCGTCGAGCTGCATGCCGTACAGGCTGTAGAGCAGTGGCGTGCCGATCATCCGGATGTTGAAGTGACGATTGAGAAGCTCACCGACACGGAAAAGTTCCTGGACTACGGGTTGCTCTCAACCCCGGGATTGGTAATCAACGAGAAGCTTGTCTCCTCAGGGAGGATTCCGGCTCCGGCGAACATCATCAAGTGGCTGGAAGAGGCACAGGCTGCGTAGCTCAATCCGGACGATGCGAGCGTTAGCAGGATTGGCTGATGCCGGCATTGTACGCGTGAGTGCGTGCTTCGTTCAGGAATACTACGCGAAAGAGAGTTGGTTGGATGGAGTATGTAGGGACACTGCTTTGGTCCGGTTGGACAAGTCTGCTGGATTATCTGGCGGCGCACGTGCTCTTGTGCCTGGTGCCGGCCTTTGTCATCGCCGGCTACATGGCGGCCATGATCCCGCAGGAGGTGATCACGCGCTTCCTGGGACCAAGGGCAAAGAAGTGGATCAGCTACCCGGCAGCCGCGGTTGGCGGATTCATCCTGGCGGTCTGTTCGTGCACGATCCTTCCGCTCTTCGCCGGCATCTGGAAGCGCGGGGCAGGGCTTGGAGCTGCGATCACCTTCCTGTTTGTCGGACCGGCGGTCAATATCCTGGCGATCGCCTACACCGGCGCTGCCATCGGATTTGACATCGCCTTCGCTCGGATTGTGCTTTCCATCGTGTTTGGCATCGGCATCGGACTGCTGATGGCCTGGTTCTTCCGCGCCGAGGAAAAAGTGCGAGCCCAGGAAATGGCCGACAGCGGGTTGTTTGACGGGACAGCTAAAGTCAAGCCGGCGGTATGGATCGTCTTCGCTCTGCTCTTCTCCGTGCTGATCGTAGGTACCCTGCAGGTCGAACTCCTGACGGGAACCTGGACCAGCATTGAACTTCCGATCTCCATCAGCGCAGGATTCCAGAACACGCTAAGCGCTCTCCATCTCAACCTCCAGGGTGCGTTACTAATCTTTCTGCTGCTCCTGATTGCGCCCATTGCCTATCTGGGACTGGAAAATGTTCTTACCGACTTCAATCGCTGGACGGGGCTGGCTATCGGTTTGATGGCGGCTACCATTCTGGTCGCTGCGCCGACGCTAGCAGCGGGCAGCCTGGTGATCAACTTGACCGGCCGCTTCTTCGGCGAGGTGCTGCTGATCGGTCTGATCGGCACGGTTGCCACCCGCAGTTTCGAGCGTGATGAGATCGCCGAGTGGTTGTGGGAGACCTGGAAGTTCGTCAAGCAGATCTTCCCGCTGCTCATCGCAGGGGTCTTCCTGGCCGGGATGGTGAAGGTGATCCTGCCAGAACAATGGGTGCAGTCGCTGGCCGGCCGCAACACAATCTGGGCGAACGCCATCGGCGTGGTATTTGGGGTGTTTATGTACTTCCCGACGCTGGTCGAGGTCCCGATCGCGCGCATGTTTCTCGACCTTGGCATGCACCGCGGGCCGCTGCTCGCCTATCTGCTCGCCGATCCAGAGCTTTCGGTGCAGAGCATCCTCGTCACGGGCCGCATCCTGGGGCGGAAGAAGACGGCCGTTTACGTGGTGCTCGTGAGCGTCTTCAGCACGCTGGCCGGCTACATATTCGGCCTGTTTATGACCCTGGTATAGCGTCAAATACGTCCAGCCTTAACAGGAGGCATTAAAGAAAAGATGGCATCAGAAGAACTGCACATCCTGCAGGCGGAAGGCATGCGGCCGCCTGGCCGACTCTCAACACTCGATCGCTATCTCACGCTGTGGATCTTTCTAGCCATGGCACTCGGCGTGCTGATCGGTTACCTTTTCCCGACCGCTGTGTCTGATTTTAACACCGCTGTGTCGGTCGGCACGACCAACATCCCCATCGCCATCGGTCTGATCCTGATGATGTACCCACCGCTGGCTAAGGTTCACTACGATGAGCTCGGCGATGTCTTCCGCAATTGGAAAGTCCTGGGGCTGTCGCTGCTGCAGAACTGGGTCATTGGCCCCATCCTGATGTTCGCCTTAGCGATCTTCTTCCTGCGTGGGTATCCCGAATACATGACCGGCCTGATCCTGATCGGTCTGGCGCGCTGCATCGCCATGGTGATTGTGTGGAATGAACTCGCACACGGTGACACGGAGTACGCCGCCGGGCTGGTGGCGTTTAACAGCGTCTTCCAGGTGCTCTTCTACAGCGTGTACGCCTATGTCTTTATCACGGTTCTACCCACCTGGTTTGGATTGAGCGGGTCGCTGGTCGAGATCACGATTGGCGAGATAGCCCAAAGCGTTTTCATCTACCTGGGAATACCCTTCCTGGCGGGGTTCTTCACACGCTTCTTCCTGGTGCGTTCAAAAGGCAAGGACTGGTATTACTCGAATTTCATCCCCAAGATCAGCCCGATTACTCTGATGGCGCTGCTCTTCACGATTGTGGTCATGTTCAGCCTGAAGGGCGAGTTGATCGTGACCATCCCGGGTGACGTGGTGCGCATCGCCATCCCGCTGCTGATCTACTTCGTGTTGATGTTCCTGGTGAGCTTTTTCATGGGCCACGCCATTGGAGCGGATTACAGCAAGACGACCACGCTGGCCTTCACCGCAGCGAGCAATAACTTTGAGTTGGCCATCGCCGTGGCGGTGGCAGTCTTTGGAATTGGTTCAGGCGTAGCCTTCGCTGCGGTGATCGGTCCCTTGATCGAGGTGCCGGTGATGATCGGGTTGGTGAACGTGGCGTTCTGGTTCCAGCGGAGATTCTTCCAGTCAGAGCCATCGAAAGCATAGGGGACTGGAGAGAGGCGCGGAATTGCCGATGCTTATTAATGACTATGGACTGGAAGTCTTCACACCTCCCTGCGATCCTGGCTCACCACGCTTCGCCGCAAAGGCGCATTTAAAGGAGGACATCCAACAATTCCTGCCTTATTTGAACGCCATTTTGGAGGGGGCGGAGTACAACCCGGCGGCCCCCTCCCTGCGCTGGCGCAAGGACGGCCACACGATCGTTTTTCATCCGCTGGAGATCGCCATCGGCAACCTGACCGATCGCTGCGATGCCGAGCGTGAAGCCCTCGAGCTGATCGAGCTGGTCAATTCAACATGGGACCGCCGCGCCGAGATCGAGCCGAGCGAGGTGGCCTGGCGGCGCCCGTCCCATCTGGCTGTATACAAACTCCTCCCGGGGACCAACTGCAAGGCGTGTGGAGAACTGACCTGCTACAACTTTGCATTGAAGCTTGCCAGCAGGCAAGCGGACCTGGCGGACTGTATCAAACTGATGGAGATGGAACATCGAGCTGCCCGCTCGAAATTGGAAGATTTGCTCCCATCCACCTGATACTTGTGGGACAGTGGAGGATCATTTGACTAACGCTGAGGAAAGAAAACCCGTTGACGGGGCTGCACAAACTGCTGAAAGCCCGGGAACCTGTTCGTGCAACCCGGATCCATACGCTGATCTGCCTGACGACCTTCGACCGCACGTTCAGCCTAAGAAGGGCGGATTGCGAAAGGTGACCTGCCCGGGTTGCGGCCAAGAGTTTTGGACCAATCGTGAGATAGATACCTGCATCTCATGCGAGCATGCCGGCCAGTGAGGCTGAAGCCGCCGGCGCAATGATCCAAAGGCTCGTCCGTTCACCGGGTTCTCAGCTTGAAGCGGATCTTGTCATCTCACCTGCCATTGGCAGGCAGTCCTCACAGTAAATCTGACCGATATCCGACAGGATCTTGTCGGCACGACCGATCGGGGTTGAAGCGGCGATGAATTCTCCTTTCTCGATCGTTCTGCCGCATGTAGAAAAACGCCCGCAACGGCGTTTGCTTTCTCCACTGATGCAGAGATTGATCGAGGCGGGCATCGGTTAGTGACTCGGTGAAACGCTTTATACTAGACGAAAGCGCGGGAAGACTACAATGCAGACTCTCCTTCTGTTTTGAACAGCTTCAATTCCCGGTAGATTTTTTCTACCAGAACAGGTATAGCCTGCTCAATTTCAACAGACAAATTCGCTCCGACTGAAAAATCCAACCCCTGTAATCCAAATACAATCAACCGCTGTGGTAGCTCGCCCAGTATGCGCGCCATCTCGATGGCTTCCGCCACGCCGAATGAATGCGTAGAGCCGGCCGAGAACTGGGCGGGCAGAGGTTCTCTGTGTGCCTCGATGCGGATGATTTCGCCTGGAGACGAACCCGATTGGACGGCGTCCACCAGGAAAACCGATCGGTAGCCTTTCATCACCTCAATCAAGTCCGTACCCTCGCCCCTGTGTTCCGTGAACTCTATTCCAGATATGCCTCGCTCCTTCAAACGACGCACAACCGTAATTCCTGCGCCATCATCACTACGGTAGAGATTTCCTACACCGATGACGAGGAGGGTTGTTGACTTGCGTTCTAAGGATCGAGACATGGATAATCCTCCAGCAAGTTCGCCTACTACGTTGGTGAGAGCATGGTCTGCCGGTCAAGATGGTTTGACCCTGGTCCAGGCGCAAGTCCGCTCTTAATCATGCACGATATCCAACTTAAGAAAATGTGTGGCGCATGAAATACAGGGGTCATAGCAGCGCACCAACTGTTCACAACGCAGCGTGGCTTCCTCCAGAGGCAGCTGAATCACGCCAGGGGCGTACTGCCATAAGTCCGCCTCGATGCGCGGTTGGTTTTGCGATGTGGGCGGAACGATACGGGCGAACGTGATCAACCCGTTTTCGTCCACCCTGTAGCGGTGGAAGAGCAGCCCTCTCGGCGCCTCGGTAGCATGGCAGCCTTCCCCTGCTTGCAGAGGTTGGGGGATTTCAGCCCGGCTCTGGCGCGGCTGCTCGTAACTCTCGATAAGTTGAACCGCTTCTTCGAAAGCGTTTACCATCTCCAGGCTGCGGATGATCAGGCTGTGGAAGGGGTTGCGCACCGGCAGTTCCAACCCGATCTCGTCAGAAAGATCGCGCACCGTGGGAGAGAGCCTCTCAAAGTTCAGATTAAAGCGCGCCTGCGGCCCCACCATATAGGTGCTGCCCGAATCCACACGGCGGGCATGCAGTGCATTGGAGTGGGCCACTTGATGCTCTACATAGTGCTGGTCGAATTCCTCCATGGGCACATCCAGCCCGGTGGAGGAGAGGATGCTGCCCTCGTTGAATGGATACTCGTCGGGGTGGCTTAGGCTGACGAACTCGTAATCGACCTCGAAGTCAGGATACTCCAGTGTGGCCGCCCACTGGACGGTATCGATTGCCGCATTCAGACCCCATTCCAGTTCCGGTAGCAGCGCTTTCAGCGCCTTTTGAGAGGGGGCAGCGTAGAAGCCGCCTACGCAGGCGGAGACCGGGTGGATTTCCCGTCCGCCAATCACGACCATCAAATCGTTGCCGGCTTTTTTCATGCGCAGGGCGCGCTTCACCACCGGCAGCAGTTCAGGGTTGCCTGCCATGCTGATGGCGGATTCGTAACCTAGATAATCCGGGGCATGCAACATATAGACGTGCAGCGCGTGGCTCTCGATCCACTCGCCGCAGTAAAACAGGCGCCGTAGTGAACGAATCCCCGGCGGGGGCGTAATGCCGAGCGCTTTCTCAAGCGCATGAGTGGCGCTCATCTGGTAGGCCACCGGGCAGATCCCGCAGATGCGAGCGGTGATATCGACGACATCATCATAGCTGCGTCCGTGCAAAAAGGCTTCGAAAAACCGTGGCGGTTCAAAGATATTGAGCTGAACCTCGCTGACCTGGTCATCTTTGAAATGAATGCGCAGCGCGCCTTCACCTTCGACGCGGGACATATAGTCGACGTTGATCTTTTTCTCAGTCATTGTCTTTGCCTTCAAAATAGTCACTCGCCTCACGGAACATAGGCGAATAGCCGTTGAAATTGCGGAAGTGCCGGGCAACTTGATCTCCACTGTATCCCAACGCCAAGAAATGTTCTCCCAATGAAATAGGATTGCCATCATCGATAGGCCCAAAGCAGCCGTAGCAGCCCCGGTTGTATGCCGGGCAGATCGCACCACAGCCGGTCCTGGTGACCGGTCCCAGGCAAGGGATGCCCTGCGCTACGGTGATGCACACAGTGCCGCGCGATTTACAATCCCGGCAAACAGTGTGGGCGGGCAAGCGTGGCTGACGACCGATCAATAGCGAGGTGATGAGTTCCAAGAGCTGCTCCTGGCTGATCGGGCAGCCGGGGAGTTCATAATCGACCTCGACGTAATCGCTGATCGGTTTTGAAGTTTTCAGCGTCTTGATGTATTCAGGGTTGGGATAGACGATACTCACATAATCCTCAACATCAGCCCAGTTGCGAAGCGATTGGATCCCGCCTGCAGTAGCGCAAGCGCCGATCGGTACGAGGAAGCGTGAGAGCCGTCGCACCTCCTCAATGCGCTCGATTTCTTCCTCGGTCGTCACAGAACCTTCGACGAGCGTAAGGTCGTAAGGGCCCGGCAGAGTCTGGCTGCGGGCCTCCATAAAATAAGCGATTTCAATCTCTCCCGCGATGTCCAGCAGCTCGTCCTCACAATCCAGGAGCGATAACTGGCAGCCGTCGCAGGAAGCGAATTTATACACCGCGAGTCGTGGTTTTCTACTGGTACTCATTAGAATTTCTCCACGTTATAGAATGGTTCGATTTGGGCGAAGTTCAAGACGGGTCCTTCCTTGCAAAGGAAGAAGGGTCCGTACTGGCAGTGGCCGCAGAACCCGAGCGCACACTTCATGTTGCGTTCGAGGGAAACATAAACCTGCTCGGTGGGGATCCTGCGGGCCATGGCCTCATAGGCCACAAAACGGATCATAATCTCAGGACCACAGGTAAAAACGACTGTGTTTTCGGGATCGGGTCGTAGTGAATAAAAGAGCATCGGCACGACCCCAACCCGTCCTTGCCAGCTCTCATCGGCGCGATCCACGGTGGCTATCACGTCGATGTCATGCTCGCGCCATTCATCGAACTCGTCGTGGAAAAGCAGATCCGCGGGAGTGCGGGCTCCTGAAAGGATGGATACCTCGCCGTACTCAGAGCGATGACGGATGATACGGTAAATGGCCGGCCGGAGGGGAGCCAATCCGATGCCACCGGCGACGAAGATCACGTCGCTTCCACGGGCGATATCCACGGGCCAGGCACTGCCGTAGGGTCCACGTACGCCCATCTGGTCTCCCACTTCCAGCGCGTCGATCGCCGTTGTGACGTTGCCTGCAACGCGAATGGTGTGGAGCAATTCGGAAGCCGTCTCCGCATCAGAGCTTAAAGAGATAGCCACCTCACCAATACCCGGTAGAGAGAGCATATTGAACTGGCCAGGCAGGAACCGATAAGACTCTCGAATTTCCGGGTTCTCAAACTCCAGGGAGTAGGTCGCCACGCCCGGCGTTTCAGCCTTTTTATCGGCAATCGTCGCCCAATAAGGAAGCATGGGTTCGTGCGAAGCAGTGGCGGTGTTTTTATTTGCAGTGTGTTTTTGATCCATGATTACACCTCGCCCCGAATCGCGGCGACCTCTACGGTCAGGTCGATTCCCACCGGGCACCAGGTGATGCAGCGCCCACATCCCACACAGCCCGAACTGCCAAATTGGTCAATCCACGAAGCCAGTTTGTGCGTAAGCCACTGTCGGTAGCGGGAGCGAATGGTCGGACGCAGCTGCCCGCCATGTACATACGAGAAGTCGAGGTTGTAGCAGGAGTCCCACACACGGATGCGCTTGGTCTTCGACCCGGTCAGGTTGCTGTGGTCGATTACATCGGTGCAAAAACACGTCGGGCAAACCTGGGTGCAGTTGGTGCATGAAAGGCAGCGCTCGGCCACATCGTCCCAGCGAGGATGTTCCAGATTTTCGTAAAGCAGATCGGGCATGTCGCTGGGGTCCATTGTGCGTCCCATCTGATTCTTCGCAGCCTCGATTTTGTCATCTGCCCGAGAAATCTCCTGCTCACCGGCAAGCTCCCAATGTGAATCTTCCAGCATCTTTGCGCCCATCGGGGAGCCGATTTCAATGACGAAATGGTCTTCCAGCTCGGTCAACGCCAGATCGAATGCGATAGTACAGCGTGGACCGGTCCCCATCGATGCACAAAAGCATGTATTCCCGGGTTCCGTGCAGTTCACGCCCAGAATGAAGGCTTTCTCACGCCGGTGTCGGTAATGTGGATCCGGGTGCAGATCATGCATCAAGATGCGGTCATGCGCCTTGATCGCGGCGATGTCGCAGGCGCGCGCCCCGATAAATGCGTAGGCAGATACAGGATCTTGATTCGGCGTTGTTTGAAGCTCTTTGCCATTCCGGCTTACGCTGTAGAGCTCTACCTTGGGTGGGTATAGAAAACGTTTCCAAGAGTGGGGGCCGGTTGTGTATGCGAAGAACTGGCCGTCGTCGCGCTGTTTCAAGCGGTATTCAGCAGGGCCAACTTCGGTGGTCCAGCCGATAGGTAGTTCGTCTATAGTTTGGACCTGAGCGTGAACAATCGCCTCGCTCTCGATGGTGGGCCCCACCAGCGTATAGCCTTCGGACACAAGATTGTGGAAGACGGCCTGGAGAGCGTCCTTGGCGATGACGATCTGTTCATCAACAGAGGGGATTGGATCAGGCATTGGTTAACCTCGCTCCTCGCCTGTAGCGTACATGTCCAATAACTGCATGCGTGTAGCGGTCAGGCGCGCCGCGACCACATTGGTTAACCTTCGAAAGACAATATAGCCTAGCTCGCGATCTTGCTCACAGGCTTTCTCCAGTCCGGGACCATTAAATGCGATCGCCAGTGTGTCCTGGACGGCGCGCGCACTGGCGGTCCTGATCTTGACAACCGGAAGAACCGCCGACCAGCCAAATACATCCCCTTCACCAAGCGTCAGCATCGTGACGCGGCCTCGCATCGGCACGGCGATGTCAAGGGCGACCTGTCCTGCGTAGATCCAGTAGATATCGTGGTTGCTTTCACCTTCGCGGAAGATCTCTTTACCAGCTGGCCAGACGTATTTTGTGGCAATCGCCACCAACGCCTCGAACTGCGGTTCTTCGAGCGCTGCAAACCAGGGATTTGTTTTGAGCAGCTCATTGAGCGGTTTTTCCTTCATTTTTCCTCCGGTGTGGTTCAGCTAAGCAGTACGATGAAGCTCTATCCGCTACATTCATTCTTCTGTGTCGCAAGTATCCCATCCGGGCAGACCTGTATCCACTATTATTATAGATGTGATAATTCTCACAAATTGTATTGCCTATCTCTTAATCTGAACTACCTCGATCAAGGATCTCTGATGGGAGAAGCCATCGTCGTCATCAGTTATTTCTTCTGATTCACCCGCTCAGCGCGAAACAAGCATCGGAACACACCGACTCACGATCCCGGGCAATATATTCTTCGGCGTTTGCTCGCTGCAGCCCCTGATCCCGGTCCTGCTCCCGGTCGATGATCACCAAGTCTCAGTGATCTTGCTGATGCCCTCCGGGTTATCGGGCTCCAGCCCGCGATGACGGGCCAACTCGAGGCTCAGCAGCTGACCAGGCAAAACGCTGATGACCGGAGTGAGCTATTCGGGCAGTCCAAGAAAAGCCGGTTGCGAAAGGTGACCTGTCCGGGCTGTGGGCAAGAGTTCTGGACCAATCGAGAGACAAATACCTACATCTAATGCTTAACCTTCAACAAAATGTTCGGGCTCCACCCACCTCGGCAGACCAGGTAAAATATCTTGAATAATACTTGACAAAAGTAGAACAATACCTTAATATTATGTGCGTAAACGAAATCAAACAATCAACGGGGATGATAAATGGCAGCATATTTAGGGTTCAAAGAGGTCTGGCGCAATAAAGGTCGCTTCTTATTATTCAGCCTGGTGATCGCGTTGATCGCCATTCTGGTGCTCTTCACGGCGGGATTGGGTGAAGGGCTAGCTTCGGCTAACAAGGAATATCTCGAGAAATTGGACGCCCAGCTGCTCGCCTTCCAGGCGGACACAGGCTTTTCAACGATCGAGAGCCGCATCGATTACAGGAAAATCCAGCGCATCCGTCAGGTGGATGGCATCGCCGATGCTGGACCGATTGCGTTCAGCAATGTCAAGATTGTCCCCGGAAGCGATATCGACCTATTGGACGTCTCATTCATCGGCGTGGAAGCGGGCCGGCCGGGTGCCCCCATGGCACAAGTAGGTGAAAACCTGCGCTCCAACCGTGCCCGTGTCGTGCTGATCGACCAGCGGGTGGCGGATGAAACCGGCTTGAGTGTCGGCGATACGATGACGATCCAGGTCACCCAGGGCACCGAAGACGAGCTATTTGAACTTCGCGTGATCGGCATCGCCGACGGCCAGCAGTATTTCTTTCGCCCTTCGGTCTTCGTCACACTTTCGGTGTGGGATCTCTACCGACCCAAGGCTGACCCGAATGCCTACACCACCCAACCGGCGGTTAACGTGATCGCTATCAAATCGGACAACTCAGCTGCGTTAGAGACGATCCCGGCTTCGATTGATGCTGTCATCGATGATATCGAGACCACCGACATCAGGACAGCCTATGAGTCTGCACCCGGTTACTCCGAACAGCAGAGCACGCTCAACACCATCCGGGGCTTTACTTTCCTTATCGGCGCGCTGGTCATCGGCGGTTTCTTCCAGATCCAGACGCTGCAGAAGATCCCTCAGATCGGGATGCTCAAAGCGATCGGTACGCCCAATCCGATCGTGGCATCCGCGTCCGTGCTGCAGATCATCCTCGTAACCGTTTTTGGCGTACTTATGGGTGGGTTGGTCACGCTGGGCCTCGCGATCGGGCTGCCCTCGGGGGTCCCGATCATTTTTACCGGTACATCCATATTGATCGCGTTCGTTTCGCTGCTTCTGATCGGTCCGATCGGCGGGCTGGTGTCCATCCGCATGGCTTTGAAGGTCGAACCACTCTCAGCGCTAGGTATGTAGGAGTTCTCAATGTCGAACACAAATATCATCGAAACCACTGGTGTCACCAAGGTATATGAAGGCAACGGGCTGACCGTGAGAGCGGTCGATGAGGTCTCACTTCAAGTCCGAGCGGGTGAGTTTGTAGGCCTGGTAGGTCCCTCGGGATCGGGCAAGACCACCATGCTGGCTATGCTGGCTACGCTCCTGCGGGAGACGGACGGCAAGGCCTTCATCGATGGCCAGGATCTCGGTGTGATGACAGACAAGCAGCGTACGCAGTTCCGACGTGAGAAGATCGGCTTCACCTTTCAGGCGAACAACCTTGTGCCGTACCTGACCGCCCTTGAGAACGTCGAAGTGATGCTGAGGCTCAACAAGATGAACGGGAGCGACTGCCGGGCCCGGGCCAAGGACCTGCTTACACGGTTGGGTCTTGAAGACCGGCTGAACAACCTGCCGTCCCAGCTTTCGGGAGGTCAGCAGCAGCGCGTGGCCATCGCCCGGGCGTTGATCCACAGCCCCAGCGTGGTGCTCGCCGATGAGCCCACTGCCAGCCTGGACACCGAACGCGCCAATCAGGTTGTAGGCATCTTCGCCGACCTGATCCATGAAGAGAACCGCGCCGGCATCATGGTCACGCATGACCTGCGCATGATGAAATACGTGGATCGGGTCATCCAGATGGTCGATGGGCGCATCGAGCGCGTGATCACTGATCGCGCCGATATCGATTTGCTGGCAGGAACGAGCGAGTTCGATCGGCTGGATCATCAGGAGACAGTAAGCAAGCCGGAACGTGTGCTGCAGGCAGATCCTGTTCGCTATTCACCCAGCCCGATGTATGCAGGAGCAGACTAGACTGTATCCATTGCTCCAGTAGTGATCACCATTATGACTGAAAACCAATGAAAAGCGCCTAGAAGGGCGCTTTCTTTGTGATTAGGACAATGGAAAGGCAGGCTACAAATTGTCCCTGAAGAACTCGACTGTCCTCTGCATCGCCTGTCCGAAATACGGTGAGATCAGGTTGTGCCCGCCGCCTTCATAAATATAGAACTCGTAATCTTGCCCGCTGTTCTGCAAAGCTTCAGCCAAACCCTGCGAATATTGAACGCTAACTACCGTGTCGTCCACGGCGTGGTGGATTTGCAATGGGCTGTTGAGCAAGTCGATGTGCTCGGTGAGCGAGACGGCCTCCCAGTAGGGATGCCCGTCCTCCGGCCGCCCGTAAGCGTCGAAGATCTGGCGTGAGCGTCTGGGACGGTCTTCGCCCTCGGGCGTCACCGGCGGGCGGTAGGTGTTATCGTCTATGCCGTACTCGGCGAAATCGTCGTAGCTGTAGACCGCGCCGGCCCAGATCACGCCAGCCTTAATTTCCGACTCGATGAGCATCGCCCGCAGCGTCAGGTTGCCGGCCATGCTGTGCCCCCACATGCCGATTGCATTGGGATCGACGTAATCCAGCGTCTGCAGGCTCTTGAGGGCAGCGATCGAGTCGATCGTGTAGCCCGGTGAAAAGTATGACCCGGAGGGCTCGCCCTCGGACTGCCCGTGGCCGCGGTAGTCGATCTTGAAGACGACGAACCCGCTGCGAGCCAGATAATCGACGTAGGCTTCGTAGCGTGATTCCGTCCGGTAATACGCCGGGGGAATGTAGCCGTGGTTGAAGACGATCGCCTTGTAGCCCTCCTCGGGCTGCTCTAGATACGGAATAGTCAACAATCCATAGATCTTATTACCTTCCGAGATATAGCTGACGATCTGCCGCCGGAAGTAGAAATTGGCGGGCAGTTCCCGCTCGACCGTGATCTCGCTGCCGGTGATCTCCAGTTCGCGCAGGTAATCGATGGTTAGCTCTTGACCGATCTCGAAGACGATCTCGGTCGCCGTTGGGGTGGGGGTGATCGTGGCCGATGGATCATGTGACGGGGTTTGGGCCGCCGGGAGGGGCGTGGCGCTCGGGACGATTTCAGTCGGTGGAGCAGGTTCTGAAGGTATCGTAAACATGTTTGCGAATCGATCGATATCGCCGGACACCCCGCAGCCGGTTAGCAGCAGAAGCATGTTGATATTGACCAAGAAAGAGGTTTTCCGAGAAAGCAAACCGGCACATCCTTTAAATAACGTCGAATAGAACGAGATCGAAGAGATATGTACATTTTACCCGTGAACAGCAGGAAGGTTTTCTCCAAATGGAAGGGGCACGGCGCCGCCGTGCCCCTTCGCAACTTCTCTTTCAAACCGTAACCATAGATCAACCTCGTAGTGGGCGACCAGCCGGTCGCCCACTACAGGATTCTGAATTTGATTTTGAGGGATGTGACCCAGCCCCTGCGGTTGAGACATCGCTTACCAGTTCACCTGAACGCTGTTCGAACAGGTTGTGGTACCAGCCTCGCAGACCTGTTGAGACGCGCTGCCGCCCCCTGACTGCCCGGCACCGTCGTTCGTTGTTGTGGCTAACATACCACAATCCCTGTTGACCACATCCCTTTTTCTCACAACGGATCACGAACAAATTTGCTATTAATCAAACCCTCATCTCATGTTCCTCTAACATTAACCTTTGCAATCTATATTTGTCCTTGAAAGAAAATTCACAAATTATGTCGGTTTTCGATTCACTAATGTGGGATTGCGGATTGTTTGATCAGGATTTCGGATCGGAAGGATGTGCTTCTCCACGCTGGTACACGTTTGGGCTTGAGCCAGTCGTTTTTGTTTGTGAACGCGTTGTTTGGAAACGTTGGTAAGTATTAAGGCGGTCAGATGAGCATCTACTGCATCGGCGTTAATCACGAAACAGCACCCATCGCGCTGCGCGAACGCCTGGCGATGAGCGAAGCACAGCAGCGGGCGGCGCTGGCGCGCTGCGGCTGCGGCGATCGAGAAGCCACCGGTTCGTACTCAGAACTCATTCTGCTCTCGACCTGCAACCGCGTCGAGATGTATACCGTCGGGGCACTCGGTTTTGATGAAGCGGAAGAGCTCCTGGCTGAGATCACCGGCGTCGATCGCAAAGAGATCGCTCCCCACCTGTATCACTATCAGGATCTTGACGCAGCCGAACATCTCTTCGCCGTCGCCGCAGGGCTGGATTCGATGGTCCTGGGAGAACCGCAGATCCTCGGCCAGGTCGCCGAAGCCTATACCCTGGCGTTGAGCGTCGGGTCGACCGGTCTGGTGCTCTCCCGGCTGTTCCAGTGCGCGCTTCACGCAGCCAAGCGTTCTCACCATGAGACCTCGATCTCGTCCAACCCGGCCACGGTGAGCTCGGTCGCCGTTCATTTAATCGCCAGCATCCTAAAACCGCTGGAAGATGCCCGGGTGCTTGTGATTGGCGCAGGTGAGATGTCCGAATTAGCTGTCGAAGCGCTGCGAAAACGCGGCGTGCACACGATCACCGTCGTGAACCGCACGGTCGCCAAAGCGCGCGAGTTGGCCGACTGCTGGGGTTCTCAGGCGAAGGGATTTGAAAATCTAGATGAAGAGCTCGCCAATGCCGATGTCGTCATCACCTCGACAAGCGCGCCGCACACGCTTTTCAACCGCAATAATATTGGCGCGGCGATGGCGAGCAGGCCATACAGACCGCTCATCATGATGGATATCGCCGTCCCGCGCGATGTCGACGCAGACGTACGTCAAATCGAGCATGTGCACGTCTACGACATCGACCAGTTGAATGACCAGCTGTCGCGTTCGGTCGAGGAACGCAGAGCCGAGGTCCCCAATGTGCAGGCGATCCTCATGGAGGAGTTGGCCGGGTTTGAGGACTGGTACCAGCGCCTGGAG
>CBFDDM010000062.1:0-19751 GCA_965603565.1 uncultured Anaerolineales bacterium | reverse complement strand
GTGTTGGTATGTTGCAGAACCTTGCACCGAACGGGGCACTAAAAGCCTTTATGTTCAGCGATGGCATGGCGCTAATCGGAATTGGTGCCTGGCTCGGTACGATTATGCTGTTCAACGTCTGGGCACTTATCTGGCCCAACCAGAAGAAGATCCTCGGTCTGGACGGTAAGGAGCACAGTGCCGATGCGATCGCCAAGGCCAAGGTAGTGGCGCTGATGGCCTCCCGAACCAACACCGTACTGTCGGTGCCAATGCTGCTGAGCATGACCGGATTCGCCCACGGTCTGCATTTCTAGGCTTTAGGCTCATATCACCCCCGGCCCTGGAGTTTGCACCGGGGTAGATAGCAGGGGTAAAATGCTCGTTTGCTGTAAAGGCAGTCTCTTGGGACTGCCTTTTTGTTTTCAGAATTAAGAAGTGGATTATGCCTGACTCATTGATGACTACCTATGCACGACTGCCTGTCACCTTCGACAAGGGGGATGGCTGCCAGCTGTGGGATAGTGAAGGTAATAAGTATCTGGATGCCCTGAGCGGTATCGCCGTGTGTAATCTGGGCCACGCCCACCCGGCGCTAAAGGAGGCGATCTGCGACCAGGCGGAGAAGCTGCTGCGGTATATCGCCGCGATCGGTGACGATGGTGACCCGTCAACAGACCCCTGCGCATCGACTTCGCCCGGGAACTCATGCGGAAATTACTATTATTCTCCAACCGGCACAGGGCTAATCCAGGTGTTTGAGGCGATCGCCTCGCGCATATTTACTCGAATCATCCATTAGAAGTGAGCAACAAGATGAACGCTAAAACTGCCAGCCAGCGTACTCTTCTCTTCAAACGTCCGAAGCGATTCCGGGGACAGACACTCGTCGAATTTGCGCTTGTGCTGCCCGTCATGCTCATGGTGCTCTTCGTCATCATCGAGTTGGCGCGTTTGCTGCACGCATGGCTGGCTGTCGAGAACGGCGCCCGCTTCGGTGTGCGCTACGCCGTTACCGGCGAATTTGACGATACTTATTGCTCAGGCTTTGCAGGCGGCGTATGTGATGATGTGTCCGAGCAGGAGTTCGCCCGCATCGCTTCCATTGAGGACGCGGCGCGTTCTGGTGCGGTAGCCATATTACGGGATGAGACCCAGGCAGAGGGTGTCTCCGGTCACTTTAATATCGATATCTGTTCCAATAAGACGTTGGGCGGCACGCCGCTTTATCAATACAACGTTTCAGTTCCAGCCTCTCATCTGGACGCATGGTGTGAACGGCTGACGACAGGAACACCCGAAGAAGACCCTGGCGGACCGGGTGACCGGGTTTCGGTGACGGTTGACTTCGAGCACCCGCTCATTGTGCCGATCCTCAGCACCTGGCTTCCAAATGTACATCTGACCGCTCGGCGTGAGGGTATCGTCGAGCAATTCCGCGTCGCGCGTGTCGTCGGGCTTCCGGCGACGATCTCCGTGCCGACCTTTACGGCGACAAACACACCGCTGCCGACCGCCACCAATACCGTCACGACCACACCGCCACCTACACCTACGGAATGCAGAGTTCCACCTGTCGTCCAGATCACCGCGCCGATCGACGGCGCAAATTACGTGGATAAGGTCCCCTCTGTCGCCATCGCCTATGATGTGGATAACCTCGATCCGGTGACCTGTGCCGGTACAGCTCCAGATGGCACCGGAATCACGCAAGTCGATTTTGCGATCGATTGGTGGAATGGGCTTTCGTGGGTGCGCGTCTATACCCATACTGAGTTTGCGGAGGAATACTGCGGTTTTGGTGGCGCTGCGCCCTGTACAGAGCGCCCGACAACCACTGCTACATGGCCAAGCGGCGGGCCGATGAATTCTGGAACGCACCGCATGCAGGCGGTCGCCACCGATGATGATGGTGCAACTGCCATGGATGAGGTCACGTTCTACCTGAACGTTCCCAACACGCCGACACCAACCATGACGTTGACACCCACAATTACCCCAACGCCAACAGTGACGCCAACGCTGGATTGCAATGACATCTTCATCAGCGGCTATGGCAAATCAGGCGACGGACTATTCATGTTGGTTTACAACGCCAATGGCTACACGATCGAGCTCACCGGCTCCTCCACGGGTTGGAATGAGATGGATCCCAGCCATTATTTTAATTACGCTGAATTCAACACCAGTACTTATTATCCCGGTGACGATTACAATTCGCCGACTACTGCAGGCCCAGCTAGCCCTTCATCGTTCGCGCTCACTCCCGGCGTCTGGGTTCCCTGGCACGCGGACTTCAATAACGTGCCTGGCGGGGATCTCTATGGAAACTTCTCTACGACGCTGACATTCGATTACGTGTGCAACGTCTCAGCCTCGACCTTCTACGCGTCACCGACTCCGACGAGTACGATCACACTGACACCGACGCCGTCGACGACGCCAACACCGACACCCATCCCGCCACCTTCGAGTACGCCCACTGCAACCTCCACCCCGACTTGCTCGGGCGTCGGTCCCGGGTCGATCTCATTCCTTGATGATGCGCGGTTGCAGATGTCTGTTGTAAACTCCACATACCCGGGGCTAATCGTAACGGGTATCACAATCGATTGGGGCCCGCTTAATACCGCCTCGAATCTTTATGGTTGGAATGAGTTTGTGGATTATGTCCAGTGGAATGGCGTCACGCAGTATGGCGGCAATGATTACTCCTCCACGACCTCCTTCGGCCTGTCGCGGACCGTGAACCCGACCAACTCGATCTACATCGATTGGGACGGTGGGTTCGAGAATCGTTTCAACGAGGCGCCTCTGAACCTGAGCACCAACAATTTTGGCATCAGCGTCTCCTTCAGCGATCCTGCCTGTAACTTCACCCAGTCTGCAGCGCCGGCGACTTTCCCACCACCGACAAACACGCCGACGCGCACCAATACTCCAACGGTAACCAGGACTCCGACCGTCACGCCGACAGTGACTACGACGCCGACGCCGACAAAAACGCCAACAGCGACGAATACATTGCCGCCGACGGCGACTTACACGCCACCACCGACTTCCACGGCGACGGCCACCGTGCCTACACCGACGCCTACACCAACGGAGGAATTTTGCTTCGACTGCTGATGTTGGCAGAGAACGAAATTGAAAAAGCCCTACATACGTGGGGCTTTTTTCAAATTAGGATAGGGCCGTTGCTTCAGATGTCTGCGTGGCATACAATCGAATTGTGATCAGCGCATCGGAACCGCAGGATCGCTTATACCGGCATTGGCCGGCGCTCGTGCTCGTCATCGCCAGTTTGTACGTGATCTGGCTGAATTCAGCACGCTATGCTCTGGGTCGCGGGTTGTTCCCCGCAATTCTGGTTTTTGTCGTGAGAGCGGTTGTCGTGTGGGTAGGTTTAAGAGCGCTGAGCGAGATGCCGGACGCCCAGCGAATGAATGCATGGCGGATTCTTGTCGTCGGTTTGCTGATCTGGCTTTTCGTCGATGCGTTGATCTTGCTTGAGTGGTCGATCTCGGGAACTTTGACTGCCTCTCCGAGTGTCCGGGATCTGTTCCGACTGGCTGGCTATCTTGCGGTCGGGTACGCCCTGGCCTCCTATCCTATGTCGCACCCGGAACGATTCGGCCGTGTACGCGAATCGCTCGATGTGCTGATCCTCAGCCTGGCGATACTATCTCTTGCGTGGTTGATTTTCTTTCGTCCGGCAGCTAGTGCGGGCTATCTGAACATCCCCCAGATTTTCTGGCTTTCCATCAATCCCCTGTTTGATGTCGTGCTGCTCGTTCTGGCCGTGCGTCAGGCGCTCTTACGTGTGAGAATTCGCAGCAGCGTCCCATTTTTACTCATCTCGATAGCAGCAGGCATCAAGTTCGTCAGTGATCTGGGTGCGTCATTTGAGGGTCTCGAAGCTCCACCTCCCGCAAGTCTCGTGCAAGCGGGTTGGATGGCTTCGATGGCGCTGTTTGGATTCGCGCTTCAGAAAAGTGCTCAGGAAAAAGTTGATAGCGGCCTTGCTCTTGATCACGAACCGATTGTCCGGTTGGCCAGTCGCATGGAGCCGCTAATTCCGGTGGCGCTCACCTATACCGTTGTGGCGTATCTGCTATTCGATTGGTGGTTTTCGGGGGCGCTTGATTGGGTCGGGGTCGGGATGAGCCTCGTCCTGATCGTGCTTCTATTTGGTCGCCAGGCGGTGATTCTCGGGCAACAAGAGATGCGCCAATTTGCTGCGCTTGTGCGCGCCACAGGAGATCTGGCCTTTATCGCTGAGCAGGACGGATCGCTGCGGATGGCAAACCCGGCATTGTTGTCCACGATAAGTCGATTGGAAAATCAAGCGCTCCCTGATCTGCCTGAGTTCATCAGCATTCCTCCCGAATCAGAGCCTAACTTAGAAAGTCTATTATCTGATGCGGCGCGGAAGGGGTGGAGCGGAGAAGTCACCTTGCGAACACACGCATCGACGGAAGTGCCTGTGCTGCTGTCGCTCGATCCGGTGGTGAGTGCACGTACCGGACAGGTCATGATCGCAGGAACCGGGCATGATTTATCATTGATTCGCAAGCGAGAGGATGATCTGCGTGTAGCTCTGGAAGAGATCAACGCAGCGCGCTCGGAGTTGGCTGAACTGAACACAGAATTGGAGAGCAAGGTTGAAGATCGCACGCGCGAGCTCAAGCAAACTGTGGCTGACCTGGCGCGCCTCAATAAGGAGCTAACCACCCTCGATCAGCTCAAATCGGAATTTGTGGCGCTTGTCTCCCACGAACTGCGTTCACCGCTCACCAATATTCGCAGCGGCATTGAACTTGTGCTTGATGCACACCCGGATATCTCGTCAAGTACGCGGGAATCACTGACGCTGGTTCAAGAAGAGACCAGCCGCTTATCTTATTTTGTTGAGACGATACTGGACATTTCTGCGCTCGAAGCGGGCAAATTTCACCTTGAAGCACAGGCGTTCACCATGGAAGACGCTTTCAGCAGCGCACTTCAACGTCTAACCCGTCAGATTGATCAGCGTGAAATCATCGCTGAGTTTGAACCCGACCTGCCGACTCTGCTTTCCGATCGTTCTGCGATCGAGAGCGTTTTTTACCACCTTGTCGATAACGGGCTAAAATATGCTCCCGAATGTGATATTTACGTCCGCGCATGGGCTGAGGACCAGCGATTGTATGTTTCGATTGAAGATCGAGGTCCTGGGATCCCTGCCGACCAGCATGAAAAAGTTTTCGACATGTTTCACCGTCTGGACGCGAGCGATGCGCGCGATGTCTACGGCCATGGTCTGGGGCTGCCGATGGTCAAACGTCTTTTAGAAGCGTTAGGCGGCTCGATTATGATTGAGGAATCCAACAAACAAGGAACAACGATGACTTTCTGGGTCCCGGTCGGAGAGGCATGAGATGAGTGCAAGGCTGCTCCTGGTCGATGACGATAAAACCCTGCTGAAGTTTATGAGTGACTTCTTCGAGCGTGAGGGGTACGAGGTATTCACGGCTGATCGCGGCGAGAAGGCGCTGCGGGTTTTCTATTCAACAAGACCGGATGTGGTCGTGCTGGATGTGATGATGCCGGGCATGGACGGCTGGGAAGTGTGCGCTCGACTGCGTGAGCTTGCCGATATTCCCGTGATCATGCTTACGGCGAAGACCGCTGAGAGCGATAAGCTGCGAGGTTTCCGGCTGGGTGTTGACGATTATGTCACCAAACCATTTAGCCTGGCAGAATTAGAAGCCAGGATTCAGGCTGTTCTGGCGAGGTCCGGATTGCAGAGTGAAGGCACGGAGGAATATCGCGTCCATGATCTGCATGTCGACGTGCGAAAGCATGAGGCCATCCTGAGCGGAGAAAAGCTCGATCTTACGCCGACGGAATTCCGCCTGATCGCCGCGCTGGCAAGCCGGGCGGGTGAGGCGATTTCTCAGGATGACTTAATCTCGGAAGTATGGGGAAAAAACCGGGTTAAATCAGGCAGTGTTCTGAGACGTTATGTCTGGCTTCTGCGCAAAAAAATCGAGAGCGATCCCTCAATCCCGGAGCGGCTGATCACCGTACGCGGTTATGGTTACCGATTAGAAACCTGAGTTCTGCAAGGAAACACCTCGCAAATTTTCCGATCCCATCTCACCCGTAAGCTGATTGTAAGGCTCAGATAGCCCTCCAAGATGTAGACTTGAATCAACCCAAGCCGGTCAAGGCGGCCGGGATTCAGGTTCTGGGAGGCGTGCATAACGTAATGCACATGTTTAGAAAAGGAAACCGCTCAAAAGGGCAGACGCTGGTCGAGTTCGCACTGGTCCTGCCCATTATGCTGCTTGTTCTTTTCGCGATGATTGAGATCGCGCGCCTCCTGCATGCCTGGGTGACGATTGAGAACGCGGCCCGGTTCGGTGTGCGCTATGCGGTGACCGGCGAATTCGAGGACAGCTACTGCTCCATGTACCCCGGTAATGTTTGTGATACACAAACCGAACGCGAAGGGGCGCGCATACCATCGATCAAGGACTCGGCCCGATCAGGTGGTGCCGGGTTGTGGGTAGACCCGGCCTCGGCGGATGGCGTCGCAGGATTCCTCAAGATTACAGTCTGTTCTAACAAATCCGGAATCGTCTATTTCCCACCGGATGTCGGAACAATCACCTCCGCCTCCTGTCAGCCGGTGGAAGATGCGGGCGGCCCCGGAGATCGCGTCTCCGTCACCGTCGATTTCGACCACCCCTTGATTTCCCCGATCATCAGTTCCTGGGTTCCACAGCTTCGTCTTTCAGCAAGGCGTGAGGGTATCGTAGAGCAGTACCGCGTTTCGCGCGTCGTCGGTATTCCAGCGACGATCTCGGTTCCCACATTTACCGCCACCAACACGGCGACAATCACGTTAACGCCTACGAACACGACGACGGCGATACCGACGGAAACACCCACGCCGACGGTGACACCCTGTAAGGTGCCACCGGTCGTCGAGATCCAGCGACCCGAAAACGGGGATATTTATGGGAAAGATGGGATCTCTCACAAGCTGCCTGCGTGGGCGATCGCATACGACCCGGACAACGTCGATCCGAACACCTGCACGGGTGTAGGACCGGATGGAACCGGTATCTGGCAAGTGGAGTTCCAATTCTTCTGGTGGGACGGCACCGGTTGGGCCTGGCGCTACACGACGGTCGATTACACGACGGCGTACTGCGCTTTTGGCGGCAACGCGCCCTGCAACGAGCATCCGATCACTACTGGCAACTGGCCGAATGGTCGCGCTATGGAGGATGGTGTCCACAAGATGCAGGTGCGCGCCCTGGACGATGAAGGTGTATGGAGCGATTGGGCTTATGTTACCTTCACGATTGGCGTGCCGGACACGCCGACCCCGACACCAACCGCGACCCCCTCTTGTTCCGGGGTTTCATTTGGCATGTTCCGCTTCTTCAGCGACGGCCGCATCGCCCAGTGGATCTCGAACACAACTTATCCCGGACTACAGGTGACGGGCGTGACCGTCGATTGGGGTCCGCTTGAAGAAGCTTCCGATCTATATGGCTGGAATGAATACCTGGATTGGATGCGCTGGTACACCGACACGATACACAACGGAAACGATTCGAACTCACCGACGAGCGCCAACAAGAAATTGCCCAACACCGTCACGGTCGGTGAAAATGCCAATTACATCTACATCGACTTTGGCGGCGGCTATGAAGGCTACCTCTCGTCGATCCCCGGAGGCATGAATTCAAGCCACTTCGGTTTCACGGTCGAGTTCAGCGATCCGGCCTGCAACCTTCACAAACCGGTGAGCGCCATAAGTCTTCCTGCACCGACGAACACGCCGACGATCACGCCAACCGGAACAAATACAAGCACGCCGCCACCGACGAGCACACCAACGATCTCCCCGACGCCGACGATCACACCAACGCCGACGAACACGGCGACGATCACGTTGACGCCGACGATCACCAACACGCCAACGCCAAACTGCAATATGCTGCAGAACATCGGCACAAGACTGAAGAACAACGCCTTCGGCATCCGGGTGATCAATCACAACCCTCAAACGGCCTATCTGATATCTACGGAGCTTGTGTGGAACACGGATTACGCACCGCCGATGTACTTCGACTACTTCAAGTTCCAGGGCAGCAGCTACGGGACCAGCACGTATGGCTCTCCAACGTCGTCCTCCGCGCCGAATATTGGCCTCTCGCAGGGATCTGATCGCTGGTGGGAGGCGTACTTTGCCCTGAATGGTCAGCCATTTGTGGGCTACTATCGTGGCACGCTCACGTTTGAATTCCCGGGCTATGGCACATGTGAGATCGTAGGGACCTATTGGGCTGAGCCTCCGCCGACACAGACCAACACACCGGTCACAACGCCGACGCACACACCGACAAACACCTCGACGGTGTCGCCGTACACGCCAACCCCGACGGAGACTGTCACACCTTCTCCTACGGTCGATATGCCCTGGGATGGATAAATGAATATGTGTGCAATGAACAGCCCCGCGGTAAAGCGGGGCTGTTTTTATGTCAAATGAGTTTGCAGTGCATGCGACTCTAACGTACAATTTTTACACGAGCAGAGACGAGTTCGTAAAAAGCCTTGGTTCATCTTTTTCGACCCGCGAAATTGCTGCGGGGGCGAAAAGCGATCCCTTTAAATTGACTTCGTGGTGTGAAGGTTCAAACGGTATGCACTTTTGTGAGCATGTGTAGGCTGGATGAAAGGTATGTCCCGCCTGAATTCAAGTAAGATGTGTGCAAGGAGAAAGCCGAACTTTACGCACCCGTTAGACGCTCGAGAGGAAGCGATCATTGAGTGAAGCTAGTCCAGATCAAGAGCTCCCTGTTGGCCGGATCTTGATCGCCGAGGATGACCCGGATTTCCGTAGATTGTTGGCCCGTCGCGCAGAACGGATGGGTCTGACTATCGTGGAAGCTGAAGATGGTGCCGAGGCGCTTGTGGCGTTAGAGAAAGACGAATTCGACGCATTGGTGCTTGACCTGTATATGCCGGTTCACAACGGTTTCGAAGTCATCGCTGCAGCGCGGGAAAAGGATCCGGATATCCAGGCGCTCGTGCTCACCGGCAGCGCGTCGGTTGAAAGTGCCGTTGAGGCGCTCAGAGCCGGTGTTTATGACTACCTCACCAAGCCGTTCGACTCAATGACCACGTTTGAACTGGCACTCACGCGTGCGTTAGAACGGCGTTTCCTGATCAATGAGAACAAGCGCCTGTTCGAAGAGAATCAGCGGCTGGCGGTAACAGACCCGCTTACAGGGCTGCACAACCGTCATAAACTCCAGGACTCGCTGGCGACGGAACTGGAGCGAGCCAGGCGCTATGAACGCCCCCTGTCGATCATTATGATCGATATGGACGATTTGAAGGTGATCAACGACACACATGGTCATGCGGTTGGCGATGAAGCCCTCAGGTTTGTCGGTCAGGCGATCAGCCGCTGCATTCGCAAAGTGGATATGGGAACTCGCTTCGGTGGTGATGAATTTCTCGTGCTGTTGCCCGAAGCGGATGAACAGGAGGCAGCAACTGTCGCGGCAAGGGTAGACCAGGAGATCCGTTCGATCGATTTTCAAGGAGGCCAACTGAGTGCAAGTATCGGCGTGGCTCAATGGCACGAGTCTTATCAAGAGCCGGAAGATTTCATCCACGCCGCTGATGAAGCGATGTACAGCGTCAAGCACAGCGGCAGCGGCAAGAATTTCGCGCTGGCGTCGGAAGTTAAACGATAAACTAATAAATTGAACTGCCCTGTTGTCGGTCGGCGATGATAGTCTCAACAGGGAAGTGGCTAGATGGAAAAAATGAATGAACAAGATCGCCAAGGCGATCGAGGACTTCGGTCCATAATCCGGGATATCCAGGGCAGGATTCGCGCGTTTCTAATGCGTTGGCCCGCTTCGCTATCCCTGCGAAGCAAGTTGGTTATTCCCTATGTTCTGCTCACGCTGGTGTTGGCCTCGGTCGGCGTCTTCGTCATTACCCGTCTGGTGTCAGCTTCCTTTCAAGAACGGTTTAATAACCAACTCGTCGCTGCAGGACGCGTAGCGGCTGACAGGATCGTCCGCCAGGAGCAAGACCACCTGGAGGTGCTGCGCATCCTGGCGTTCATGGATGGGGTCCCGCAGAGCATGCAATCGGGCGATATTGAGAGCCTCAGCGAAATATTCGCGGCGATCGCATCCAACAACGAGATCGAGGCGATTTCTGCTGTCAGCACTTCCGGCGAAGAAATTGTCACCGTCGCTTACGATACCCAATCACAGGAAATTACACCGTACTCCGGCTCGCTCTACAGCGGTATCACACCTGTCCAGAAGGTTTTGCAGGGTATTCAGGACGAGCGCGGCGACAAATTCACCGGACTTATTGAATCGAACGCCGGCAGATTCATGATCACAGCTGCCCCGGTGATGCTTGGCGATGAACAACTCGTGGGAGTGATCTGGGCAGGGACGCGCATCGAGACCTTGCTCGTGGACATGAGGCTGCAAGCCCTGGCTGACGTGACCCTGCTGGATAATCAGGGCGAGGTCATCGCGACCACGTTTACAGATTCTGAAGGCGTTCATGAAGCGTTGGAGATCCCGGCTTCCGAACTGGAAGAGGCTGGGACGATCTCACATTTCTTGGAATTTGAGATTTTAGATCGTGAATACGCCGCGCTTTATACGCCTTTCATCTTGCGGGACCAGCGGAACGGCTATCTCGGGGTGGCGCTGCCGACAGACTACATTGTCTCGACTCTTGCAACCAGCCGGAACACATTCGCGTGGATCTTCACGCTGGGAACCCTTTCTGTCGTGTTTGTCGGCTTCCTTCTGGCTCAGCACATCTCCCGCCCGATACTGCAGCTGCGCTCGATCTCTCAGGCAGTAGCCGGAGGTGACCTCGAACAGCATAGCGGACTGGACCGTCATGATGAGATCGGCGAGTTGGCAAATGCCTTCGACATCATGACATTGCGGCTGCGTGAGCGGACACAGGAAGCAGCGCGCTTGTACGAGGAAGCAGTCGAACGTAACAAGGAGTTGGCGGAGATTAACGCTAGACTGCAAGCCGCTCAGGCTCAATTGATCCAATCAGAGAAGCTGGCTGCAGTCGGGCAGCTCACCGCAGGTATTGTTCACGATGTCAAGAATCCCCTGGCAGTGATTAAAGGACTCGCTGAAGAGGCCGCCGAAGATCCTAGCCTGGACGATTTCACGATCGAAGCGCTACGAACGATCCGAGAGAGCGCGACGAGGGCGAATACGATCGTTACGGATCTTTTGAAATTTGCCCGGCAGTCTACCCCTGTTGTTCACCGACGCGATATACGCGAAACATTGCGTTCGGTTTTCAGGCTCACCGAGTACTTACTGCGCAAAGGACATGTGACATTGCACGCCGATCTTCCTGAAGAATCCGTGATGGTTAGATATGATGCCCAGCAGATCGAGCAGGTTCTTATCAATCTCATGACCAACGCCATCCAGGCGATGCCAGAAGGTGGAGATCTCTTTGTCGACCTCGAATCGGCGGAGGAGCATGTTGAAATCATCGTGCGGGATGAAGGCAGTGGCATCCCGGATGAGTATATTGGGAAGATATTCGACCCATTCTTCACGACCAAAGCAGAAGGTGAAGGGACCGGTCTGGGCCTCTCCGTAAGTTATGGCATCGTAACCGAACATGGCGGACACATCGAGGTCGAGAGCGAAGTCGGAGAAGGCACGACGTTCAAGGTCATATTACCAATAGAGCAAGAAGAAAGCAGCTCGGAGGTTATCCAAACGGAAGAAGATGTCGCGCATCTTAGTGGTTGACGACGAAGGGGCCTATCGCGACCTGATGGCCAAGCATCTGGAGCGCAAAGGCTTCAACGTGGATCGCGCTTCCGACGGCGCAGAGGCGCTCAAGGTGATGGATTCATCACCTTCTTACGATGTTCTCGTGACCGACCTGATGATGCCGAAGATGGGTGGGCTTGAACTACTTAAAAACGCTAAGGAGCATCAACCTGATCTTGAAGTGATCGTCATCACCGCATCTGACGATGTTGCCAATGCAGTGACTGCGATGCGCGAGGACGGTGCCTACGACTATCTCTTGAAACCGCTGGAAACGATCAGTGAGCTGTCGTTCTCGGTTGGACGAGCCGTACAACACAGAGCGCTGAAACTTGAGAAGGATATATTGCATCATCAGCTCGAATCCGAACTGGAGCGGTTGGATGCGTTGGTGCGCTCGACCGTTGATGCAATCATTGCAGCCGAAGCGGGTGGGGTTATCACCGTTGTCAACCCGACCGCTCAAGAACTGCTGGGTCAGCCGCTCAAGCATGGTGCCAGGGCTGAAGAAGCACTGCCCGAGATCTTGTTTGACCTCGTTGACAACTGGACAGCAATCGAGCACAGCGAGCCCTCAATGATCGAGATAAATTGGCCTGAGGATCGCGTTCATAATGTGAGCCTTACCGCTCTGGGTAGCGGTGGTGGCTGGATCATGGTCCTGAGGGACATCACGCATTTGCGCAATCTGGATGACCTCAAGCTGCGGATGCTGACCGAAGCTGCTGGTCGGATCCGTCTCCCACTGGCTCAAGCGATGTCGAAGCTGGCCGACCTCAGCGAGATATCATTGGATCCGTCAGATGAAGTCAACGCAACGGTCTATTCGCTCTCGACTCTGCTGGGAAAGATTCAAAGCTGGATAGACGAGCTATTGGCATTGATGCGCCTTGAAGCTGGCATTGGCTTTGAGCGAACCGAATACGCTCTGAGCGATCTCTTCGGTGAAGCGATCGTCGCGAAATTTGAGGATATGTACCGCGATCGTGGGCTTCGCCTGACGGTAACAGCTGCAGACGTACTCCCACAAGTCTGTGTGGATCCCAGGCTAATGGAAAAGATGGTCCAGGCGCTTTTGAATCGAGCTGCGGAGCGAAGCAGTCCCGGAGGGCTCGTTCGGGTAAGGATCTCGACGCGAAGGTCTAACGTCTGGATCGAGGTCATGGATGAGGGGTTTTCCAGGGCGCACGCCTATGATGGCGAAGAACCAGAAGGACGATTGTCCTCAGCCAGGCCGTATGCGGATGGTATGAGCCTGGAGATGGTCAGGGCGATCGTCGGGAGCCTTGGAGGGCAAGTCTGGGTTCAGGGCAAAGGCAAAATGGGCAGCACGATTGCGTTGGCGCTGCCGGGGATTGAGGGTTCAAATGGCCGGTGAAGAAGCGGCGAGCAATCCAGACGGATTCCCTGATCTGCTTTTATCTGTAGAGGATGATGGATATGCCTGAGACACGAGTTTTGGTGGCAGATGATGATGCCGCTATGCTGGCTTTGATGGCCCGCAGGCTTGAGCGCCAGGGTCTCAACGTCGTGCAGGCGGAGGATGGGCGCGATGCGCTCGAGAAAATTGAGCGGGATGTTTACGATCTGATCGTGACCGATATCTATATGCCCGGCGTAAGCGGTCTGGAAATCCTCAAGCAAGCCAAAGACAGCGATACCAACACACAGGTAGTCGTGGTGACAGCCGGTGCCACGCTCGAGAACGCGATCGAGGCATTGAACAACGGTGCCTTCGCTTACTTAAAGAAGCCGTTCGATCATCTGAGCGTCTTCGATAATACGGTGAATCGAGCACTACAGTTCCGGCGCGTTCTGTTGGACAACATTCGTATGGCCGAGATTCAGCGCAGGCGCGGCGACATGCTCGAAGAGGAGGTCACCGAGCGCGTTCATCAGCTGCAGCGCCGCAGGAAAGAGATCCTGGAGCTTCTGGCGAGCCTTCCAGACGGCGTGCTTGTCGTCGAGGCTGGTGCGCGCATTGTGATGACGAACCCATCAGGGGACGACTGGCTTGAGATTGATCGCGAGACGGAGGGGCAGCCGCTGCTGGCCTATCTAGAGGGCATTTTCGATGAGTGGGCATCCCCGGAATCTGAGGTTGACCTCGGGGTACACACATTGCTTCTGCACAGCGCAGATCTACCTGTCCGGGAGGGCAGCCCGCGTAAAGTGGTAGTAATCAAAGAGCGCCGCCTCGATTCCCAACCCGGAAAAATTGAGGGGTTGTCCGAGGTTCACGATGGCTTGATCTGGATCAGCCAGCAGCCGGTCGAGCCGGAGGTCGCCCGACACGCCGCCCAGCTGCTGGCGCTTGTGGATCAGATCCAGGCTCAGCAGCGTGATCCGTCCTTGGAAATTGGCGCGGTCTCGGGTCCCTGGAGCGAGATGACCATCCCTGATTCAGGAGAGCTTAAGAGCAAAGAGAGGCGAGAAGCAGCAGAGCCAGCTGAGCCAGCAGCAAACGAGATGGCCTTGCGCGAAGCCTGGATTGAGCGTGAAGAGGCAGAAAAAGACGCTGGGAATGAATGAAAGTATGACACTGGATCAGCCAACACGTGAAGAGCAGCAGCGTGAACGCTCTCGCAACCTGCTGCTCTGGCTGCTGTGGGCAATTCTCGTTTTCCTGATCCTCTTCGGCTGCGGTTCTCTGGCTATGATTATTGACAGCCAGCAGGGTCAAGTCGAGATCCGACCGGCGCTGCAGGCGAATTACGGTCTTTGGTCGGATACGGTCCAATTTGGTGCGCTGAATCCCGGATTGATTGACGACATTCGTCGTGATCGTGGATTCAACCTGAGTTATTCCAATCAGGTGTCGGATGCATGCTTCCTACCAGGTACATGCAGTACGATGACCCCGACGGCGAGCCCTTTCCCATCAGAGACGCCGACGATCACAAACACGCCTACGGTGACGCAGACCCCGACGGCGACGCCCTCGCCGACGAACACGCCGCTGCCAACGTTTACATCTACGGTGACCAACACGCCGCTGCCGCCGACGAACACGCCCACGCCGACGCCGCAGGTCTATCCGATCAAATTGGCGAATCCCCAAAACATCCCGCCAGGACCGACGACGGTGCGGTTCCGTATCCTGGTGATCAACTACGGGAGCATCCCGCCAGCACACCTGACGCGTGTCATCGACCGCCTGCCGCCCGGCATGGCGTATGACGGTGGATGCGTCCCTGCTTGTCCCGGTACTAGCATCGGGGATACGGTCATCGATTGGAGCGGGTTGGACGTCTGGATCAATCAGAACTCCTATTACATGCTGCGGTTCAACGCCTCCGCGAATGGCAATGCCGGCGATGTCTTTGAAAATCAAGTCGAAACTCAGGGTGGCAATTTTGAGACGGCAGTGAATGTAAAGCGGGTGTATGTATACACGCCGACGCCGACGAGCACGCCTTCGAACGCCCCGGTGGCGGTCAATGACCCTACGATCGGATCTTACATCATCGATGAGGATAATCCACTCTCACTGTCTGCCCCTGGAGTGCTCGCCAACGACTCCGACGATCCGTGGGATGAACCCTTGCTGGAGGCGACACTGTTCTCGTCGCCAACGAATGGATCAGCGGTCGTCAATTTGAACGGGTCGATCCTCTACACGCCAGATCTAAATTACTTCAGCGCACCTGGCAATCCAGATACATTCACGTATCAGGTATGCGATCCTGGAGGCTTATGCGACCAGGCGGTAGTTTCGGTCTTCGTGAACTCGATCGAGGATGTGCCCATCGCAGTCGATAATTCATACCCGGTCGATGAAGATACGACGCTGACCGTCCCGGCGCCAGGTGTGCTGGGGAATGATACGGACGGCGATCCGGGTGACACCTTGACCGCAAGCCAACTGTCATTCCCCAGCCATGGAATGCTCGCATATTTCAACCCGGATGGGTCGTTCCAATACCAGCCGGATGCGAATTATTTCGGTCCGGATCAATTTACATACGAGGCTTGTGATCCTGACGGGGATTGCGACCCGGCGACGGTTTTCATCACGGTGAATTCCGTTAATGATCCACCGGTTGCAGTGGATGATCCTGCACTCCTCTCGGCTACACCATATCCTACATATGAAGACCAGCCCGTCAGCATCGACGTGCTGGCCAACGATTACGATTCGGTTGAAGGGGATCCGTTATCGATCGTCGGGTTTCCGCTTCTGCCATCGATTGGCAGTGTGGCCATCGACGATATGGGCACGCCGGGGGTTCTGACCGATGATCAGGTACGTTACACGCCAGATCTGAACCTCTTCGGGAATGATTCGTTCACCTACCGCATCAGCGATGGCAATGGGGGTTTCGACACGGCTGAAGTGCGAGTGCGAGTCATTGCCGTAAACGACCCACCTACGGCAGTCGATGACAACGCCGCCATGGGGGCATTTGATCCTCCGCTGTCGATCGATGTCTTGGCAAACGACGCCGATCTTGTCGAAGTGTGGGAATCCGTTGAGATTGTTTCTGTGCAGAACCCAACCGATCAAGGTGGCGAGGCGCAAATTGATGACAACGGCACGGGGGATCCATACGATGATTTCATTGTCTATAACCCTGCACCAATTCCTCCTGGCTACAGCCATCCGACAATCCCCGACACCTTCAGCTACACGATCAGCGACGGACAACCGGTAAACAACACGGATACGGCCACGGTTTCCGTTATTGTGAATGACAGACCAAACGCGGTCAATGATGGCTACAGTGTCGATGAGGATACGGACCTTATTGTTCCAGGAAGTCCTGCCACCTATCCAGTGGTCCTTGACAACGACACGGATCCAAACAGCGATGTGCTGCAGGCCGCGCTGACCTCGCCGCCCTCGGACGGTGTCCTGCTCGCTTTCGGTAGCGATGGATCGTTCACTTACCGTCCTGGCCCAGATTTCAACGGTACTGATACCTTCACCTACGATGCATGTGACGACCTGCTCGCAGGTTTGTGTGACACGACGACAGTTACAATCACGATCATCCCGGTCAACGACGATCCGGTTGCGGTCGATGACGACATGCGCGCCAATCGCAACACCGCGACCGATTTCGACGTGCTTGCCAACGATGCCGATGTCGATCTGGATGTTCTTTCCGTCGACACGGTCGAGGTGGTGCAGGCTGCCGTACACGGCACGGTCACGAACAACGGCATCGATGTCACCTACGACCCCGACTGGAACTACATCGGTACGGACAGCTTCAGCTACACTGTTTCAGACGGGAACGGTGGGTCGGCGACCGCCACGGTGAATGTGCTCGTGAGCGGGGCACCGACCGCCCGGGATGACGCTTATGTTGTTCAGGAAGATACGCAATTAACCGTCGCTGCGCCTGGTGTGTTGGGAATCGCGCCGAATCCGGGCTACGACAGCGACCCCAACCCGACGGACACTTTGACCGCCAGTCTCGTGTCGGCGAGCGGCCCAAACCACGCAATGCCGGGTGGCTTCACCTTTAATCTCGATGGTTCGTTCAGCTACATGCCGGATACAGATTTCAATGGCAATGACCAATTCACCTACGAGGCCTGTGATCCCGGAGGTCTGTGCGATACGGCGGTCGTCACTATCACCGTCGTCGGCGAGAATGATCCGCCCGTGGCGGAGGACGATTTCGCCACGACCGATGAAGACACCCCGTTACTGATCGATCTGCTGGCGGACAACGGCAACGGGCCGGATTACGACATCGAGGGCTCGGTAGATCCGACGACGGTATTCCTCACCACCTCACCCGATTATGGTTCGGTAGTCAACCATCACAACGGCACGGTCACTTACCAGCCCAGCTCCGATTTCCTGGCGGAGGGTGGTCCGAATCTGTTTGTCTGGTTCAATTACACCGTGCAGGATGATGACCTTCCGACGCCCTCCACCTCCAGCCCGGCGACCGTGACCGTGATGATCACGCCGGTCAACGACGCACCGACGGCCAGGGATGACAGCCGGGAAGCTTCGCAGGACGAGACGCTGCTGATCAGCGTGCTAGGCAATGATTACGATATCGACAGCGGCGATACGTTCTCGATCGTCGGCTACGATGCCGCTGGTTCGCAGGGCGCCGCGATCACGCAGGTCGGCAGCCGGCTGGAGTATGATCCCGATCCACTCTTCCACGATCCGGTCAATCCTGAGACGTTCAGCTACACGATCGAGGATTCGTACGGCGCGCAGGACACCGCCACCGTCTCGGTGATGGTCAACGATGCACCAGAAGCTTTGGATGACTCGAAGTCAACCGATGAGGATACGCCTGTAGAGATCTTTGTCCTTTCGAACGACTCAGATCCCAATGGCGACGCGATCGAAATCCTGGCCGGCTCGGTTACCAGCCCTTCGAATGGCACCGCTTCGGTCAATGACAACGGCACGCCGCTTGATCGCACGGATGACTTCATCGACTACACGCCCGATGCGGATTTCTTTGGATCAGATTCGTTCGCCTACCAGGTCACGGATGGGGGCCTCGACTCGACCCCCGCAACGGTGGAAGTCACCGTTAATTCGGTGAACGATGACCCGGTCGCTCAGGACGATAACGAGCGCACGAATACCGGTATTCCCAATACTTTTAGCGTACTTACGAATGACTACGATGTGGATACCGGTGATGTGATCGCCATCACTTCTGCGACCGATGGGGCGCATGGCACCGTGACGAACAACACGACCAATGTGACCTATACGCCAACAGGCGCCTACATCGGGTCGGACAGCTTCACGTACACGATCGAGGATGCTAGTGGTGGCAGCGCGACGGCCACCGTAAGCGTCGTCGTGAGCGGTCCGCCAGTCGCAGTGGATGACAGCTTCGCGACAGCAGAAGATTCAGCCCTGGTTGAGCCGTCTCCGGGAGTGTTGAGCGGCGACACCGATCCAAACAGCGACGCTCTCACGGCAGCAAAGCTCAGCGACCCATCCCACGGCACAGTGAGCCTGGCCCCGGACGGAAGCTTCACGTATACACCGGACGCGGATTACAACGGCAACGACAGTTTCGTCTACGAAGTTTGCGATCCAGGCTCTCCCGGACAGCCGCAGCTTTGCGATACGGCCACTGTCACGATAAATATTTCGCCAAGCGAGGACGACCCGGTAGCCGTGGACGATAGCTACAATGTCGATGAGGACCAGTCTCTGAATGTGCTCGCGGATGGCGTTCTCACCAACGACAGCGATGGCGATAATCTGACAGGTAACCCCTGGGATGATTTGGAAGTGAGCCTGGTGGCGGGGAGCGGCCCAAACCACGCCGCGCCTGGCGGATTCTCTTTGAGTTTTGACGGGTCGTTCAGCTACTCGCCGTTTGAAAATTACAACGGCGGCGATTCGTTCGAATATGAAGTTTGTGATCTGACACATCGCTGCGACACCGGCACGGTGGCGATCACCGTGAACCCTGTGAATGACCCGCCTGAAGCGGAAGATGATTCGGCGTCAACTGATGAAGATACTGCCATCGTCATCGATGTGCTCGCCAACGACTCGGATCCCGCCGATGGAGATACGCTCACGGTTGCATCGGCCGGTGCGGGCGCAGCTTATGGCAGCGTGATTAACAACGGTGGCAACGTGACCTACGTACCCAGCGCGGACTTCCTTTCGCTTGGTCAGTCCCAGGTCGACACGTTCAGCTACACGATCTCGGATGGCAATGGAGGGACCGACACCGGTGAGCGCCCTCATCCATGCTGCGACCATGGTGGCAGCCGGGGTATTTTTGGTGGCACGCGCCTTTCCACTTTTTGAAGCCTCCGCCCAAGCCGGAGAATGCGCCCTGACCGTAGTGGCCTGGACTGGTGCGCTCACGGCCCTGCTGGCGGCATGCATCGCAGTCGCCCAGAGCGAGATAAAACGTATTCTCGCCTTCTCAACCGTATCCCAAC
>CBFDDM010000061.1:0-19765 GCA_965603565.1 uncultured Anaerolineales bacterium | reverse complement strand
GTCAGTAATCGTCTGCCCGTCGGCGATGTCGACGGTGATGGTGTAGCGGCGCGGGAAATTGGGTCCCGTGGCGGTCTCATCCTCGGGACCGTCATAGCTTTTCGTGAGTGAAATGAGCGTGGGGGTTGTGCTGCTCGCCGGCCAGGCGCCGCTGTCGCTGGTCGATGGATTCAGGACCACCAAATCGCAGCAGGGGTCATCGAGGGGGTTCGCACCGAATTGAAAACCGGCTCTTGCGTGAATTGAAAGCGGAGATCCCAAGTCAGCCAGGTTGCTCAGGCTTGCGTTAACCGTCACATTTGCCGGTGGCTGAGTGGGGACAAATGAGCCGAACGGCAGCTGGATGACGACGAGCTTATCCCCGGTGGTTCCGCACACCTGATGGGGCGCACCGGTGTCGTCCAGCGCTAATGGGTGATCGACGCATCCGCTGCCGCCGCCGTCGTCCGGGAAGAGGAGTTCAAACGTAGTGACCGTCGCTCCCAAGAAATTGGCGTCGATAAAGTCGATTCCATCGGGAACATCGGTTCCCGCAGCCCCATCAGCGCCGTTGATTGGGAATACGAGATCGATAAATGGTCCATATCCGGTGTCTGGTCCGGTGTTGTCGAAGGTGGCTGTGAACGAGAAATCCTCGCCGATCAAGACCGATCCTGGCAGATCCAATGCAACGGATGCCTGCGGTGCGGACAGGGGGCGCGGCTGTGGTGCAGGGTCAGGATCGGATGGCGGTGACTGCTGTGCGGTGTGTGCAAATGCCAGTGTGGAAGGCAAGGTCAGGGTGAGCAATGCGATGATGATGAGCACGAGCAAGGATGAAGAAGGAAGGTGGGCGAATGGAGGGAGTTTTTTCATGAATCCTATCTCGAGCGACACCTGCCCGCATGCCCGACGCCGGGTTGCTATGAAGCAGAGTGCTGTAATCGGTTGGACGGGTCCAACGCGGTCGCGGCAAATGTAGACCTATCATATCGCAGAAGCAGGATCATAGCCATGTTGACGTTGAGTTTTTGTTGAGAGTCGAGGCTGCCGGATCGCGTTAATCTTGGCTTAAATGGCGTCTTAAGGTCGAAATTTGTGTGAAGTTGACACTTCCAGATAGTTTCTATGCATATCTTAAAGAATTCATATATGTTTCTAATGGTGGCAGGGTCGCAGGTGTATATAATTGAGTTTGGATATGTGCCGGACATGGCACATATGGAGGGTTTTACTAATGATGCGATTTGATCGGTTTACCGAACGCGCTCAGGATGCCGCCCAGAGAGCGGCGGAGATCATCCAGCGCTACGGTCATAACCAGATAGATACGGAACACATCTTGTTGGCGCTCATCGAGCAGCCACAGGGTGTGATCTCACAAATTCTCGAAAAGCTGAATATCGATATCGATCGTTTGGCGACATTAATCGACGATCAGCTGCAGAACAGCCCCAAGGCGAATATTTATGGAGGCGGGGCCGGGCAGATCTTTATCACGCCGCGCGTGAAGCGTGTGGTCGATATGGCCAATGAAGAGGCCAACCGCTTGAACGATGAGTACATCTCGACCGAGCATCTCTTCCTGGCGATCCTGTCGGAGCGCAACACCGCCATCGCCAGGCTTCTGAGCGATGAGGGTATCAGCAAAGAGCGCGTCAACGACGCGATCAAGGATATCCGAGGCGGCCAGCGCATCACCGACCGCAAGGCGGAATCGCGCTACCGAACGCTCGAGAAATATTCGCGTGACCTGACACAGCTGGCCAAAGAGGGCAAGCTCGATCCTGTCATCGGCCGCGACACAGAAATCCTGCGCCTGATCCAGATCCTGTCCCGCCGTACGAAGAACAACCCGGTGTTAATCGGTGAGGCCGGTGTAGGCAAAACCGCAATCGTGGAAGGCCTGGCTCAGAAGATCGCCGATAACGATGTCCCTGAAATCTTGATGGGGAAAACAGTTGTCTCGCTTGACCTGGGAGCGATGATCGCCGGTTCTCGCTTCCGGGGCGAGTTCGAGGAGCGGCTTAAGGCCGCCATCGAGGAGATTCAACGTGCTGAGGGCGAGATCATCTTGATGATCGACGAACTGCATACCGTGGTCGGCGCGGGCGCAGCCCAGGGAGCGATGGATGCCTCCAATATGCTCAAACCCGCACTGTCACGCGGTGAACTGCAGTGCATCGGCGCAACGACGCTGGATGAATATCACAAGCACATCGAAAAAGACGCCGCGCTCGAGCGACGCTTTGCTCCTATCTACGTCGATGAACCTTCGTTGGAAGAGACGATCGAGATGCTGCAGGGGTTGCGCGATCGCTACGAAGCACATCACAAGGTACGCTTCTCCGACGAAGCCTTGACCGAAGCAGCCCGCTTGAGCCAGCGTTATGTCACGGACCGGCACCTGCCTGACAAAGCCATCGACCTGATGGATGAGGCTGCCGCGAAACTGCGCGTGGCGCTTTACTCCTTGCCGGCGGATCTGAAAGAACTGAAGACGGAAATAGACCGTTTGATGGCTGAAGAGGAACAAGCCGGCGTTGAGCGCGATTACGAACGCGCCGCGGAGTTTAAATCCCACCGTTTGCGGCTTGAAACCGAATTTCAGCAGCATCGGGATACATGGGAGGCGGAGCATCAACTTGACGAGGTCGTTGATATCGATGATATCGCCGACGTCGTGGCGCAGTGGACCGGCATCCCGGTCAGCCAGGTCATGGAGACGGAAGCCGAAAAACTGCTGCAAATGGAGGACCGACTGCACGAACGCATCGTCGGTCAGGATGAGGCCATCAACGCGCTGTCCGACGCGATTCGCAGGGCACGCGCCGGCTTGAAGGACCCCCGTCGTCCGATTGGATCTTTCATCTTCCTGGGCACTTCCGGTGTCGGGAAGACGGAGATGGCCAAAGCGCTGGCCGAGTTCATGTTCGATGATGAGGACGCGCTGGTGCGTGTCGATATGAGCGAGTACCGCGAACAGCATACGGTATCGCGCCTGTTCGGCGCTCCGCCAGGATACGTGGGCTACGAAGAGGGCGGCCAGTTGACCGAGGCAATTCGCCGGCGCCCCTACCGTGTTGTGCTCTTCGACGAAATCGAGAAAGCGCATCCGGAAGTGTGGAACGCCCTGCTGCAAATCCTCGATGACGGGCGCTTGACGGATGGTCAGGGTCGCATCGTCGATTTCCGCAACACGGTCCTGATCATGACCTCCAACCTGGGTACGGAATTTGTGACCCGCTCTGGGACGTTGGGGTTCCACCGTGATGGTGAAAGCGAAGAGCGGATGGAAGAGGAGAAAATCGAGCGGGCGCTGAAGGATACGTTCCGCCCCGAGTTCCTCAACCGCATCGACGAAGTGATCATCTTCTCGCGGCTGACGCTTAAGGACATGGAAAGAATCGTCGACCTGCAGATGGATGAGGTCCAGGCGCGGCTCGCCGAGCATGGCTTGACGGTGGAGGTCAGCGAAGCCGCCAGGTCGTGGTTGGCGGATGAAGGCTACGATCCGGATTTCGGCGCCCGGCCTCTGAAACGCGCCCTTCAGAAGTACATCGAGAGCCCACTCTCCGTAAAAATCCTTCAAGGTGAGTTCAAAGAAGGTGGCAGTGTGTTAGTGGACTATGTCGATGATGAAGGTGTCGTCTTCCGGCCGGTCGAACGCGGATCACCCGTTCAGATCGAGGAAGAGGTTTCCGCCTAGCTGCTGATGATTAACGAATAAACGGGCGACGATCAGTCGCCCGTTTTGTTTTAACAAGGAGCAGGTGTTAATCCTGTGGGTTAGGCCGTCGCCCGGGAAGCCTTTTCAAGTTGAGCCGCTTCGAGGAAGCCGATGGCACTCTCCAGATTTGATTCGCTCACACCGCCGATCATCGTCGCCAGTTCAGTCACGCGTTCGGATTCGTTCAAAGATCGCGTGATCGTGATCGTGCGCCCTGATTCGACCTGCTTCTCAACCTTCACGTGCTGATCCCCAAAAGCGGCAAGCTGCGGCAGGTGGGTGATGCAGAGCACCTGGTGAGCGCTCGATAATGCCCAGAGCTTCTGCCCTACGATCGTGCCTACCCGTCCGCCGATACCCTGGTCGATCTCATCGAAGATGAGCGTTGGCGTGCGGTCAGCCTGAGCGAGCACGCTCTTCAACCCGAGCATCAGACGGGAGGTCTCACCGCCGGAGGCAATTTTGGCCAGCGGTTTCAAACCTTCGCCGGGGTTGGGTGCGACGAGGAACTCGACCTGGTCGATGCCCGTCGGGTAAAGTGCCAGACGCATTCCCTCGACGGGAACGCCATCGGGCGCCTCTTGCCGCTGAATGTCGAGGCCAAACTGGGCTTCAGCCATGCGCAGGTCGTCCAGTTGAGCTTCGATCGAGGCGCCCAGGTTTGCTCCGGCTTCGACGCGCTCTCGGGAGAGTGTGACTGCGATTTGGGCTAACTCTTCCAGCAGTTGCTCTTCTTTGACCTGCAATCTCTCTATGCGATCCTCGGCGTCGGTGATCGCATCGAGCTCTTGGCGCGCGAGTTCCGCTTGCTTGAGAACCGCTTCGATACTGCCGCCGTACTTTCGTTTGAGCGATTGGATCAAGTTCAAGCGCTCTTCAACCTCGTCGAGCCGGTGTGGGTTGAACTCGACCTCTTCCTGGTAGCGCCGCAGCGTACGGCTCAGATCAGAGACCTCTTCCATCAGAGCCTGGGCGCGGTCGCCAAGGTTATTCATGCTTTCGTCGATCTCGGCCAGGTCGGTAAGGGCTTCGACCGCTTTGCCGAGCTGGTCGATGGCTGCATCCCTGCTGCTGACGCCGCTGACAAGCGCGTTGACCGCCTCGGCGCTCAATCGGGTGAGCTGCTCGGTGTTGGCAAGGCGGGTGCGCTCCTCGCGCAATTGCTGCTCTTCCTCGACCTTCAGATTAGCGGCCTCGATCTCCTCGATTTGGAAGGCAAGGTAATCGGCACGGCTCTGTGCTTCACGCTCATTGGCGTGCAGGCTGCGCAATTCGGCGCGCAGCTGACGGAGAGTTTTATAAGCCTGCTCGTATCGAGAACGAAGATCATCGAGCTTTGCGTAGCGGTCGAGCAGGTTCACGTGTTCCGCCACCCGGCGCAGGCTGAGATGCTCGGATTGTCCGTGGACATCAACGAGCCATTCGCCGAGTTCGGCGAGCAGCGACAGTGTCGTCACCCGGCCGTTCACGCGGGCGACGTTACGACCTTCACGCCGGATTTCCCGGCTAAGCACCAGGTAATCGGGATTGTCTAATAAGCCTTCGCGTTCGAGGATCGCGCGGATCTCTGCTTGCACGGATGCGTCTATCTTGAAGTGTCCCTCGATGAGGGCAACCTCCGTCTCGCTGCGGACCGCTGTGCTATCGGCGCGGCCGCCAAGAAGCATCTCGACGGCGTCGATGATGATCGATTTGCCGGCGCCCGTCTCTCCGGTGAGCACGACGAAGCCAGAATCGAAAGAGAGCTGCAGATCATCAATGATGGCGAAGTTCTGGATGCGCAACTCGGTGAGCATGGTCGTCTAGAGCCGGATGCCTTTCAAACGGTAATAGAGTGAGCCGATCATCAAAACGCCGTAAGCGATGGGAAAGATCAGGCTGAGCAGGGAGATTCCCAGGAACATGCCGTCGAAGCTCCCGCTGAATACGACCCACTGCAGGCGAGGCAAGAAGCGGTAAACGAGGTAAACGAGCACACCAAAGGAACCTGCGGCAGCTGCGATCAGGGGCAGGTACTGATGTCTACGGCGTCGGATCATCCAGCGGATAACTTCGGCGATGCCGCCACCGGCAACCGGCGCGATGAAGAGACCCCAGAAGCCGAGGAAATCAAGGATGGCCGTGGCGAAGGCGATCAGGATGAAGGCTGCACCCGCTGCGATAGGAAAATCTATCGAACGTGACGTGTTGTAGATTTTCTGCTGGCCGCGCACACACTGCTTGCAGCGGTAGCCTACTGGCGTCAATACGGCGCATTGGGAGCAAATCGGTTTCTCACAGCGGTTGCATCTGAGCGTCGTTTCACGGTTGGGGTGATTGGCACAGACGAGGGTTGCTTCGATCATTTTTCAGGCTCCGACGGAGGGATTCTCGTTCATGCGCGAGGTCAGGTTCCTATAGAAGTAATCCGGATCCTGCAAGCGAACAAATTCCACGTGATGCTCGCTGGCAAAGGCGCGCACAACGTCATTGTCAAGCATCGCCACCGGCTCCTGCCCGTCGACGCTCAGCGAGGCCTGGTGCTCGGTGCGCACGGTGATGCGTACTTGCGAGCCTTCGTGCAGCACGATGGCGCGATCGACAGAGAGGTGCGGTGCGACCGGAACGAGCAAAATATTCCTGAGTTCAGGAGGCAAGATCGGGCCTCCAGCTGCCAGCGCGTAGGCGGTCGAGCCGGTTGCGGTAGAGACGATCAGGCCATCGGCGACGTAGGTCGTGAGCGTATGTCCATCGATCTCGGCGGTCAGGTGCACAGGACGCACGATTTCGGCACGTCCGATGACGCATTCGTTCAGCACATGCCACGTGCCCAGCAGTTCCTCGCCGCGGTAGTGCTGGGCGTGCAGCATCATGCGCTTCTCCAGCCAGAAGTCACCCTCGAGCACCCGCTCGAGCGAGGGCGTCCACTCTGAGTGCTGGACCTCGATCAGGAAACCAAGCCCACCGAGGTTTATACCCAGGATGGGTACTTGTTCCGGCGCACACAGATGACCGGCACGCAGCATCGTACCGTCGCCGCCCAGTGCGATGAGCAAATCTACGCCGCCGCCGGCGACTTGCGCCCGCAGCTCGTCCTCGTAGAGTGAGCCGCTGACGATGTGCAGATCGAAGTTTTTTAGAAAGTCGGTGACCTCCGCGGCAAGGCGCGCTGCGCTGGACATCTGAGGATGGGAGGCTACTGCGATGCGTTCAGGTCGTTCCACTTTAGCGGACATATCGATATTATACGTCGCTTCTGGGTGGCGGTCGGCTCGCGCCTCAATCGCCGCTCAGTTTTTGTTCAACCGATTCGAGCGCATGCTTCAGCTCGCGCTGCTGGAAACTGGTGGTGATGTCACCGCGTGTGCGTTCGGTGACGCCGCGCACCATGTCGGTCGTGCGACGCAGGTTGTTGGTCAGCGCGTCGGGAAAGTCCATGGTCACCAGGAGCCCGTAAATCTCGTCCATGATGTCGAGCAGGCGCTCAGCCTCGTCGAGCGTGTCATGCCTCAGGATGTCGAGGATGCGTCGACGCAGTTCGCCGGCCGCCTCCGCCAGACCGTTGAGCCAGGGGACATAATCGATACCTATCGCCTCGGGTCCAGGAAGCTCCTGGCCTCCGATCAGCTTCAGCGTAATATTGGCTTCAGCGAACTCTTTCAGTGCCGATTGGGTATAGCCGGCGTGGTAGAGATCAGGATAGGGCTCAAGCTCGGCTTGCAAAGCATCGACAAGCTGACGTGCTTCGGCGATCAGCTCCTGGGCTTGATCAAACTCCTCTCGGTGCACGGCGCGTATAGCCTTTGAGCAGAAGCGGATCAACGTCCGTGATTGCTGCAGCGCCTGATCGCGAACGGCGTTCTTTGCTTCCAAGTGCTGTCGGATTTCATCACCAATCTGGTCGAGGTTATCGATCACTTTATTCGTCCTCTCCATCATCGTTTTTGGTTGATCCGAAGAGTTGATCGGCGAGCGATGTCCCCTCGGGTAGGTCGATCTCGCCGAAACGCTCCTCAAATTTTGCAACATGATCGCTCAGAGCGCGATGGAGAAGCTTAGCATTAAATGCGGTCATGACCACCCTGCTGCGGACGCGAGCTTGCTTTGTCTGCGGCAGGATCTGGGCAAAATCGAACACGATTTCAGAGCGGGAGTTGGAAATCAGGACGAAGTTAGCGTAAATTGGTTCGAGGTTTTCAGGGTACTGGATTGGCATACGCCCACCGCGAGGTGGCTTTTGTGCAGATTCAGACATGGGTTCTCTCCTGGAAAATGGGCGTCCTCAGCCCGATCGGGCTGAGGACGCTTGTCGAGGCGAGTTCTAGAAGGGGATGTCGTCTTCGGTTTCGGGTGCAGAACCGCCACTGCCCTCGTCGTATTCCAAGTCACCGGCGTCTTCGCGTCCACCGAGGAAGCGAACCGTCTGTGCAGTGACCTCAAAGGACGCTGCAGGTGTGCCGTCCTGGCGATTCCAGATGCGCGGGTTGCCGTTCTCGTCACCGACCAGACGGCCTTCGATCAGCACCTGGCGACCTTTGCGCAGATACTGGTTGACCGTCTCAGCCTGCCGGCCCCAGACTGCCACGCGGAACCATACGGTCTCGTCCTGGCGCTGGCCGTTGCTATCGGTGAAGCTGCGGTTTGTGGCCACGTTCAGGTTGGTCACAGCCTGCCCGCTGGGCGTATAGCGCATTTCGGGGTCGCGCCCCAGGTTGCCAACAAGAATGACTTTTTGAAACATGGGATTCTCCTTCCGATGGGGATCGATTTCCGGTTCCGGCCCGGGCGGCCGGTCAACATTGTGTGCGCCCATCGTGACTAGAACAATTGTACTACTTTTTTGATGGGCATGTCAAGATCCAATATTAATTTAAGGGCTTTCGACGGGTGTTTGTGACCTCCAGGTGTCGGTAAGTGAATGAATGTTGTTGAGGATCGCCTGCGCTTCATCCCCGCTTGCTGGAATGGGCCTGCCTGCGGCGTCGAGGCGCACAGGCACGAACTGCAGTTCGCGCACGCCATCGGTGTCCAACCAGACGTATAGCAGGGCGCTCGCCGGTGGACCGGCATCCTCGAAGACGAAGTTACCCAGTCCGTACACGATCACTCCGCCAGGATGGAACTCTGCCGGCTGGAGGATATGAGCATGATGACCGATGACCAGGTCGGCGCCCGCTGCGATGGCGGTGCGGGCAGACGTGACCTGCGGCGGGCTCGGTTGAGGAACATATTCATAGCCGCTGTGCAGGAGCACGACGACGAGATCAGCTTGATGATGGGCGGCTTCGATCGCAAGCTGCATCCGGGCCGGGTCGGCCCAGGCAAGACCAGGATGGTTCCGGCCGGCTTGCCAGCTGCGCGTGTTGAAACCACGAAATTCCTGCGGGACGTCGACGAATGATAGAAACGCTGTTTTCAAGCCATCCAATTCGATCAGGAAAGGTTGGTGTGCGGCGTTTTCGTCGATCCCGGCACCGGTCGTGGCGATGCCCTCTGTCTCCAGTGCGGCGATCGCCTCCAGAAGCAGCGTGGGACCGTAGTCCATGGCGTGGTTGTTGGCAAGCGACAGCAAATCGAATCCGGCCGAAGCCAACGCCGGCGCGGCCTGCGGCGGCGCTCTGAACGTGTAGCCTTTGTCCACCGCTACGCCGCCCGTGCCCAGCGCCGACTCGAGGTTTCCGATTGTGAGGTCGGCATCTTGAAGCAGACCGACGGTGTGTTCAAAAGGGTAATCCAGGTTGCCGGTCTGGAGCACTTCACCGACCGTTCGCGCGAGCATCAGGTCACCGACGGCGGCCAGCTTAGCGTGCGGGTCGTTTTCAATCGAAGCTTTCAACCCTGGCAGGATTGCCGCGAGCGCTGGCTGCGCTTCGGGAGAAGCGATCACCGACCAACTGCGCTGGAGTGGATACTCCGGGTCGGAGGGGTGCCGGCCATTCACGCGCAGCGACTTTAACCCGGGCTGTATGTCCGACCAATCCAGCGCCTGAACAAAGTCCGACCCCTCTTCAAGGATCTCTTCGGCTTGCTCAAGCGTCAGACCGGCCCATTGGGCGGTGAATGGTACGGCAAGGGCGATGGGACGCTCGGCCACGATCAAGCCACGCGTGCCCTCAACAAGGATGGCATCCACCCAGCTGGCATCGATGTCCCCTATCGCAGGCTGACCGACATCCAGCTGCCAGGCGGGTTGATCTTCATTCCGGTTGGCCTCCCCGAGCGCCTCGGCGGCGGCCTGTGCCCATTCCGTAGGTACCTTGAGCACAAAGGCGCGCGGCGCATCCGTCGGCTGAGGCGGAGCGGATGTGGAGATGACATTCTCGGTCGGCACCTCGGTTGGGTTGGCTGTTGGGGTCGCATCCGTTGTGGGTGGAGTCGTCGTCGTGCAAGCGGTCAAAACCGCTGCTAATACTATCAACCACACATACCATAGGCTCTTGGGAAGCGCAGTGCTTGGGCCAGGAACATGAGCTAACATGGCTAGATTATACGCGCACCGGAGGGAGAACGTTGCCCGAATCAAAAGGGCACGGCGGCGCCGTGCCCCTACACACTATTGTGGAATTACTGAACAGGTTGCAGGTTGGCGAGTTCCTCCTGCACGAGTCGTACGATGAGGTCATCGAGCGAGAGCACGCTGTAATCATCGACGTGGTGGGTGGTGTCATCGCCGGGCGCGCCGCCGGCGCCGTAGGTCAGGAAGAGGAATTTTCCGCCCGAGATCTGCGCCAGCTGGCGGAAGATGTATTCGCCCTGGTCGTCGAGGCCGCTGGAGGCGATCGGGAAGATCTTGACGCCGTGCTCAACCGCAGTGAAAATATCCCGGGCATAGTCGTGATCCTGAGGGTAGTCCAGGTGAGGCGGCGCATCGGCAATCAAAAAGACCAGGCTGACCGTCTCAGCGAAGCGCCATTCTGGCAGGTTGAGAGCGTCGTGCAGCCCTTCGTTCAGGCTCTCCGGGTAGTCGCCACCACCTTCGGCGACGACATCCTCCAGCGCCGAGGTGAACTGCTCAAGATCAGGTGTGAAATCGAACGTGCGGCTGGTGAAGAGGTCACCGCGATCACGGTAAATGGTCATGCCGAAACGAACGTCTGGGCGTGAGCCGAATGCGTCGATGCGTTCTGAGACGCGGATCATGTTGTCTTTCAATTGCTGGATTTCATCGCTCATGCTGCCTGTGGCGTCGATCAGGAAGAGCACGTCCAGGCGCACGGGGGTGCCGGCCGCTTGCGCCCGAAGCGTTAGCGTGTGTTCGTGAAGGGATTCATCGAGCGTGAGCGACGCAACCTGGCCGTCTTTACCGGCTTGCAGCTCAAACGAATCCATTGGTGAGGCGTCATAGGCAGCCGGGAAGAAGAGCACGCGTCCGTCCGCGGGTGTGATCATCGTGGCAATCTTCGTGCCCTTTTCATCGATTATTCGAACGGAAGCGCCCAGCACGGGCAGCCCTTGCTCGTTGACGATGTGCACCACGTGGCGTCCGCTGATATCGAGGTCATGTACCTCAAGTGCCCAGTTCGTGGCTTGGATACGGTACTGTAGATAATCGTCCCATTGGGCGTTATCGTCGACGCTGCCGGCCCGCAGCAGGCCAACTTGATTGATCCGGGTTTCGGGATCAGACTCGCCAAGCGCTATCCCCGGCGCCTCGGCTGGCGCCGATTCGAGCAGAACAGCTGAATCGCCTCCGCCTTTGAATAATCCGGAACCAGAGGCCTCATCCGATCCGCTCCATCCACCGCGACCGTCCCAATCCACCCAGCCACGCGAACTCGAAGATTGGCTGAATATCGAGCGCAGGGGTGCGCAGCCGCCAATCAGAAGACTCGTTGTGATTACTAGGGTCAGCAGTGAACGTTTGGTGGTGTCCATGATCAGCTCCTTCAGCCGGATTTGACAGTTTGTTCGGTGCCCCTGTTGTATGTAGAACGTGAGAATCACCCCATTGGTTCCCTGGAAATCGGCCGTTAGAGCGGGCATTCTATTGACAGGTCAATCGAAATGGGCATAATTAGAGTAAATCGAGATAAAAGCTGTGATGGAGGAAAGTAGGCGCGCGGAACTCGCCAGAGAGGTAGGGGCGTGGCTGGAACCCCTGCTCGAAGAAAGCGGGCTGAAGTTCCCTCCTGAGCTGTCCGGGGGAAGACCCATACAGGGTTTGTAGTTCGGACCGGAGCCTCACCGTTAGCAAGGAGGGGCTGATCACCGCTCAGCGGCCGTCGGCGCAAAGTGGGCCCCGTCAGGGGTCAACAAGGGTGGTACCGCGGGAAGAGCATCCCGCCCCTTGATGGGGCGGGATTTTTGTTTTCTGGAGGCAAAATGTTGAAAAGATTGGATGAACTTGAGAAAGAAGCGCTTGCTGCGCTCGAAACAGTTCAGGATGAAGAGGCGCTGCAGGAATGGAAGGTTGAGTATCTCGGCCGTTCAGCTGAACTGGGCAAAATCACCGAGAGCTTGGGCGAACTCCCTAAAGAAAATCGCCCTGCTGTGGGCCGTAAAGCGAACGAGGTAAAGCGCGCCCTTGAAGCAGCTTACGAGCGACGCAGTGAAGCCATGCGCCATGAGGCGATGGAGCGTGAACTTCTCGAACAGAAACTAGACGTGACCATGCCAGGACGGCGGCTGCCGCGCGGCCGCATCCACCCGGCCAATCAGGTCCTGAGGCGTATCAACGAGATCTTCGCGGAGATGGGCTTCCAGATCTACCGCTCGCGTGAGGTGGAGACCGATGATTACAACTTTGGTCTGCTCAACATGCCGGCGTTTCACCCGGCGCGCGATCAATGGGACACGTTCTACACGACCGATCCAGGTGTGCTGCTGCGCACGCACACTTCGCCGGGGCAGATCCATGTCATGCGCGAGCGCGCGCCTGAGCCTATCCGCGTCGTGCTTCCCGGCATGTGCTACCGCTACGAGCAGATCACGGCACGCGCCGAGATCCAATTCAACCAGGTCGAAGGGCTTGCTGTCGGCAAGAACATCACGTTTGCTGATTTGAAAGGCACGCTGGTGGCGTTTGCGAAACGCCTTTATGGCCAGGAAGTGCGCACGCGCTTCCGCGCCGCCCATTTCCCATTTACAGAACCTTCGGCGGAGATGGATATCGAGTGCTTCGTGTGTGAGGGCGAGGGCTGCACAGTGTGTAAGCGCACTGGATGGATCGAGGTGCTCGGCTGCGGCATGGTCCACCCGACCGTACTGGTCAACGGGGGCTACGATCCGGAGGAAGTGAGCGGCTTCGCATTCGGCATGGGGCCCGAGCGCCTGGCGATGAACATCCACCGCATCGACGACATCCGCAATTTCTGGGCGAATGATGTGCGGTTTTTGGAGCAGTTTTGAGCCATTCAAATTCAATGTAGACCTCTGCATGAGCGGCACTCGGGCACCCAGGCACTAAGTGGATCAGGAAGTGCAGGATCAAGATTGTTGGTGATCAGGATAATTAACCCAGGGGGAAAAGATGAAGAAGAGGGGTTTGGAGGGCTTAGCATGTTGGGAGGAATCCAAGGAACTTAGTGTGTTCGTTTGCGGGCACATGCTTCCAAAGTTTCCGCTCGAGGAAAAGTGGGCTCTGGCCTCCCAATTACGGAGATCGATACAAAGCATTCCGCCAACATTGCCGAAGCGCATGGCAGGTATTACTACCAAGAAGGAGTACGTTTTGGATATATCATGAGAGGTTCTCTGGATGAGAGTTTCTCCCATATCCAGATTGCATACGAATTAGGCTAGATAAACAAAGAGCAATTTACCGAGATTTGCAGAAGGATCCGAAAAACCAGGAAATTGCTCAACGGCTATATCAATTATCTGAAGCGAAGTCGCCGTGGAGAACATGAACCCGGATGCCCCAGTGACAGGGTGGCAGGGTGACTATCGAATGTATGTTCCGATTTCGCAAAGTAGTGGATGAACGAGAAAGAAGGTTGCTATGAAAGTACCTATTTCCTGGCTAAGCGACTACGTCGAGATCGACCTTTCGATAACAGACCTGGCGCACCGATTGACGCTGGCCGGGTTGGAGGTCGAGGAGATCCGTTATGTGGGGCTGCCGCTGCCTGAAGAAGTAGGGCAAGACGCTCATACCTATATCACCGGGCTGGCGTGGGATCCAGCAACGATCGTGGTGGGCGAGATCCGTGAGGTCATGCCGCACCCGAACGCCGACCGACTGGTGCTTTGCCGCCTGCATGACGGCAGCGAGGAACATACCGTGCTCACCGGAGCGCCAAATCTCTTCGAATTCAAGGGCGAGGGTCCGCTGGACGAGCCACTTAAAGTAGCATTCGCGCTCGAGGGCGCCCGGATCTACGATGGTCACAAACAGGGCTTTAAGCCCTTTACATTGAAGCGAGCCAAGATCCGTGGAGTGGAGTCCTATTCGATGGCCTGCTCCGAAAAGGAATTGGGCATATCCGAAGACCATGAAGGCGTGATCATTCTTGATGCAGATGCGCCGGTCGGTATGCCGCTTGTGGAATACATGGGCGACGCTGTTCTGGACATCACGCTCACGCCAAACGTAGCTCGAAACGCAAATATCCTGGGGGTCGCCCGTGAGGTCGCCGCGCTGACCGGCAAGCAACTCAAGCCACCGCCATACGATGTGGCCTGGAGTGGTCCGCCCCTCGAAAGCCGGGTAGGACTCGAGATCCGCAATCCCGAACTCAACCCGCGCTTCGTGCTCGGTCTGGTGGAGGGCATCGAGGTCGGCGAGAGTCCCTACTGGGTGCAGCGCCGGCTGCACCTGGCGGGCATGCGACCGATCAACAACATCGTGGATGCCACGAACTACGTCATGCTGGAGATCGGGGAACCGCTGCACGCATTTGACTATGACGTTCTAGTGGAGCGCGCTGGCGGAGAAGTCCCCAGGATCATCACGCGACTGCCCGAACAGGGCGAGACGCTCACCACGCTCGATGACGTGGAGCGTAAGCTGGACAATTTCACGGTGCTGGTTGCGGACACCGCCGGGGCGTTATCCATCGCTGGTGTGATGGGTGGTGAGGAATCGGAGGTTTCAGAAAAGACCACGCGCGTGCTGCTGGAAGGTGCCGCATGGAACTTCATCAACATCCGCCGCACGACCGCTGCTCAGAATCTGTCCACAGAAGCCTCCTGGCGGTTCGAGCGCGGTGTGCACCCGGCGCAGGCTGAGCGCGGCGTGCGTAGAGGTATTAATGTGATCCAGCAATTGGCCGGCGGTGAGATTGCCGAAGGTCTGGTCGACGAGTATCCGCTGCCGCCTGAAGCAGCGAGGGTCGAGATAAACGAAGCGGATGTCGAACGCTGGCTTGGGGTGCACCTTTCTGCTGACGCGCTCGCGGATATCCTGAGAGGCCTCGAATTTGAAGTACAGGTCGATGGCGAGAAGCTGACCGCAACGCCGCCCGATCACCGCCTGGATATCGGATCTGGAATTATCGGTAAAGCCGATCTCATGGAGGAGGTCGCGCGCATTTACGGCTACGATCGCATTCCTGAAGCTATGATCGCCGACGAAATCCCGCCGCTCTACGGCAGCCCCAAGCTGGCAAAAGAGGAGCAACTGCGCGATCTGCTTGCCGGCCTGGGACTGCAGGAAGTCGTCACCTATAGATTGACTACTCCCGAGGCGGAAGAGCGCGTCCTGCCGATCGGCACGGAGCCTGGAGAGCGGCAATACATCCGGCTTGAAAACCCGATCTCGAACGACCGGGTGGTGATGCGCCGCAAGGTCCTGCCCGGTGTGCTCACAGTCGTCGAACGCAATGTGCGTTTCAGGGACCGTGTGGCGGTGTTTGAGCTTGGTCCGATCTACCTTCCCGTTGAGGGCGAACAGCTCCCCGATGAGCCGATGCGCTTGTGCGTCGCGCTGACCGGGCCTCGGGCACTGCGCACCTGGCAGGAAGCGGATCGAAGCCCGATGGACTTCTATGATTTGAAAGGCATTATGGAGACACTCCTGGAGGGGCTGGGTATCGACAACATGCGTTTCGAGGCCGCCGATGATCCGAGCTACCATCCAGGGAAAAGCGCAAACCTGTTCATAGATGGAAAACCCGCCGGAGTGCTTGGTGAGCTCCATCCACTTGTTAAGGAGCGCTTTGACCTGCTGGAGGCGCCTATGCTGGCCGCCGAGGTCGATGTGGAGCGTCTGCTGTCTTCGCTTCTGGATGAGATGCAGGTTGAAAGTGTCAAGACCTACCCTCCGGTTTACGAGGATCTGGCGATTGTCGTCGATGAAGACCTGACCGCAGAGCGGGTGGGGCAGGTGATCTGGGAAGCTGGCGGCGAGCTATTGGAGGGAGTGCAGCTGTTCGACCAATACCGGGGTGAACAGATGGAAGCTGGCAAGAAGAGCCTGGCCTACTCGCTGGTCTACCAGGCAGCCGACCGCACGCTCACTGACGAGGAAGTCGCCGACGTGCGTGGCAGAATCGTCGATGCGCTTGAATCAGAAATTGGGGCCAAACTGCGCGCCTAACCTTTCAAGCTGCGAACTCTTCAGCCCGGCGGATGGCTACGGTTGCTAACTGGGCGACGACCATCAACAGGTGGTGATCTTCCGCTGAAAATTCGCGGTCGGAGAGTTTGTTGACCGCCTCGATGACGCCTACGATGCGGTCCCCGTCCTGGAGCGGGACACAGGCAAGCGTCTGGGTTGTGAAACCGAAGGTTTCGTCGACCTGTGGGTAAAAACGGGGGTCCTTGCGCACATCCTGGACGACGGTGGGCTGCTGGTGCTTGACAACCCAGCCGGCGATTCCCCGAGTAGGCGGTAGCCGGTAGCCTGTTAAACGCTCGCGCGCTTCACCCCTGACGATTGCGAAAACGAGTTCATCGGTCTGATCGTCTCTAAGCAGCAGCGAACCGTCGCTTGCCCCCAGCACAGCCAGAGCCGATCCCAGCAGATCGTCGAGCACGGCGAAAAGATCCGTCTCCGGGCTCATGCGTTGAATCAGATCTTGAATGGCGCTCAGGCCGCGCACGGACGACCGCAGGACGGTAAGTTCGTCTTTTAGTTCCTGGTTTTCCTGCCGTAGGCGGGAGACCTCGCCCTGCAGGAAGCGGAGCGGATCACGGGTATCAGCCATAATGTTGAACCTTTCTGTTCAGTGATCTTAGCACAGGTCAGCATCCAGATAAAGAATGGTTAAAAAGGAAAACGCCCTGCCTGGCAGGGCGTTTCTGCGCATTCCGCAGGCTAGAGGAGCGTTACTTGTGCGGCTTGAAGACCTTTGGGACCATCTTCAATGCTGAATTCAACATTCTGGCCCTCTTCCAGTTTGCGGTAACCGTCCATCTCGATGGCAGAGAAGTGCACGAACACATCATCGCCATCTTCGCGACCGATGAAGCCGTAGCCCTTCACGGTGTTGAACCACTTCACGGTACCCTGGATACGATCAGACATCTTTTCCATACCTCCTGCAGCAGGACAGCGCTCCTTGGTGAATGTCGTTCTGAGAAAAACAATACCGCCGGAAACATGCACCGGGCGGTAGGTTCTCTGGAGTCGGCTTCGTCTGTGTCCTGCACGGCGCGCATGGTATCATGCTCGCAAATTTGCGTCAAGATCTTCGCGACCTCTTGGATGTTTAAGCGGTCTCAAGGTCTCGGCAACTCAGCGCTCAAGCACATCTTGAGGTTTTGAAGAGGCTTCTTTTATGAACATCTATTTCTCCTGCTCACTCACCGGCGGTCGCAAGGATGAAAGCATCTACGCTCATATCGTCGATCACCTGCTGGGGCGCGGCTTCGAGGTGCCGACCGAACATCTCGCCCGTCCGGAAGTCATGGAGCTTGAGAAGATCGTCGATCCTGAGGATGTGTTTCAGCGCGACATCGACTGGATCGACGCCTGTGACGCGGTCATCGCTGAAGTCAGCACGCCCTCACACGGGGTGGGCTATGAGATCGCTTACGCGCTGGCTGTCGGCAAGCCCGTGCTGTGCTGCTATCGACAGGGCGTCCCGGTCTCCAAAATGATCACCGGCAACCGCACCGCCGGCCTCACGGTCAGATCCTATCTTTCAGAGAAGGAAGCCATCGAGTTGATCGACGCCTTCCTGGACGGCTGAACCCGAGGGTGATCATGCGTGGATTACAATGAAATTAGGTGAATTACCCTCAGGAGGATATTGAAGAAAATGGCGGATACACCAAAAATCCTGGAACATTTAACCTGGATCGCCCATGACAGTTTCCGTATCGACCATCCCAAAGTGATCTATATTGATCCCTGGAACCTGCCGGAGGACAGCCCCAAAGCGGATATCGTGCTTGTCAGCCACGATCACCATGACCATTGCTCACCCGAGGATGTGGAATTGGTGCGCGCAAGCGACACGCTGGTTATCGCCAATCCTGGCGCTGCAGAGAAACTGGATGGACCTGTTGAGGTCATGCATGTCGGTGACAAAAAGTCACATGCCGGCATCACCATCGAAGCTGTGCCAGCTTACAACCTTGAAAAGCCCTTCCATCCCAAGGAGGAGGGTCACCTGGGTTATATCCTCGAAATCGAGGGTGAAAGAATTTACTTTGCGGGGGACACGGACCACATTCCCGAGATGGAATCGATCGAGTGCAACCTGGCCATGCTGCCGGTAAGTGGGAAGTATGTGATGGATCCGGAGGAAGCAGCCGAGGCGGCCAAAACGCTGCGACCGGATCTTATCATTCCGATGCACTATGGCGCCGGGGTCGTTGGCACGATTGCCGATGCAGAACGTTTCCGTGAACTGGTCGATATTCCTGTGCACATCATGGACGCAGAGGTGATCCCTTAGCGTCCGGGTTTGATAATCGGGATAAAGTGAAGGTGGGCCAAATTTGGCCCACCGTTTTCTTCTTGGGTGTTTGAACTAGAAATTCTTAGGGGACGGCCTCGATACGTTCAAGGTCGGGGAAGAATTGACGCACTGAACCCTCGACCCAACCTCGCAGCGTGGTCTCAGAAAGAGCGCATGTCTCGCAGGCTCCGCCCAAACGTACCTGAAGCACATCGCCGTCGAACGAGACCATCTCGACCGAGCCGCCGTGGTACTGCTCAATATAGGAACTGATCACGCTGATGAGCGCTCGCATGCGATCCTCGGGCGGCACGTTCTCAGCATGTTGGTGGTTTTGAAGTTCTTTCATTGTGACTCTCCCTTGGCAAAGAGAAATGCTACTTATTGACCCCTTGCGAGATCAATTGTACGACATGTTGGTGTGTACTCTGCAGCCGCTGGGCGATGACCTCGGCGAGACGTTCAAGGATGATAACACCGGTTTCCGGATGGTTTTCAGCCAACTCGCGTAGGACGTCGCCATCGATCCAGAACGCCTCGGTGTCTTCCAGACAGCATGCACTTGAAGTATAGCGTTTCCGCCCGAGGACTGCAGACCAGCCGAAAATGCCGTCTTTCTCGATCTCGCTAACATCGAGCAGGTCGCCGTCATAAGGCTTGAAGCGGATGACGACTTTCCCACTGGCGACGACGTAAACTCGCTCGGCACGGTCTCCCTGCTCGAAAACGGTCTCTCCGGCAGCGAAAGACTCCTTGCTGAATTGCTCCGCCACAAGGTTGAGATGCTTTTCGTCCAGATCTTGAAAGAGTGAAACCCGTGTTAGTGTGCTTGGCGCTACCATAGATGCTCCAGCATCGTAGGAACGAACGTGGGATTAGTCTAAATGACCCAGTGCTCAGGACCGAAGTGGCTTCCTTCCTTATTTGGGAGACAACCATCACCTTGGTTGGATTATTGGCGGATGTGAAATTTTCTTGACGAGGCTTTAGTTTATCGGTATATTACTGTGTACAGGCAAGCATCTGGGTGCCCCCCTCACCTAGATGTTTGTCTGTTGCTTTATACACAAAAATACAAAGAGGGCGCATTCGAGTGCGCCCTCTTTTTTGTTGCTAACTTCTATCTGCGAGCGCGTGCAGTGCTTCACCCAGGCGGTCGATCTCCTCGATCGTGTTATAGTGGGCAAGCCCCACGCGCAGCATGCCTCCCTGACCCTCCAACCCCAACCTCTCTGTGACCGCCAGCGCATAGTAGTTGCCATCCCATGTGTAGATGTCGTGATTGCCC
>CBFDDM010000060.1:0-19912 GCA_965603565.1 uncultured Anaerolineales bacterium | reverse complement strand
GCACGCCTGCCGCAAAGCGCAGTAAAGCGCTGTGCCTTCCTGATGCGGTCGCCCTCAAATCTTTTGTGATGTCGCTGATTTCGTTGTCACTCATGGCTCGAATTTATAACCCACACCCCACACAGTCTGAATCCATTCCGGTTCGGAGGGGTCGGTTTCAATCTTCTCGCGCAATCGACGTACGTGTACCGTGACTGTACTTGGATCAATATACTCCGCCATCCCCCAGACTCGATCGAGGAGTTGGTCGCGGTTGAAGACCTGCCGTGGATGGCTGGCAAGATGGTGGAGCAGATCAAACTCCTTTGCGGTCAGCTCAACTTCATCACCACGCACCTGCACCACGCGGGTCGACGGGTCGATCTGGAGGCCCTCGAACTCGATCGGTTTGGCTGCCATATGCATCGTCGTGCCATGCGTGCGCCGCAGCACGGCCCGTACCCGGCTTACCAATTCCTGTGGACTGAAGGGCTTGACGACGTAATCATCGGCGCCCATTTCCAGGCCGGCGATGCGATCGGCTTCATCCCTCCGTGCCGTAAGCATGATGATTGGGGTGTCGCCGCGTTCGCGCATGTACTGCGTGAGCGTCAGCCCGTCGATCCCGGGCAGCATGAGATCCATGATCACCAGATCAGGAGAATTGTTTTCGATCGCGCGCAGCGCAGCGTCACCATCCTCGACGCAATACGCGATAAACCCGGCACGTTCCAGATAGAGGGCGACGACCTCCCGAATGCTGGGCTCATCTTCGATGACAAGAATTTGAATATTTGTCATATCTATATCCTATCCGACTTCAAGGACGGATCATAACGCTCCAATCTTACGAGATGCTTAACCAACCCTGCCGGACCTAACCGATGCTTAATGAATCCATAACCATCTGGTAAGCACGGCATGTGATCCTCATACTGGTCGCTCCGATCGACCCGGGTCAGCAGTTTGAGCGGCCACAACGAATCGCACGGTGTGCTACCTGATCAACAACGTGCCCCGCACACCGCTAAAGATAATGGGAGAAATTTCGATGAAGAAGCTTGGATTGATTTTATTGGTGCTGGCACTCAGCCTAGTGGCTGCGATCCCCGCCTTTGCGGGCGACAATGGTCGTGGCAGTGGCCCTGTGGTTTACGTTGAGAGTCAAGGCCTTTTCTATGACTCGATTGTTCTGGCGGATTTACCTCAAAGAGGGCGCTTCCAGAAACTCGAGATGGAAGGTCCAACCGGTTTATCCACAGAGTTCGGCCCCGGTGACCAAGGTTACGTTGGCGGTCGTTGGTGGGTGGATGTAAATGGCAACGGCGTGCAGGATTCTGGAGACGATTTCTTCCTCTGTCCCCTGCTCGGTCCTGGACGTGACGCACCGTAACCTCAACCACTAAATATTGATACGGATTTCCATGTAGAGGTGGGGGGACCCGGCCTCTACATCGATTCTATAAAGGGACCTTCGTGGAAGGTTTATACTGAAAATGAGGTGGGGAGGCCCCATATGGCTCGAGCGGCAAACATATTGATCGGTTACGCCATGCGCAGCGGCAGCACGCTGCTGCAGCATATCCTCAACGAACACTCGCGCATTCAAGCCTATAGCGATTTCAACTCGCTTTTCGTACTCCCTCCGGCCCTCGCTGGCATGCGCTCCAACCTCAACCGTGTGGTCAAACCGCTTGATCTCTTCTATGTTTACACCCGGATCCCGTTTTATGAGCGATTCGATAAATTCGTCTGGATCGCCCGGGATCCGCGTGATTCCTATTTGTCTGCTGAGGAGGCGGGCCCGGTCTATAAATACCTCTTCTGGCTCCCGGGCGAGCGCAGGCATGACATCGACCTCGGTTTACTGGAGCGCTGGAAACGAACATATCACCATTATTTTGATGATGAGAAACGCTGGCACTTGATCAGGTACGAGGAACTGGTGACGCGCCCTCACAAGATACTGAAGGGCTTGTTCTCCTATTTAGAAGTGCCATTTGAAAAAGTGTATCCATTTCGTCGCTTCCACCTTCTCCGCGCCGGAGGAGATTACAAACTGCGCAACACGAAAGACATCCACTCGAAATCGGTGGCTCGCCATCGCGGGCATCTCTCTGATGCCCAGCAATCTCTTTTCCATAAAATTCTGGGCCTTCAGATCGAACAGCTGGGATACTCGCTCTAAGCGATCGCGCTGACCTTTTTTTCCAGCGTAGCAGCACAGGCACTCTGCTCTCGCTGGCTCAACGCGGTGATTCGGGCCTTGCTCGCAGTTGTTGGTTAGCACCGCTTGCCAGTGTTTGCAGTCCCTGGGCGATGCGAATCGCCCTGGCGACCTGTCCGGCCACTTGAGCGAGCGAATTGACTTCATAGCGTTGGTACGCCTTACCGTTCTTACGCTGCCCGAGCATTAATGCCCCGTAGCGCTCGCCCTGGCAGGTAAGCGGAACGCTGACCTTTGCGCTGCCCCTCCAGTCGCCATATATACCGATCAAATCGGGATCACCACCATTCACAAACACAATCGCGCCACCTTTGGCATTCAGCGAATCGACCGCTTCCCTGAGAAACCTCCGGGTGAGTGTGCTGACGTCATTCATCTGCACAAAAAATTGCACTTCGTCACCAAAACTACTTAAAGCCCGAGAGGGTAAGTCGCGCCAGCGGCGGTCGATCCAGCCCTGGACGATATTCCTGACCGGGACGATCGCAGCGGCAACGATAAGCGTGATGATGATGATGGCGGTGTCATTGCTCACTCCAGTTGTCGCCGTAAAAATACTCTTGGAAAGAGCGACCAGGGCCGAAAAGATCCCGGCAAGAATTGCGGTGACAACGGCGTAGACGATCGCCCGATGCACGAGGGTATCTATCTGCAGTAGGCGATAGCGCAATATGGCAACGGCTACCGAGATTGGAAACAATAGTAACCCCGGCAGGAATACCAAACTGTTGAACTCTAATTTGATCTGTAACAGCGCCGAAGAAAACCAGACCACAATTGGCAGGAACGCCAACATGCTTCCCAGCAGAACCACACGAGCCTGCCTCCTGATCAACGAAGCAGAGCTGACACGCAGTCGATAGACCATCACCGCGAAAAAAATGATCGTCGCCAAAGCGGTGTAGAAATAGGCTGCTAAGCGTGCATCCAGGTAGCGCCATGGCTGCTCATAGTCGTTCAGGTTCACCAGCAACCAGCCGGCAAGTAAAAATGAGACCAGATATGGCACCGACAGGATCCATGGTTGACCGTTAACCGGCGCCCACTCCACAGGAAAACGCATCGACAAACTGATCAGCGCGCCACCGAGCATCGCCAGAGAGGATGCCCATAGGAACACGCCATGGTGACTGGTGAGAACGTCAAAGAGCAAGCCAGTTACGATGGCGATATTTCCACAGAAAAACGCCAGTGCGCGACCAGGCTTCTCCGCCCCGCGCGCCATGTAGATCCATATGCCTATACCCAAATAAACGAGACCAATAAAATATGGTAGCCAGAATAATTGAATGAAATCTTGAGACGGGAATGGGCGCAGCTCGACGTCTGGAAATAGTTCCGGATTGCCTTCCGGAAGGATGGCAAAGATAGGAACACGCTCGCCGACCTGAACACTCTCAACAGCTTCATGGTAAGCAGCATGATCTTCGACCGGCCTGCCACCCAGACGCGTGATTTGATAGGGCGGGCCCAAACCGCTCTCAATACCGCTCCAATTCTCAGAGCTGCGGTTGCTGACAACCAACGTGCGCTCAAGCAAAAATCCCGGGAAGGGCTCCTGCCGCCAGGCAAGTGCCCAGACGGGCGCCAGGAAGTGGACAACGATACCCACCGCGAAGGTGAGCAGTGTTATGTAGCGACTCAGCAATTCAAGCTGATCAGCTGGCCGTTCTGAAGATCGCATGGCAATGCTCATGTCGTGTAATCTTTCCCGTCTTCAAGGCGCCTGAGAATCAATATGCTCCGATCGTTGTCCTTTTGCGCACCTCGACCGACGAAGCGATCATAATCAATGAATATATTCTCAGCCATCGCCTCGTTATCCACATGCTCGCGTGCCAGAATGGCAGCAACTTCTTCGCCGAAAATCTCGCCTTCGAAGTTCTCCGCCTCCATCATCGTCGGGCTCAAGAGTACCAGCGCCTCACCCGATTCAATGACAAGCTCGCCTGCTTGATATTCAACCTCGATCGAGGTGCCCATAGGAAGATCTGCCTCTTCCCTTTCTCTCCTGACCTCCGGCCCGGCGACAAACACCGCCGGCTGACCTGAATTCGCATAGCTCAGGACGCCTGTTGAGGGATCCAACACCAGATACAGGCTCCTCACCGAGTAAGCCTCCGGCCGTTCGGCGCACAGCAGCTTGTTGCACTGATCGAGTGCCTCGTGGGGCTCTATCATCTGCAGTCCGGTAGAACGCAGCATCGAGCGCGTCGTCGTCAGCGCTAAGGCCCCTTTGACTCCGCCTGCCTCTACATGACCAACGACGAGCATCAAGTGTCCGATCGGCGTAATCATGGCATCAAAGAAGTCATGACCCCCGCTTCTACCAGAGTCGTGTTTGAAAAACAGATCCCAGCCAGGAAGCATTGGAAGTTCTTGAGGATGCAGCTCCTGACGGAGCAACTTTACTATGTGATCCTCCTGGGGAGGCAGCACGTCTGCGAACAGCCTGAACCGGCGCTGTCTGGTCATGATCGCCAGGCCTAGTGGCGGCAGCACAAGCGCCACGCCAAAAGAAAGCAAGAGGATGTTGCTGAAGCGGCGGGTCGATTGCGTCAGGATTGCCCAGTCCTCTTCAATGATCAAATACCAGGATGTTCCCGGAACCGGGGCGACCGCTGCCACGATCTGATTCCCGCGTTCATCCTCTGTGAAAATGGCCTTCGCCTCGGATTGGATATCCAGCAGGACGAGCTCTTCTGAGTTCAAACTGCGCCCAATCCGCTGCGACTCCGAATCGAAAAGAATGCGGCCGCTGCCATCCACAATATAGGTCGTGCCAGATTGTCCTAAGCGAAGACGCACAACGGAAGCGTAAAAGGCGCTGAGTGTGTCCTCTCCCAACTTGAACATACCCACCAACGCGCCTGAAAATTGCCCCACCTCACCCTGCATGGGCACACCGAGCAGTACGACCTGACCGTCGTTCGAACCTGTACGCTGGATGTCGGAAATGAACAGCAGCGATTGGTCGAAGACATTCTGGAATAGCGCCTGGTCCGACCAATCCTCCCCGATCAGTTCGGGCATTTCCGGATGCGTGAGTTGCACGATCCCGCGCTCGTCTAATAGGACCACGCCGCCGTCAAAAACCGCAAGGCGTGTTGCGGCCTCTTCCATCGCAGCCCGCTGCCTCTGCGGATCGCTGCTGGATAAATCTCGCGATCTGGCGAGCAGCTCCAGGTTCCCTGCCAGATTGCCCAACTCCTCCCTCAACCGGGTAGCCGACAGTACCACAAGCTGCTCGTCACGTTCCAACACTAACTCTGCCGCCTCACGCCGATAGCCTGAATAGGTGTAAGCCGCCACCGCCAGGACAATGGTCATCACCACTAACAGCAGCCAGAAGCCTGCGTTGCGCGACCACCGTCTATACCAGTGTTGAACCATCAATAACATCCTTACCTCAAGCGCCTTGCGCCACCTCGATCTCGGCCGAAGCTTGGATCATGCGTTCGATTGGATCCTGACCCAAAGCGAAAATCCGCTGCCAGGAGCTCTGGGCGATGCGTCGCGCTTCACTCATGTTCGCAAAGATTTCAGCGGTGACCGAATATCCACCTAAATGCCCACCCGCGAAGACCTCCAGGTCAATATCGCTTGCTTTCTCAGGGTATTGCTCGCGGATCGTATCTACCCATGCATCAACAAGTGAGCTGCGCGCCGGCTGAAGGAAGTGTGCCCTGGTCATCGCCAGTCCGTATTCCTTACTTGTGAGAAATTTCATCAGTTCCCAGGATGCCTCCGGGTAGCGAGTTCCAGAAAAAATTGCGAAACCGTCCGTCGTCGACAGGGTGACTCGGCGGGCGGGTCCTCTTGGAAGCGGCGCGACACCGATGCGAAAATCGGCTTTGTCCAGGATTTCCCTCAGAGCCCACGAACCTTCCTCGACCATGGCTACTCTACCGGCGATGAACGCATCCCAGGTTCGCAAGCCCTGTACGTCCAATTCGCTCGCCATGACATGGTCCTCCCAGATGCGATCGCGTATCCAGCGCAAGGCTGCCATGCTCTCGGGGCGGGCCATCCAACTGCGTTTCGAGTTTTCAGGGTCGACAAAGTGACCCCCCCATGCATTTACATGAACTTGTAACCGCTCCCAGCTAATGTCCAGGATGCTGCCCCACAGATCAATTTCACCATCTCCGTCCCGATCATGGGTGAGCATTTTCATCGCCTGCAAGTAATCTTCGTGGTCCCATGTTCCGTTAGGGTAGTCAACCTCGAACTCATCAAAAAGATCCTTGTTATAAAACAAGGCGAGCGCGCCATGATATTTGGGCAGCGCGAACTGCAGGCCATCCTCCGCAAATAGCGCCTGATACTGTGCTGGATCCCAATCAAAACGCACCATGCGGTCAATTTCAGCGTCAACATATGGCCGGAGGTCAAGCAGAAAACCTGACTGCGCCCAGATTGGAAAGAAATCACAACATCCAGCGAGCACATCTGGCGCCGTCCCCGACTGGAAATCCGTCATCATCCGCTCCTGAACGTTTTCAGGGTCAGGCGAATAAAATACCTGGATCTCAGGGTGACTGGCATGAAACATGGCCAGGCTCTCCCGCGCCATTTCCGGGAACCAGTCCGTCCGCCAATCCTGGTAAACTAATTGCACTCTCCCACTACCGTGGGCGCCCTCGCCTACTTGCCCTAATCCGCAGGCGTGCAGCGCAGCGGTACCTGCACCGATCCCTGCGTATTTGAGGAAAGCACGACGAGAAAAATGTGGTGGTTGTATTCTCTTTTCAGTCATTGAGACACCTGTGCAGCCTTATGCAGAATAAAAACGAGATTTGAATTCTGAATCTTCAAGTGCAAAAAGTACATGGCAAAATCGGTCACCCCGAGTTACCGGGCTTGACAAAAGAGCAAACGGAATACGGAAAATTCACGCGCGTCCCGGTAACTCAGCGCTCGTCGCTAGCGGTTGTGGCTGTCCTCGTTGATGTTGTAGTCGTGACGCCTGGAGGCCTTGCTGCTCGACGAAGTCTTCGCTAAGAAATTCTGCTGCGGCGACTGTTGCGCAGCTTAATTTCTCATTGTCGATAATTATGGCACACTTTCTCCAAAAACTGCAATATTGGCAAGGTGGAGAAGCGGCGCCCTTTCAATGTTTGACGATGATTATCTCCGCCAACGATCGAGTTCTCATCGGTGATATCATCATTGCAGTCGACTCTCGAATAAGCGCTTGCCAATGGAGGAGGATATGGCCCAGAACTTCGGCCCAAACATCAGCGAATACGGTGTTGATAACCACGGCATCCGCAATGCCGGTACGGTGTATTGGAATTTGACCACACCCATGCTCTATGAGCGCATCGTCCGCCGACACGAAGGCGCACTTGCACACCTCGGCCCAGTCATCGTTCGCACAGGCGACCATACCGGTCGATCCCCCACGGATAAATTCATCGTCGAAGAACCGTCCAGCAAAGACGAAATCTGGTGGGGTAAGGTCAATCGTCCGATGGCTGAAGATTGCTTCGACCGCGTCCACCGCCGTATGCTCGCATACATTCAGAATCGTGACATCTTCGTATTCGACGGATACGCCGGCGCCGATCCTGAATTTCAAATGCCCGTTCGAATCATCACCGATTACGCCTGGCATAGCCTCTTTGCCCGAAACATGTTCATCCGTGAGTTCGATCCTGATAAGCTCCGCAAACATGTCCCTGAGTTCACCGTGATTGACATGCCCGGCTTTCACGCCGATCCGGAGATCGACTGCACAGCGAGCCAGACCGCCATCCTGGTCCATTTCGGCAAAGGACTCGTCTTGATCGCTCGCACGGAGTATGCCGGCGAGATCAAGAAGAGCATCTTCACCGCCATGAACTACGTACTGCCCAAGCAGGGCGTGCTTCCAATGCACTGCAGCGCAAATTATGGCAAGGACGTTGATGACGTCGCGCTATTCTTCGGTTTGAGCGCCACCGGAAAAACCACGTTGAGCAACGTGCACGATAGGACGTTGGTGGGTGATGACGAGCACGGTTGGAGCGATACCGGTATTTTCAACTTCGAGGGTGGTTGCTACGCAAAAGCGATCCGCCTGGACCCCGAAGGCGAGCCGTTGATCTACGAAACGACACGCCGTTTTGGGACCATCCTTGAGAACGTTGCTTACGACGGAGAAACGCGTCGCGTCGACCTCGATGACGATGCCCTCACAGAGAACACACGCGCCAGCTACCCGATCTCTCATATGGCCAACGCAAGCCGGGGTGGTGTCGCCGGTCACCCGAAGCATATCGTCTTCCTCACCGCAGATGCGTTTGGTGTGCTGCCGCCGATCAGCAAACTGACGATCAAACAGGCTATGTATCATTTCCTGAGTGGCTACACCGCCAAGGTTGCCGGCACTGAACGCGGCGTCACCGAGCCTCAACCAAATTTCAGCACATGCTTCGGCGCGCCCTTCATGCCGCTCCATCCAACAGTGTATGCCGACTTACTCGGCGCAAAGGTCGAGAAACACGACGCTCAGGTTTGGCTGGTCAACACCGGCTGGACCGGCGGTCCGTATGGTGAAGGACATCGCATGAAATTGGCCCACACCCGCAGGATGGTCGACGCAGCGATCAGCGGTGAATTAGAGACCGCCGAGCTGGAGACCGAAGCTTTCTTTGGTCTGCATGTCCCCGTGCATATTGATGGCATCCCCGACGAGGTCCTCCACCCGCGCGAAACCTGGCAGGATCCGGATGCTTACGACAAACAGGCTCGCAAATTGGCGGGCATGTTCCAGGACAATTTCAAACAATTCGAAGATGATGTCGATCCCGCCATCGCCGGCGCTGGACCACAACTCATTTAATCGCGAATCACTCGAAGAGAGATACGAAGTTATGGCTCACAAAATATCGGTACTTGTTTTTACATTCTTACTGCTGACCCTGGCAGGCTGCTCACCACCTGCAGACCTCACCATACTTGTGCCAACCGAGACGCAGCAGGAATCTGTCCCAACCCCGACTGTTGGCCGACTGCGCTACTTCAACGAACAGGGCTCCTTCTCATTGATCCTTCCGGATGGGTGGAAGGTTTCCGGCCCAATCGATGCGACTGGTGGCGGTGACCTCACGTTTTCGCTCTACAGACTCGGACCGGATCCGGTTGTATCCGGTGGCCCTGGTATGAGCAGCATCGCAATCTTGGATCTTGACGCAGCCACGATCGAAGAATTCGTTCAGGGACAATGCAGCACATGCCCGCTCGCACCGATCGAGGATGTACAAATGGGTCAAGTAAGCGCCAAACAGACCGTAATAGGTGGAGGCGGTGTGCCACTTGAAGTCACTTGGACCTTCGTTGAGCACAATGGTAAATTGATCGCGCTCGCCATCCATGATCCCCAGACGCTGAAACGCTTAAGCGACGTTTTAGAAAGTGTTCAACTCCATTAGAACGAGCCAGATGATGACAAACTGGAGCGCGCTTTGTTTGAATTAGGCATGTCGGCAAAAGACCACGCGGCGCTCGAACAAAAGGCCGCGCAGTATCTACATTTCTTATGTGATGAGCTGGGTGCCCGGCCTACGGGTAGTGCACACAATCAAATGGCGGTCGAATTCTTCGCTTCGGAACTCGACCAGTTTGATTTCCAGGTGCAAGAATCCTGCTTTGAATGTATGGATTGGAATTCCGGTCAGGTTGCACTGAGCGTCAACGGAGAGCCGGTTGAGGCTCATATCAGCCCTTACTCAAAGGGCACCCAGATCGAAGCCCCTCTTATCCACCTCACATCTCTCGAGGAGGTGAAACGTGCTGACCTGAAGGGAAATATCGGGCTGTTGGCTGGTGAACTGGTCACAGAACAATTGATGCCTAAAAACTTTCCTTTCTACAACCCTGAACACCACCAGGAGATCATCGCCGCTCTCGAAGAGAAAGCGCCTGCCGCGCTGATCGCCGCCACGGGCAAGAACCCGGATATGGTAGGTGGACTTTACCCCTTTCCGCTCTTCGAGGATGGAGATTTTGATATCCCATCGGTCTACATCAAGGATACTATCGGAAAACGCCTGGCTTCGTACAGGGAAGCCTGCGCGCGGCTTCACATTGAAGCTGAACGAATTCCTGCTACCGCCTGCAATGTGCTTGGCCGAAAGGGCAATTCTTTTTCACCACGTCTCGTATTTTGTGCGCACATTGACACAAAGGAAGGAACACCTGGAGCGCTCGACAACGCCGCCGGGATAGTAACCCTGCTGATGCTGGCCGAACGGTTGCGTGATTATTCGGGTGAACGAGCCCTCGAGATTGTCGCCTTCAACGGAGAGGACTATTACGCCGCATCCGGCGAGATCGACTACCTGCAATCTTCGCTCGGCTCAGCGCAAGATGTCCTCCTGGCGATCAACATCGATGGTGCCGGTTACAAAGAGGGGCGTAGCGCCTATTCACTTTATGGATGTCCGCAAAAACTCAAGCACCAAATGGAGGAGATACTTACAGGATATCCCGATCTTGTGGAGGGACAGGAATGGTACCAATCAGATCACAGCCTATTCATCCAGCAAGGCATACCAGCGTTAGCCTTCACATCTGATCAGTTCGACGCGTTGTGGTCAGAAATTGCACATACACCGAAGGACCAAGCGCACCTTGTATCCACTCAGAAACTGATTTCGCTGTCGGCTGTCTTCCATGACATCGTTCTAATGGCTGATCAGTTCCTTACGGTAGAGAGATAGGTAGGCACTACACACCTCTTTCCTGCTAATATAGATGTGATATCCAAAGGGACGTATCCATGCAAAATATAACTCTCTGGGAGGCGGCGCTTGTCCTGCTCTGGCGTGGGTTCCGGAATAGTTTCATCCTCTTTGCATGCGCATTCGTAGTTTTCTGGTTCTTCAGCGAACATTTGCTGCTCGAACTCAGCAACTACCTCTTCCTGGAGAGTGCCATCAGCATTTTTATCGGCTTGATTTTGCTGGCCGGCGGTTGGGCGTCAACAAAAAGCTTTTCGTATCAATATGTTTCCGCCACCGGGCACGATGAAATGAGGGAGCGCGCCCGGATTACTTTCCGTGAACTTTTCAGCATGTACGGTATCACGTTGCAGATCTGGCTCACGGGAACGCTGTTGATCCTCGCCCCAATCCTCGTCGAGCAGCTGCTATGAGTATCACTGACGAATCCCATTCGCCAGCTTCCTCAGGTGACTCTGCCTGCTTGATCTGCCGCAAGCAGCGCGGCGAGATCGACCTTCCGGGCGGTCCGATATACTCTGATGAGCTCGTCTTCGCCTGCCATGCTCATCTCTGGGATGAGAAGCCGGATCAGTACCTCGGTTGGTTGGTGCTCGAAACACGTCGCCATACCCCTGATCTGACGTCGCTCACAGAGCAAGAAGCAGTGCAAATTGGGAAAATGGCCAGGCTGCTAGCACGCACCCTCAAAGAGGAACTCAAAGCCGAGAAGATCTACCTGTTTGTGATTGGTGAGGGCATCGCCCATTTCCACATGCATCTCCTGCCTCGCTACCCGGAAACACCACGCGAGTACTGGGGTTCACGGGTTGACGAATGGCCGGGTGCTCCGCGCGGCGGCGAGCGAGCTATTGCCGAGCTAAGCAGGAACTTAGGCAGTTGCCTGAACGCCAGCAGCTCGCCACGATACTCTCCCTGAATGTAATCCATTCCTTATAACACCCTCAACCGCATTGACCACCTGGTGATAACTTCCCGCTTGAATCGGGACACCAGCCCCATGACAACGGGACAGCCGGCTTGCTATCCTGACTGTCGTCAGACAACCCCAGACGTTGAGGAGAATTTCTAATGCAAACATTTTTCAAGCTTTTCGGAATTATCGCAGGTGTTCTGATTGCGGTAATGGCAGTTGCCTTCGCGACCGCTTTCGCAATCAGCGAGACCCGTCTTAACAGGTCTTACCAGGTTGATCCGGGATCAGTCGTAGTCTCATCTGATGCAGACACCCTCGAGGAAGGGAAAAGGCTTGCCGAGATTCGCGGTTGCACAGATTGCCATGCTGCCGACCTCGGCGGAAAGGTTGTGATTGAGGATCCCGCAATAGGCGCAATTTATGCGTCAAACTTGACCGCGGGTGAAGGCGGCGTCGGTCGGGATTACAGTGAGAGTGATTATCTGCGCGCAATTCGACATGGCGTAGATCCAGAAGGGCATGGTTTGCTTGTCATGCCCTCCGCAGAGTACTTTGTTTTAAGCGACAAGGATGCCGGAGCGCTGATTGCATATATCGAGAGTCTCCCGCCGGTCGATCGGGTACATCCTGAACCTGCGATTGGACCTTTGGGACGTGTTCTTTTCACGCTCGGTCAGCTGCCCCCGCTTGCCGCAGAGATCATTGATCACGACGCACCCCGACCTGATGCCCCGGAACAGGTTGCAAGCGAAGAATTCGGCGCCTATCTGGCGACCAGCTGCATCGGCTGTCATGGAAGTGATTACGCAGGTGGCCCCGTACCTGGCAGCCCGCCCGATGCGCCACAATCAGCCAATTTGACACCCGCAGGGAATCTAGGGAATTGGACCCAGGAAGATTTCGTCAACGCCATGCGAACAGGTGTTACTCCGGAAGGCAAAATGCTCGACCCAAGTGTGATGCCTTGGCCGATCGCCAATTCCATGACCCAGGTGGAGTTGGAAGCACTCTGGATCTACCTGAGCAATCTCGAGCCGGTTGAATAGGAGGAAGAAATGTTTTCAAGAAAGAAAATCTGGCTTTATGCCAACGGTTTCTCATTTGCGGGTTTATTGGCGATGCTCGCCCGAACATTCCTTGATTACCAATACGTGTATAACGAGCTGGGTTTCTCAGTGAGCATGACTGGGATCGCCACCCTAATTAACCTCGCCCTGTTTGGAGGCTGGATCTACGCCCTGTATGCGGCCACAGCACGCTTCAGTCGTGGAGCGATGATCGCCAACCTTGTATTCAACGCACTACTGCTGATCTTCGGCCTTTCAACCGTCATCAGCCTCTGTCCCTCGCCCTGCCCAACGGGCTGGCCGGTAGGAGAGATCATCATCTGGACGAACATCGTAATCGGTGTCCCGGCCGTAATCCTTACCACCCTTGCGGCACTGCAAAAGATAACGAAAGAAGACACGAATTTGCGCTCGCTTACGTCCGTGTAATCGAACTTTAGGAGGTCGAGGAGCGGCCATCTGCTTCCCCTGATCTCATTGATATCAATTCCAGGAGTCTATAAAAAATGATGCGATACACACTGCCTGAGATAATCAGCTCCAGCACACCTGCACAGGTGCGGAGGACAATATGGGCAGCCTATGCAAGCGGCATTATTGCCGCTATCGGATTGATCTTTCTGGTGATCTTCTTTTCCGGTGTGGACATATTTGGTCCACTTAACGATATTGCCGTGATCATTCACTACCTTCTGCTGCTCCCGATCATGTTCAGCGTGCATCGACTACTGCAAGCAAGTGATAACCGCTTGAACAAGGTCACAATGAATATCGGTTTGTTTGGTTTCCTGAGTGTCATCATGCTTCAAACACTGCTCGTGGTTGGATTCATCCCATTCCGCCAACAGATCGCTTTAGTGATCCCTGCTTTTCTGGTGGGTACCGTCTGGTTTGTCTTGATAGAGCGGCTCGGAAGGCAAGACAAACGCCTGCCCAAAGGACTTGCACTACACATACTGGCCGGCCTGATTTTTGCCTATCCGATCTGGGCTTTTAAACTCGCCCGGAATCTCGAGCAGTACTTACAAGGAGGTTCGGCATGACCACACAGCGAGTGATCATCGCCTGCTACGGAAAAGGGATTCAGCGTGCTGGAGAGCGTCCAGATGGAAGCTGGGAGGTCAAGAAATTGCTCCCCGAGTTTGGTGTGACCTGTCTCGCGGAGGACTCCTCCAACAGGAACATCATTTATGCGGGCACGAAAGAGGCTGGAGTATACCGATCGGCGGATAAAGGCCTAAGCTGGAACGCAGCGGGTATGAAGGGACAGGTCATTAAATCTCTGGCTGTAAATCCTCATGAACCCGACACCCTATATGCCGGGTCGAAACCCGCGCTTCTCTTCCGATCGACCGATGGAGGCGACACATGGAATGAGCTAGATGGATTCCGGCACATCCCAAATCGGTGGTGGTGGTTCTCGCCCGCGGAGCCTCCTGATCGAAGGCCATACATTATCGCCGTGGCACCCTCCCCTACGGAAAAAGACGTGCTGCTGGCCGGCGTCGAGTTCGGCGCCGTCGTGCGCAGCGATGACGGCGGAGAGACATGGTCGCGCCATCTGAGTGGATCGCTGCGCGATTGTCACTCTCTAAAGTTCCATCATTCGAACGGCAAATGGGTATATGAAGCCGGCGGGACCGGTGGCGGTGCATCCATCAGCAAAGATGGCGGTGCAACCTGGCAGAAAGCGCGGAAAGGCCTTGCGGCCTCCTACGGTATCGTTTGTGCAGCCGATCCGGCCAAACCAGAGGTTTGGTATATCTGCGTCGGAAAAAGCCCTTTCAACGCTTTTGGTGATGACCCAGAGGTCTACCTTTACCGCTCATCTGGAGGCGCGGGTTGGGAATCGATCGGGTGGACATCGCATCCACTGCGCGAAACACCCACATCATTGGTGACGATCCCGGGCAAACCGGGTGAACTCTACGCAGGCTTGAAGAGCGGTGATGTTTGGCACACTTCTGACTATGGCGATAACTGGCATAAGATGCCATTTAGGTTGGAGGGCGTTTGGCACTCTATGCTGGTGCTCGAAGAAGACTAGATTCGAAAACTATGGATGATAAAAAATTGTTCTCCTCCAGAGTTCTTTTCACATGCCTTGTCCTGTTCTCATGGGCGGGGATGATCGTTCATAACCGTGTTGAATTGCCGATGTTGCCGCTTCTACGCCCGGAACATATCATCCCGACAGGCATCTATGTGATCCTGCTAGTCGGGTGGTTGCTTCAACCAGAGTACCGGCGACTTTGGACATGGCTGCTTTTCATCTGGGTCGCGATACACTTCGTGGTAGGTGCCGGGCTTTCGGTTCTACCCCTTTCTATCTGGCCTTTTTACCCCGAGCAATCCATCCGTCATTACTTCTCCCACGTCATCTATGGACTTACGCAGATTCCGCTCATCTGGCACCTTGTGTCGCAATTACGGGCCTTGGCAGACAGTGATGCGATCCGTTAGACGACGTAAATGGATATATTAGGGGTAAAATATACTAATTGATGAGCCCAGTAACATCGAGGTGAACCCCACATAAATGGCGATTACACCCCATTCTGAGACAAGCCACAATCAGTGGGCGAGGGCAGCCCGGATCGTATGGATCTTGTTGGCGATCCTCGCTCTCGCGCTGCTGATCGCCTCTCTACCCGGCTACTTTCTGCGGTTTGGCGGACAGCTCGCACACGTACCTGCGGAACAGATGACCTCCCTGGATCGGGGTATTGCAGTACTGAGTGGGATCGCCTCTTTAGCTTCTGCACTCTTATCACTGCTGCTGGCCTGGCTGCTTTACCGGCAGAGATTCGATAAACCGCTCCCAGCAGCGCTGTCTGCCTACCTGCTAATTTATGCAATCGTCATGGCCGGGCCACTTGAGCACCTGGCTTTTTACTGGTTCGACAGTGTCTCGTTCGCCATCGCGATCCAGGGCATGCTCCTCGGCATCCCCACTTTTGCGCTCTTGATGCTGTTTCCTGACGGTCGTTTCGTCCCTTCCTGGACGCGTTGGGCCTTTTATCTATCGATCCCATGGGGGATTTCATTTTTATTCACCCCCGAACCCAGCGCCGTAAATTTTGGCCGCTACCCGGTTTTGTATGCATTTGTTGCAGCCGGATTTATCCTTGCAATGGTTCTTGGGATTTACGCCCAGATATACCGTTACAGGTTCGTTTCCGACATCGAGCAGCGCCAGCAAACCAAGTGGGCTGTCTTCGGATTCGGGCTCTGGATTATCTATGTGCTGGTTTCCAGCGTGCCCTATTTCCAGCTGACCAGTCTTGAGCCGGGCCAGCAAGTCCCATGGTGGGCCGGATTAAGTGAGTTGGGATGGTGGCTCTCGCTCAACATCATCCCAGTTGCCTTATCGATCGCCATGACCCGATCTAGATTGTGGAACATCGATCAAGTCATCAATCGCACCCTGGTCTACACAGCACTTACCGGATCGGTAATCTTGATCTACGCACTGCTGGTTGGTGGTCTCGGATCCCTGTTCCAGTCAAGCAACCGGACATGGATGCCGCTCCTGGCAACGGGCCTGGCAGCCGTATTGTTCCAGCCACTACGGACTCGCATGCAGGGTCTCGTGAACCGGTTGATGTACGGCGATCGCGATGATCCAACTTTGGTTCTGGCGAAACTGGGGGATCAACTTGAAAAGACCGGCACACCGGAGGACACCCTCGATGCCATCGTACAGACCATAGCCCAAACGCTTAAACTACCCTACGTCGCGATCAAATGGGGTCGAAGTTCTGAGACGCTAACCAGCTTCGGTATTCCCAGAGATCCGACTGAAAGATTCCCTATGAAATATCGGGGCATCCAGATTGGCTGGCTTCAGGTAGCTGCTCGTGCGCGCGGGGAAGCGCTCTCCTCCAAGGATCTGCACATTCTGCAAAACATCACCCGTCAGGCTAGCGCGGTCGTACACAACGCCCGCCTGACCTCAGATCTGCTGCAGGCGCGCGAACACCTTGTGACCTCTCGAGAGGAAGAACGCCGGAGGATCAGGCGAGATCTGCATGATGGACTGGGACCGGAACTGGCCGGACTGACGCTCAAGTTGGATGCTGCCCGCAACTTGCTCTCAAACGATCCGCAGTCAGCTGAGCGCTTGCTGGATGAACTCAGATCACAGTCGCAGGATGCCATCAACGAGATCCGCGGCCTGGTTAACAACCTCCGTCCACCTGCACTGGATGAACTCGGTTTATTCAAGGCTATCAAGGAACATGCCACCCTTAGCTGGGCAGGCGAGAAGCCTGAAATTCACGTGCAGGGACCCGAACGGCTGCCTGAGCTACCAGCTGCTGTTGAAGTCGCCGCTTTCCGCATCGCTCAGGAAGCCTTGAACAACGCTCGCCGGCACAGTGGCGCGGACAATTGCTGGGTGACATTTAAAACCGACGAGAAATTAACTCTTGAAATTGCAGACGATGGTAGCGGGTTGACAGACGATCTCGAGCTCGGTGTAGGACTTACTTCGATGCGGGAACGCACAGATGAACTGGGCGCAGATCTGCAGATAGCATCGAGCCCCGGAAAGGGAACCAGGATCATCGCCTCCTTCCCGCTGGATCGATTGGAGACAGACTAATGGAAGCCATTAGTCTCTACATCGCTGACGATCATCAACTCTTTCGCGACGGGCTTCGGGCGTTGTTCCATTCGGTCGAAGATATCGAAATAGTTGGCGAAGCCTCAGATGGAGAGACAGCCATCCAGCAGATCGCCGATCGGCAGCCTGACGTTGTCCTGATGGACATCCAGATGCCCGGCGTAAACGGCATTGAAGCCACAAGGATGATCAGCTCGACCAGCCCTCATATCGGCATCATCATCCTGACCATGTTTGACGATGACGATTCGGTATTTGCCGCCATGCGCGCCGGGGCGCGTGGCTACATTCTCAAAGGCGCCGACCAGCATGAAATGATGCGGGCAATCCGTGCCGCCTCTGAAGGGGAGGCCTTATTCGGGCCGAAGATCGCCAATCGTTTGATGGAGTTCTTTGCCGGGCTATCTCCGGTTGCCGCTCCAGGTATTTTCCCAGAGTTGACCGAGCGAGAGCACGAGGTTCTGGAACTCATCGCGCGTGGACACAACAACCAGGAAATTGCTGAGCGCCTCGTGATTGCCAACAAGACCGTGCGCAACCACGTCTCCAACATTTTTAGCAAATTGCAGGTAGCTGATCGAGCCCAGGCAATCATCCGCGCCAGGGAGGCAGGTATGGGAACTATAAACAGGCACGATAGCTGGAGCGATGGAACGACAAACTAAAACACGACCCTGCTTTATCCCAAAACCTGGACAAGCCTTTAACCTCCTTTAACATTCTTATAGGATACTGTCGTGGGCAGGACCCCGGTTGGCTTCATCCACAACCACATTCCCCTTCCCGTCGACCGTGGGTCCTCCTTCTTTTTTTACCATGTCCGATCGAATAACACCTTTGAAGAACGAAATTTCGCCATCAACGATACGTGAACGCTTGCGCATCCTCGCTCTGCTTTTCTTGCGCCTCGGTGCGACTGCCTTCGGCGGTCCTGCCGCGCACATCGCCATGCTCCGCGATGAGGTCGTCGAAAAACGACGCTGGTTCGACGATGCCAACTTTCTAGATTTGCTTGGAGCTACCAATCTGATCCCGGGTCCGAACTCGACCGAAATGGCAATTCATGTCGGCTATCTTTACGCAGGGTGGCCCGGACTGCTGGTCAGCGGGGCGAGCTTCATCTTACCCGCGGCAGTCATCGTTGGAGGAGTTGCCTGGGGGTATGTAGAATTTGGATCGACCCCCCAGGTGCAGTGGATCCTTTATGGCATCAAGCCAGTGGCGATCGCGCTGATCATCAAAGCGCTCTTGATGCTGGGAAAACGCGCCATCCAGTCTTTCAGCCTGGCTGTTCTCGGGATCACTGTCACGATGCTTTACTTCCTGAACGTCAGTGAGTTGATCCTGCTCTTTGGCGGTGGACTGGTTTTCCTGCTGATCAGATCTCTGACCGGATCAAGCTCATCCCAGACAGCGGTCGTGCTGCTGCCCTTGCCGCTGTCCGAACTGCTGAACCAATTGCGTCAATCCATCGATTTATCCGTTCTGTTCCTCACCTTCCTCAAGATCGGCTCGGTGCTTTACGGCAGCGGGTATGTCCTGCTGGCTTTTCTACATTCAGACTTTGTTAGCCGGTTAGGCTGGCTGACCAACCAGCAGTTGATCGATGCGGTCGCGGTGGGGCAGGTTACTCCCGGACCAGTCTTCACGACCGCTACCTTCATTGGCTACCTGCTGGCCGGCTTTCCGGGTGCCATACTGGCCACTACGGCGATCTTCCTGCCTTCATTCCTTCTCGTGGGTCTCACTAACCCGCTCATTCCCAGATTGCGCAGGTCTGCCTGGGCAAAACATATCCTGGACGGCGTCAACGTCGCCGCATTAGGGCTGATGGCGGCGGTGACAATTATCCTCTCTCGTGAGGCCTTTATCGATTACCTGACCCCGCTGATCACCATGGTAGCTCTGGTTATGGTTTTTCGGACGAAGGTAAACGCATCATGGTTGATCCTGGGCGGCGGTCTGCTTGGCTGGATTAGGTTCTACATTTTTTAATCGATCATCATCGATGCTGATGCAAGCGTTTTTATGCGAGAATGAGATAATATTCAAAGGTCGGGTAGACAGACCCGTCACTGATCAAAGGAAAAATGGACTCATCCGAAGATACGCTCATTCATTCCTGGGTGATTGAATTCTCGCTCAGCCCTCATGCCGGCGACAGCCTTGAGATGGAGGCTGCCGTGCTGGTTGATGCAGATCTGACCGATGTTCTCCCTTACTTGAACGCCGAGTTGAGCGGTTCGCGCTACACGCCAAGCTTGCCCGCGCTGGTGTGGATGCATCAGGACCACCAGGTTGGGTTCCTGCCAGATCGCATCGTCATCGATCACGTCCATGAAGAGGACGATGTAAGTCCATGTATCG
>CBFDDM010000059.1:0-20008 GCA_965603565.1 uncultured Anaerolineales bacterium | reverse complement strand
CTTCGAAACAAATCAACCGGCTTGGATTGCTGAGATGGTTGATCGTGATTGGTCTTCCACTCGTATTTCCATGGCTCCTTCTTGGTCCTTACGGGCGGTTCGTACTGCCCTTCTTCACAAGGCTGCTTATCTTCTGGGTTTTTGTCAGCATCGGTACCTGGATGGCGCACAGCCTGAAACCAACGAAGAATTTGCTGTTTATCTTCACAGCTTTAGCGCTGGCGTACGGAACGGTCTATCGAATATCCATCTTCAGCGCCGATATCAGCACATATCCTTTCTCGCTTGGTTGGTCTGAGGTCAGCAGGTATTACTATGCATCGCTCTTCTTATCTGAACGGATTTATGGGGTTTCTGTCCCGCCAAGTGTGCTGCACCCCACACGCTACTTAATCCAGTCGGTTCCATTCTTGATCCCCGGAGCGACATTGCTCGTCCATCGTTTATGGCAGGTTGTCGTCTGGATTGGTTTTACTTTGTTGGTTGGCATCGTCTTTGCCCGACGGCTCCATTTTCAATCACTGGCAAGCCGTTGGCTGCTGATCCTGTGGGGTTTCCTGTTTCTCTTCCAGGGACCGGTCTGGTACCACCTGCTGGTGATGGGGATCCTGGTGATCTGGGGAACACGCTCAGAAAACGCGCTGTTTACGCTCGGGGTGGTTCTATTGGCTTCATTATGGGCGGGGATCAGCCGTGTGAACTGGATCCCGGTGCCAGCCATGCTCGCTGCATTGCTGTATTTCCTTGAGAAGAAGAAGGCAGATCGCGGTTTCATCGAATATTTCGGGTGGCCGGTAGTCTGGTTTGCGGTCGGTACTGCCGCTGGATTCTTGAGCCAGTGGGTTTACATTGCCATTTCAGGGAATGAGGCGGGACGATTTGGGTCGAGTTTTGACTCACCTCTGCTTTGGTACCGCTTACTGCCCAGTGGAACATACCCGTTGGGGGTATTACCAGGTATCCTCCTGGCGCTGTTGCCGATAGCGATCCTGGTCGCTTATCGATTTCTCCGCCAAGGCTGGAAGGTTAAGCCGCTGCGGCTTGCTGCGATCCTGGCGATACCGGGGGTGCTCTTCGCGGGAGGGTTGGTGGTCAGTGTCAAGATAGGAGGTGGCAGCAACCTTCATAACCTGGACGCGTTCCTGGTGGCATGGATGATCCTGGGTGGCTACACAGCGGCCGATCGATGGCAGTTGGACGCTGATCTTCGTGAGGAACATCAATCCATCCCTGCCGCCCTCTTTATGGCAGCAGTCTGGATGCCGATTTGTTTCGCGATCGGTTTGGGCAAACCGCTGCGCTCTTTCGACATGCAGCAAGCCGCCAGAGCCATGCAGGAGATCGGCGCGATCGTCGAGCCGATTGCCGAACGGGATGGGCAGGTGCTCTTCATCTCCCAGCGGCACTTGCAAACACTTGGCTACATCCAGGCAGGAGCGCTGATCCCCGAATATGAGACGGTCTTTCTGATGGAGATGGCGATGTCCAGGAATGAGCCTTTTTTAGAACAATTTCGCGAGGATTTGAGAGAGCAGCGCTTTGATTTGATTGTGGTCGATCGGCTGTCGACGCAGATCCAGGCTAGAAATGACGATTTCGCGGAGGAAAACAATGCCTGGGTTGAGGAAGTGTCCAAACCGATCATCTGTCACTATGGGATTGCAGATAGATTATCCACCCCTCCACTCGATTTCTATGTACCTATCAGCGGACAAAGCGAATGCGATTATTGAGTTTTAGAGGCCCTGCATAGACATGTACTGGTTTATGTCAGATGGAGTATCCGGCTGGTTCAGCCTGTTCCTGCTGCTTGCCGTTCTCACCATCGGTGGTTGGTTTATTGCGACCAGCGTGTTCAGGCTGTATAGGCGCGAACGTCTGATTGTGGGGTCGGGCATTGGGATCGTTGGATTCATCTTTTTCTCAAATATTCTCGGCCAATTCATACCCCCCGAATTCAGCTTCTGGTTGGCGGCATTTTTTGTTCTCTTGATCGGCGCGACCTTCTGGTTCTTCGGTGGGAATCGCGGCCTGGATCCCCGGGATTTGAATATCTGGCCGCTTTTGATCTCATTGCTGGCAATTGCGGTTTTGATCACCTTAATCGGCCGTGGGATTGCGATTTTCGACGACAGGAAGAATCTTTCGATCATCTCGAGCATGGCTGCCGGTGATACCCCACCTCATTTTTACATGAATCCAGACTACCTGTTCAATTATCATTACGGATTCCAATTGCTGGGTGCAGGCTTGATGCGTGTTGGAGGCATGTATCCCTGGAGTGCGTTTGATCTCTCCAAGGGCATCGCAGCGGCACTTGCGCTGCTGCTAGCTGCGCTGTGGGGTTGGCGGATGACGCGTTCAAAAGCATGGGCAGTGATAACAGGGTTATTGGTTGCGTTCGCCTCAGGGAGCCGTTGGCTGCTTAACTTTCTGCCTCAATCCTTGATCCGACGGATGAGCAGCCAGGTGTACCTATGGGGTGCCTCAAACTCGACGGTTCGGTCGCTCTATGATGGTTTGAGCCAGTCCTGGACGATCGATGGCGGGCCACCGCTGCCGCTGCCATTCGGATATATTAATGGAATTCTACAGCCATTTATTTTGAAGCTGCATAAAGGCCCGATCAGTCTAAGTCTCATAATCCTCTTTCTCATGCTCTTGCTGATTGGAAATGCGCGCGGATGGAAAGGGGCCTCGATCCTGGTAGTGTTATTCGCCACGTGGGGACTCGTTGCGGAGGCGGAATTTATCCTCTTCGGTTTCGGATTTTTGGTTGTATTTCTCTGGGCTTTGGCCCGGGATGGATTCAAAATGACTTTTCGTTCTCAGACTATGAGCGCTGCACTGCTGGCGCTCATCTTCGGAGGGATCGTGAGTATCTTTCAGGGGGGCACGATTACGGAAATGATAAGAGGTATTGTCGGCATTCGATCGGCGAGCAATCTGGGAGGCGGCACCGGGGCGGGTAGTTTCCAGCTGCGTTGGCCACCTGCAATCGTGTCAGCTCATTTAGGTGAACTGCATATCGCGAGTTCCAACGAATTGGTTGTAGGAATCTTTGAGCTTGGTCCGGCGGTCTTAGCGGGAATACTGATCCTGTTCTGGATCCGGCGTTGGCTGGAAAGGCGTCGGATCGCTGAAGCATCTCTGGCTCTGGGCAGTTATGCAGGGTTCATCATTCCGATGTTCCTGAGATACGATGTCGACCGCGACATCACTCGCATGAGCGCCTTCGCATTGATAGGGTGGATCGTTCTGTCAGTTCCCATATTGGCTACCCTGGTTCGACGGTATAGATCCGATTGGGTCCGAGGTGCGGTGGGAATTTGGATTGGGGTGTCGATCCTGGGTGGTTTGGTGGTCACGGGTTCGCTCATTACAGCGATACCAAGGGCGACGTTTTCATATCAAATTGCTGACCTGGACGTCCACATGACGCGGCGGGTCTGGGACCAATTGCCTGAAGATGCGCTGGTTATAAGTGCGCATGAGTGGCGCACCGTGCCAGTAACCGGCAGGTTGACGCGAACATCTTCCGATAACACCACCAGCCTGGATACCTGGCTTGAATATGTGGAATCGCCCAGTCTTGAGGTCCTGGTTAATGCTGGTTTTGACTATATCTATGTCGATGAGCTGTGGTGGCAAGACATGTCGACCGAAGTCAAACATTCTTTTTCAAGGGAATGCGTTAGATTGATTGAAGAGGTCGAGGACACAAGCGAAACACATTTTCGCCGATTGTATGACATATCCCGATGCGGTGAGTAGCAGAATTCATTACTTTGTTCCTGCTTCCAGGCATCGGAGGTTGGCGTTATAATTCAGCGATTGAATTTTGGCAAAGGTAGTTATGGACGAAACGTTGCCCACAGAATATGCACGCGATTTGCTTGAAGCGATCGAGGAAGACCCGGATGTCACCCAGGCTTCACTCGCGACGCGGATGGATGTTGCCGTCGGGACAGTAAACTGGCATTTAAAAAGGTTAGTTGCCAAAGGCTACGTGAAGGTCAAGCGCGCCGAGCGCAAGAAACTTCGCTACATTATTACCCCGGAGGGAATTGCGCTCCGCGCGAAGCTTACCGTCGCCTATGTCGAGAACTCGATGAAGTTGTATCGAGAATTGCGAAAGCAAGCACGGGATGCGATAAAGTTGGTGCAAGCCGCTGGACATGACCGTATTGTGATCGACGGGCGTGGCGATATAGCCGACGTCTGCAGATTGACGTGTCTCGAGATGAACATCGAACCTGAGTTCAGCCTATCGGATAACCTTCCCGTGTTGAGCGTAACGGGCTCGGAGATCGAACTCAGGAATTTAGCTCCAAATGATGGTGGTTATGAAGAGATCCAGGAGAAAAGTAGATGAGTGAATGGCAAAGCGATCCTGACTTCTGGCAGAAGCGAAACATTTGTGTGACCGGAGGGGCAGGGTTTTTGGGTTCGTACGTCCTCGACAAGCTCGAAAAGCGTGGCGCTGAGAACGTGTTTGTGCCGACAATCGAGGAGTACAACCTGGTCGAACCGGATGATGTGACACGCATGCTTGAAGACGCCGATCCGGACGTGGTGATCCATCTTGCAGCTAATGTGGGCGGTATCGGAGCGAACCAGGCTCATCCAGCGGAATTTTTCTATGACAACCTGATGATGGGTGTGCAGCTGATCCACCAATCCTGGAAGCGAGGCATCGAGAAGTTCGTGGCGATCGGTACGGTGTGCGCTTACCCGAAGTTCACACCGATCCCTTTCAAAGAAGAAAACCTCTGGGATGGTTACCCGGAAGAGACGAACGCCCCCTACGGGTTGGCTAAGAAGATGCAGTTGGTGCAGTCCGAAGCCTACCGGGAGCAATATAATTTCAACTCGATATTCCTTGTTCCTGTTAACCTCTACGGCCCTAGAGATAATTTCAATCTCGAAACCTCGCATGTCATCCCGGCGCTGATCCGCAAGGCGCTTGAAGCGGAGGATCGCGGCGATGATCAATTGGTTGTCTGGGGTGACGGATCGCCGACGCGTGAGTTTCTCTACGCACAGGACGCTGCCGAGGGGATCTTGTTGGCTGCGGAGAGATATAACAGCAGCGATCCGGTCAATCTTGGCTCGGGCGAAGAGATCTCGATCAAAGATCTCGCCGAGACAATCGTGGAACTGACCGGCTTTGAGGGTGAAATCCTCTGGGATACCTCACGACCCAACGGCCAGCCACGCCGGGCGCTTGATACATCCCGCGCAATGGAGCGCTTCGGCTTCGAAGCGCAGGTCAATCTGGAAGAAGGGTTAAAGCGGACGGTGGAGTGGTACCAGCAACATCGCGGACAAGCTGCAGCCTGAGAGCAAATAGAAACTTATGGATACAGCGCAGTCGCAATCTGATCAGGTGACAATTATCAAGCCCACCCGGGGCTGGTCGTTCGTCAACTTCCGCGAACTCTGGCGCTATAGGGAGCTAGTCTACTTCCTGGTCTGGCGTGATGTTAAGGTGCGCTATAAGCAGACACTTCTGGGTGCGGCCTGGGCGATCCTGAAACCGTTCTTGAGCATGGTCATCTTCACGGTCGTGTTTGCAGGGCTGGCCGGCCTGGAGACGGACGGCGCGCCGCCACCGGTTTTTTACTATGCCGGGTTGCTCCCCTGGGTTCTCTTTCAGGATGGCGTCACCAAGGCGGGGACAAGCCTGGTGACCGGGGCGAACTTGATCACCAAGGTTTACTTTCCACGTATAGCGATTCCTTTAGCTTCTGTTACGGCAGGTATCGTTGATTTTGGACTGGCGTTCTTGATCTTGATCGGCATGCTGTTTTTCTACGGTGTGGTGCCGACTTCTGCTGTCTGGACGCTGCCTCTTTTCTTGCTGCTCGCGCTGACGACCGCGCTTGGCGTCGGCCTATGGCTCTCGGCGTTGAACGTCGCCTATCGAGATATCGGATATGTCACCCCGTTTCTGGTGCAAGCCTGGTTATACGCTTCGCCCGTCGTGTATTCTGTGAGCATCATCCCGGAGGGCTGGGCGCGGGTTGCCTACGGATTGAATCCGATGGCGGGGGTAGTTCAGGGATTTCGATGGGCTATCCTGGGCGGTGATCCACCTGCTGCAGGTTTACTGGCACTCTCGGTTGGTGTGGCGATTCTGTTTCTGATCACCGGTGCGATGTACTTCCGCCGCACCGAGCGCACATTCGCGGATGTTGTCTAAATGATGAACGAAATCGCGATTCACGTCGAGGGATTGGGGAAGCAATACCGCATCGGTGCGATGCCTAGCGGCTATCGCACGCTGCGCGACGCGCTGGTGAGCGGCCTCAAGCGGGTTGGGTCTGGTGAATTCCGCCGCGAACACGACACGATCTGGGCGCTCAAAGACGTCTCATTCGATCTACACAAAGGCAGGGTGCTGGGCATCATCGGCCGCAACGGAGCCGGGAAGAGCACGTTGTTGAAACTGCTCTCGCGCGTCACGGAGCCCACGGAGGGGTTTGCGGAGATCCACGGTCGGGTGGGTTCGCTGCTGGAGGTGGGAACCGGTTTTCACCCTGAGCTGACCGGGCGGGAGAATATCTTCCTGAACGGCGCCATTCTGGGAATGAAGCGCAGCGAAATCGAATCAAAATTCGACGAAATCGTCGATTTCGCCGAAGTGCGCACGTTCATCGACACGCCGGTCAAGCGCTATTCGAGCGGGATGTATCTGCGATTGGCATTCGCCGTGGCGGCTCATCTCGAGCCAGAAATCTTGGTCGTGGACGAGGTCCTTGCTGTCGGTGACGCGGAGTTCCAACGAAAATGTCTCGGAAAGATGAGCGATGTGGCCCAGGAAGGTCGCACGGTGCTCTTCGTCAGCCACAATATGTCCGCAATACTCAGGTTAACTGAAGAGACGATCGTGTTGGATGATGGCCGCATTGCTATGCGTGCTCCAACAGCTGAAGCCGTCGATTATTACATGACCTCAGAGATGGCGCGCTCGGGAGAACGGCTATATGAACCGACCGAGACCGGTGATGAAAACCCCTTCAACCCGCACTCGCTGCGAGTTGTTGATGCTCAAGGCCGGGTCGTCGATCGAGTCTTATCAACACAGCATTTCACGATTGAACTTGAGTACGAGCTTACTGAAGCCATCACCGGGCTCAGGGTGGGTCTATATCTGTATACCAGTCGCGGCGAACCGGTCTTCACGTCCTTCGATACCGACGACCCCGCTCGCTTTGAAAGCTTGACCGACCGGGAGGCAGGGCGCTATGTCTCGCGCTGCCGCATCCCTGCAAATTTCTTGAACGGAGGCACATTCGTTCTGGGCGCGAACGCAAGTTCATTCCAGATCCGTTCGTATTTCACAGACGAGCACGCCCTGACGTTCAGCGTAGATCCAGCAGGAGCGCCGGGCAGCCATTGGGCGGAGGCGCGTCGTGGGCCCGTCAGGCCTGCGTTGGAATGGGACGTGGCCGAGGCGGTGCGATGACATCATTCCCGACGCGCAACCTGCTTAAAGAAGCTCTGGGGCTGTTCCCGGCCAGCGCCAAGTTCTACCAATCGCTGCGACCCGATGTCGTGCCGGCAGGTTCCTACGCGTTGCCGCAGTTGGATCGCCAACTCGGCAACTGGCTTTCAGCCATTGAGAGCGTGGAGCCCTGGGTTTCGGAGGATGCCCGGAAACGTGTCCTCATCGTGGGAAATCTGAAGTGGTGGTTGGAGTACGGTATCGTTTTGGGATTGCTGCTGAAATCTGGCGGGCATGAAGTCGACATCGCGTACCTGCCCTACCGGGATTGGACCACACCCGTGACAAAGTTCGATGCCATCCGGGGTGTACATTACCTAGAGCGGCAGCTGAGAGATCGGGGAATTCCGATTGGGCTGCAAAACCTTATCTCCCGTTCATCGAAGAATCTGAATCAAACACTTGAAGCCGAGATAGAAGCACAGACGCGCCTCGATGTGCAGTACACCATGCAGCGTGAGGCCATCGACATTCATGGTGACAGCAGGGATGCGGCGATGTACGCGCTCCGCCTGGCCCGCAACCGAATTGCTGCGGGGAGCGCCTACGATTTGCTCGGCGAGGATGAATATGATGTCGTCATCATTCCCAATGGCAGCATCCTCGAGTTCGGCGCGGTGTACCGCGTCGCACGCCATCTAGGCGTTGACACGGTAACCTACGAATTTGGCGAGCAGCGCCAGCGTGTCTGGCTTGCGCAAAACGATGAGGTCATGCGCCAGGACACCGGCGATTTGTGGGCTGCGGTAAAGGATATTCCTTTGAGTCCAGGTGAGCGTGAGCGCATAGAGACATTGTTCCAGGCGCGCCGTGGTGGTCAGACCTGGGAGCAGTTTAAGCGGCAGTGGCAAACGGGTGGGAGCGAAGGTGCGCTTAAAGCGAGCGCGAAGCTGGGATTGGATCCTGATCGCCCGATGGTTTTACTCTGCACGAACGTCGTGGCGGACAGCCTGGCGCTGAATCGGCAGGTATTTACGACAGGTATGGCGGATTGGCTGGCGAGGACCGTGGCTATCTTCGCAGAATTGCCCGAATATCAACTGGTCGTGCGTGTTCATCCGGGTGAGATGCTGGGAGCCGGCCATCCCTCGGTGGAGATCGTCAGGGATGTGCTTCCTGACCGACCGGATCATGTCATCGTCGTGCCGCCCGAATCAGAGATTAATACATACGATTTGATCGAGTTAGCGCACCTCGGGCTTGTGTACACAACGACGGTGGGTCTCGAGATGTGCATGCACGGCGTGCCTGTGGTTGTCGCCGGCGAGACCCATTACAAAGGCAAAGGTTTCACGGATGATCCCCGGACCTGGGATGAATATGTCAGATTGCTTGAAGCGCGATTAGCGAGAACCGGGTGGTCCAGGTTGTCCGATGAGTCGATCGAAGCTGCCTGGCGCTATGCGTATCGTTTTTTCTTTGATTACCCCTTTGAATTTCCCTGGCATTTGATCTCTTTCTGGGACGATATCTCGCAGTTTCCATTTGGTGATGTCGTCCGTAAGATTGATAGATACATCCCAACCCTGAACGCCTTTGTTGGCGAGCCCATCGGTTGGGGAAGCAAGGTCATGAGTGCACGAGAGCCGGAGGTACAGATTGAAAGATAAATCCGAGATCAAGCGTGAGGTCCAGGAGTTCTACGATCAGTACGGCTGGAAACAGATCGGGGAAGGCCTCTACCAGAATTCGCGCTACGAAGACCTTCGGCCGGTATCCGAGGAGTACGTGCGCCGCTGCCGGGAACGGGTCGGTGACTATCTCCCGGAAGAGGGGCGCTTCATCCTTGACGGTGGCTCGGGCCCGATTCAATACAAAGAATACGAAGACTATTCAAGCGGTTTCGATCACCGCGTTTGTCTCGATATTTCTAGCCTGGCGTTGAAGGAAGCGCGTGAGCGCATCGGCGAGCACGGTTTCTTTGTCGTTGGAGATCTGGCCAATTTGCCTTTCAAGTCGGGCGCTTTTGACGCAGCGGTTTCGATGCATGTGATCTACCACCTGCCGATGGAAGACCAGGAGTCGGCATTTCGTGAGTTTTACAGGGTCCTTAGACCGGGTGGCGAGGCTATTGTCATCTACAGTTGGGGGGAACATTCTCTGCTCATGCGATTGGCAAACATCCCGGTTCGTTTCGCCGGTTGGCTGTTGAGATTGTACAGTCGAGCACGATTCGGCAAGGACCGTCCATTGAAAGTTAAAGATAAAGAGATCGACAAAGAGACGGTAGCCCTGTTGACGAAACCCGGATTGTACAGCTTCAAACACGATCATCGCTGGTTGGAAGAGAAAGTCGGCGATCTGCCGGGTTTCGAGATCCGGGTATGGCGAACGGTGAGTTCGGCGTTTTTGCGTGCTATGGTACACCGCCAATTCCTGGGAAGATATTGGCTGCGGCTTCTGTATTGGAAGGAAGAGAGGCTACCTCATCTGCTGGGACGTTGGGGTCAATATCCGATGGTCTTGTTTCAAAAGCCTGAGTAAGAAGGTACAGGAGAAGGATAGGTCGGATGATGAAATGGAACGATAAAGTTGTCCTCATTACAGGCGGCACGGGCTCGTTCGGGCGCGCCTTCATCCGGCGCATGCTCGACGAGTACCAGCCGGCTAAATTAATCGTGTTCAGCCGTGATGAGCTCAAGCAGCACGAGATGCGTTCCGCAGGTTTCTCCCATCCCAGTCTGCGCTATTTCATCGGCGATGTGCGCGACCCCATGCGGGTTCGGCGGGCGATGCAGGGTGTGGACATCGTGGTGCACGCCGCCGCCCTCAAGCAAGTGCCTGCGTGTGAATACAACCCCATCGAAGCGATCATGACGAACATCATGGGCGGTCGCAATGTGATCGAGGCCGCGCTGGACACCAGCGTCGAGAAGGTCATGGCGCTCAGCACAGATAAGGCCGTAAATCCGATCAATCTCTACGGGGCCACAAAGCTGGCCGCTGAAAAGCTGTTTATCCAGTCCAACGCATACGCAGGCGGGCGTGATGTGCGCTTTTCGTGCGTGCGCTATGGAAATGTGGTTGGAAGCCGCGGCAGCGTCGTGCCGGTGTTTATCAAGCAGCGCGAGGCAGGCAAGCTCACTATCACGGATGAACGCATGACCCGTTTCTGGCTGTCGCTGGAACAGGGTGTAAATTTCACCATCCGGTGTATCGAGCAGATGCAGGGCGGCGAGGTATTTGTGCCTAAGATTCCGAGCACGCATATCACCGATCTCGCCAACGCGATCGCGCCTGAAGCGGAAGTCGAGTACATCGGCATCCGACCGGGGGAGAAGCTTCACGAGGTCCTGATCTCGGAGGACGAAGCGCGTCATACCCTGGAACTCGAGGATATGTTTGTTGTCGAACCGACCGGCGCGCTGTGGTTTGGACATGAGTGGAGGAACACGGGCAAGCCGCTGCCGGAAGGCTTCCGCTACGCCAGCGATAACAACGATCAGTGGCTGAAGGAAGACGAAATTCGTGATCTGGTGCGCCCGTTTGATGAGGTGCTGCAGGAGAAACTAAGCCTCGAATGACACGGATTTTAGTCACAGGCGCAAGCGGCCTCTTAGGTTCGAACATTGTCCGCGAAGCGTCGCAAGTTCTTGAGACTACCGCCGTCGTGCACCAACACCTGCTTGGGTTTGAAGGGGTGAAGGTGATTAGCGCTGACCTGACGGATGCTTCCCGTGCAACGGCTGTAATTCTTGATGCTGATCCTGATTGGGTCATCCACTGCGCGGCGGACACATCGATCGACGAGCTGGAGTCCGCGCCGGAGCGTGCTCAAAGAGTCAATGTAGAGATGACACGCAATGTCGCGCGCGCCTGTTCTGAGGCAGATGCACGCTTGCTTTATGTATCCACAGATTCGGTCTTCTCGGGCGAAGGTGGGCCATATTCTGAGGCCGATCATCCAGAACCCAGGAATGTGTATGCGAGGAGCAAGCTAGAAGGAGAACAAGCTGCGCTTGTAGGCGTATCTGAAGCGTTGGTCGTGCGTACCAATCTTTTTGGTTGGGGTCCTGGAGAGAAACGATCGCTGGCAGAGTGGTTCCTGTCGAATCTTCAACAAAGTGTACCTGCTCCTGGTTTTGTTGACGTCCATTTCTCACCCGTATATGCGCCTGAGTTGGCCCAGATTTTCTTCCGGATGCTACATCAAGAGCTTAAGGGTCTCTACCATGTTCCCGGGGCGGACTGCGTGAGCAAATTTGAATTCGGCGTCCGTCTGGCGCTGACTATGGGATTTGACTCAGGGTTGATTCAACGTGCTGAATCGGGACAAGTAGATTGGCAAGCGCAGCGGCCGAAGAGAACCTGTCTCGATGGATCCAAGCTAGCGGATGAGCTTAGCATAGATTTGCCAGACCTTAGCGATGGGTTGGCTCACTTCAGGGCGGATCTGGATAGAGGATATTTTGCAGAAAGTAAAGACAATTCATTGGGAGGGACTTATGCCTGAGATCAAGATTGCCGAGCGCCTCATCGGCGATGACTATCCAACCTATTTCATCGCTGACATCGGCGCTAATCATGACGGCAAGCTGGAGCGAGCTAAGGAGCTTATCCACCTGGCGGCAGAGGCCGGTGCCGACGCGGCCAAGTTTCAAAATTTTCAGGCGCCCAAGATCGTCTCGGATTACGGATTTGAGCACCTTGAGGGCAAACAATCTCACCAGGATTCGTGGAAGAAATCGGTCTTTGAGGTCTATCAGGATGCCTCGATCCCGTTCGATTGGACTCCTATCCTGAAAGAAGAATGCGACAAAGCGGGAATCCATTATTTCTCCTCGCCGTACGATCATGAGAGCGTAGATATGCTTGAGCCCTACGTGCCGGCTTACAAGGCTGGATCGGGTCTCATGTCCTGGCCCGAGTTGTTGATATACATGGCCAAGAAAGACGTGCCTATCCTGGTGTCATCGGGGGCATGCGAGCTCGGCGAGGTGGTTGAAAATTTGGACGCTATTCAGGAAGTAAACGAAGAGGTCGTGCTCTTTCAGTGCAACACGAACTACACAGGGAGTGAAGAGAATTTCGATCACATCCACCTGAATGTGCTGAAGACCTACGCACAATTATTTCCTGGTGTTGTCCTGGGTCTCTCCGATCACACATCGGGTCACGCGGCTGTGCTCGGCGCGGTCGCTCTCGGGGCGCGGGTGATTGAGAAGCACTTCACCGATGACACCACGCGTGAGGGTCCCGATCATCCCTTCGCAATGGACCCCGAAACCTGGGCTGACATGGTTGCACGCACAAGAGAGCTGGAAAGAGCGATGGGGTCGCCGCTGAAACGGGTCGCGGATAACGAGAAGGAGACCGTCTACGTGCAGCGCCGCTGCCTGCGCGCAGCCCGTGATATCAAGGAAGGCGAAGTCCTGGCGCGTGAGATGATCGATGTGCTGCGACCTGCGGCTCCGGGCGCGATCCAGGCCAGGCAGATGAATCAAGTTTTAGGAACGAAGGTCGTTGAGGATATCCCGAGGGGTGAAGCGTTTCGCTGGGAAATGTTGGTACGTGCGTGAAGGTTCTGTACTTCACACGCGGTTTCTCTCCTCATGACCGCAGATTCCTTGAATCGTTGGCTGGTACAAATCACCAGATAGAGTATCTGCCACTTCTGGCTGGTCCTTCGCAGGGAGCGCTCAAAAAGCTTCCGGATGAGGTATCTGGGCATCCTGCGGTCATCAATAGGCATTCGCTAGGGTGGCATCAGTACCCTGCGGCAACCGCTCGTTTCAGTGAACGCCTCGGGCAGATTCAGCCCGATCTCGTTCATGCTGGTCCGATCCATTTGAGCGCCGCGATCAGTGCGCTGGCAGGTTATCATCCGTTGGTCAGCATGTCATGGGGGTCTGACCTGCTGTGGGAGGCGCGTAAGCCCTGGGTGATTCTGCTGGCACGCTACACACTCAAGCGGAGTGACGCTTTTGTCGGGGATTGCCAGGCAGTAAAGCATGCCGCAGTACGATTGGGCATGGATGCAGAAAGGGTTGTACTTTTCCCTTGGGGGACAGATTTAGAGCATTATTCACCTGGGTCGGGCGAATGGCTGCGGCAGGAGTTGGGGTGGCAGGATCAGTTTGTATTGATCTCGACACGTACTTTTGAACCACTTTACGGCGTCGATGTGATCGTGAAGGCGTTTATGCAGGCAGCAAAAAGACACCGCGAGCTGAGATTGCTGCTGCTTGGAGAGGGATCTCAACGCAGCCTGTTTGAGAAATGGCTTGCTGAAGCGGGATTTGCCGATCGTGCCCATTTCGTCGGGACAATAGGCAAAGAGAGACTTCCTGACTATTATCGCGCCGCCGATCTCTATCTCAGCGCCTCGCACAGCGATGGGAGTTCAGTTTCCTTGCTTGAAGCGATGGCTTGCGGGCTTCCTGCGCTTGTATCCGACATCCCCGGGAACCGGGAGTGGGTCGAACCCGGCGTGAACGGCTGGTGGTTTGAGAGCGGCGAGATAGACTCGTTGGTCGCAGGTATTCAGAGAGCCATTGAGAATCGAGATCGTCTGGATGATATCGGCCAGGCAGGAAGGCATGTCGTGGAAGATCGAGCCGATTGGGAGAATAATTTTCCAAGGCTGCTCGAGGCTTATAGCCTGGCAGCGCGTAGACGGGGAATAGGTGACGCATGACTGGTTTGAAGGTTGTCGCGATCATCCAGGCGCGCATGGCTTCCAAGCGTCTTCCCGGGAAAGTACTCGCTGAAATTCTGGGAGAACCCATGCTTGCTTGGGTTGTGGATCGGGTGCAGCTGGCTGAGAACGTAGGCGAAGTCATTGTTGCAACTACAACCGACCCGGGCGATGATGCGATTGTTGAACTCTGCCAGAGGCGAGGTTACTCCTTTCAGCGGGGCGATGCGTCAGATGTGCTTGACCGGTACAGGAGCACTGCTAAAGCATACGGCGCCGAGATCGTTGTGCGCATAACTGCCGACTGCCCACTCATCGATCCGGCGTTGATTGATCGCACGGTGCAGGCGCTTCTTGAGGCTCAGCCCCGGGCCGACTTTGCCGCGAATCGACTCCCTTGGAATCGCACCTATCCTATCGGGCTCGATGTCGAGGTATGTACCGTGGATGCCCTGGAAAGAGCGTGGCTGGAGGCGTCCGAACCGCATCAGCGTGAGCATGTCATGCCCTATATCTATGAGCAGCCCGAGAGATTTCGGATTCTGCATGTCACTGCTGACGATGACTACGGCCACCTGCGTTGGACGGTCGATACCGAGAGAGATCTCAAATTTGTCCGTGAAATTGCCAGGCGTATTCCGGATCGTGTCAATTTCGGTTGGAAAGATGTGCTGAAGATTGTCGAAGAAGAGCCAGAATTGATGCAGATAAACGAATCGGTAAAGCATAAAACTCATCGGGATGTAGGTTGAGTATGAGTCTTTGGCCAGGGATCCCTAACCTCTCATGATCACGCTCTTCACTGCGCCGAAGCCGTTCGAAGATGAGCATATCGCGCGTATCCAGCGCAATGCGATTCGCTCCTGGCGCGCTCTAGGGGATGAGGTGGAGGTACTCCTGCTTGGCGAGGAGCCTGGACTCGTCGAGGCTGCCGGCGATTTGGGCTTGACATCTCTCGCCGTCCATTCCAGGGCGCCCAGCGGTGCACCGCTCATTGACGAGCTGTTCATGCTGGCCCGCGAGAACGCCAGCCATTCCATTCTCGCCTACCTGAACGCGGATGTCATCCTACTCGATGATTTCTTGCCAGCGGTGAAGATAGTGGAAGAGCGATTCGATCAGTTTCTACTGGTTGGGAATCGTTGGGACATTGACTATCATGATGAATTGGAGTTTGACGGCGGATGGATCGCTGCTATGCGCACGTTGCTGTGCGAGCATGGCCGTAAGCACCCACCGATGGGCAGCGATTATTTTGTATTCCGTAAGGATCAATTCGAGGACATGCCCGGTTTTGCTCTCGGACGCGCCGGTTGGGATAATTGGATGATGTACAAAGCCAGGCATGAAGGGTGGCCGCTGATCGACGCCAGCGAGCACATCACTGCGATACATCAAGACCATGATTATGGTCACCTGCCAGGCGGTCAGCCGCACTACCGCCACCCCGAGAGTTCGCAAAACATTGAACTCGCCGGTGGGTATGAAGCTATGTTCCGACTGCGAGATGCCGATTGGCTCCTGTCGGAGAATGGTTTGCGCCGTAAGCACCTATCTGAGTGGACATGGCCACGCAAGGTGGAGGCTGAGCTTCTTGCGAAATTCGGTACAGGGTTTGTGGCAAGGCTCACACGGATGGTGTTTCACCCAGGCGCAGCGATAGCCTATCTTCGGCAGAAGCGTAAATCAAACGGTGGAAAGTCTATTGAACAGTCGAGCGGCGCTGAGGTCTCTGAATGACGCGCATAGGAATGAATCCGGCCAGAAATCGTGTCTCAGAATATCGTCCCGCGCGGGTGACTGTGGCGGTCATCGTGTATCTGCCACATCTTGAGGGTTACTTTGAGAATCGCTTGGACGTGGTGCGGCTTTCGTTTGAAACGCTCTTCGCAAACACTCATGAGCCATACGATCTACTGGTGTTCGATAACGCTTCCTGTGATGAGGTCAAGCAATACCTCGCCGAGCTGCAGGCCGCTGGACGAATTCGCTACCTGCTCTCCTCCAGCGAGAACATCGGCAAACTCGGCGCGCTGCGAGTGATCGCCGGCGCCGCTCCGGGGGAATTGATCGCCTACGCCGACGACGACACATTTTTCTATCCTGGTTGGCTGCGAGCGCACCTGAAGATCTACGATCATTTCCCGGAGGTCGGCATGGTCAGCGGTTCACCTGAGCGCACGCTTTTCGACCACGGCATTCAGACGAATCTCAAACGCGCAGAGTCCGATGCTGAATACGAGTTGAGCGTTGGCAAGCGCATTCCCGTGGAATGGGAGCGTGAGTGGGCTACCGCATTGGGGAAGGATGTCGACCCGTACCTGGTTTACGTGGAAAAACTCGATGACATCGTCATTGAGTACCGTGGACAGAAAGCCTATGCCACAGCCTGTCACAACCAATTCCTGAGTCCCAAGAAAGTGCTCGAGCAGCATTTGCAGGGCCATTGGTCGGGGCGGCTGATGGGAGGCATGAACGAGTTCGATGAGGCGATCGATCGCGCCGGGTTGCTGCGTCTCACCACGATGGACCGCACAACAAAGCTGATCGGGAACGTGGTCAGCCCGGAGATGGCAGAAGAGGCACGCAGCTCAGGTGTTAAGGTCGGAAAGCGGCTCTGGAAGACCACCGACCGGCCGCAGGGATTGCTGCAGCGAATGGCAAGAAAAGGGCCCGTGAGGTTGCTCCTGCAAGGCATTTATAATCGGCTCTTCTGGATCCTTTCGGGTCAATCCGGCGAGTGGGTTGAGTTGGAGACGGAGGATTAGCCCATGCGTGCGGGACAGAACCCGGCGAAATTCATCGATGAAAAGCCTGCACAGGCAGAGCGTGTTACCGTTGCGATCATCACCCACATCCCCTCACTGCATGGCTATCACGCACAATCGCTTGATGTTCTCAAGGTATCTCTGGATAGTCTGCTCGAAAACACCGAGCCAGCATATGATTTACTGATCTTTGATAACGCCAGTGGTACCGAGACACGCCAATTTCTCCAATCTTTATATGACGCAGGGCAGATTGATTATTTATTTCTTTCGGCAGAAAACATTGGGAAAGGCAAAGCGTGGGACTTCATCTTCGCCGCAGCTCCAGGGGAAATCGTCGCCTATGCCGATAGTGATGTCTATTTTGAAGCCGGTTGGTTGATAGAGGGGATCAGGTTGTTGGAGACGTTCCCCAGGGTGGGCATGCTATCCTGCCGTCCGATGCGCACATACCCGGAAGGGCATTCTGCCACTCTGGAGTGGGTAGAAGATGATTCCGGGGCGAAATTAACCGTGGGGACCTTCGTGGATTGGGAGACGTTTCGCGAGCACGATGTCAATCTGGGACAAGAAGAGAGCCAGGTGCGCGAGAGATATGAGAACTCTGAGGATGTTCTCATCGAATATCGTGGCGTGCAGGCATACGCGGGCGCGGCGCACTGGCAGTTCATCGCCTACAAACACGTGCTTGGACAGTTCCTGCCGCTGGGCATCGAGCGCACGCTGGGTGACGATCGCAAACTCGATGACGCGCTCAATCAGGCCGGGTATCTGCGTCTGATGACGACCGCTCCGCTGGTTCGGCATCTGGGGAACAGGGTGCCAGACGACATAGAACCGAATGGAGTGGATCGATCCCATAAAGTCGATAAGGACCGATCGCCTGGCAGGCGCTTGCTCGATTGGTCGCCCATCCGGGCTCTTCTACTAGCGATATATAATCGCATCTTCCGCTGGTATTTTGATCGCTGAGCAGGGCAGATACTAATGACGAGCAAACGTGCTTTCATCATCGCAGATCATGGGTTATCGCTGGTTTACTTCCTGCAAACGGAAGTGCATGAAGTTCTGCATGAGCATGGTATTGATGTCGTGCTGTTCACGGATGATGACCTGGTCGGAAGGGTTCAGGAGCGCTTCGCACACCCCAATCTCTTTGTAGAGGGCCTGCGCTTGAATCGGGTACGTGCCTATGCCCGACATCGGCGCGCGATCCAGTGGTGGTTGGGTTTTTTGCGCCGTGTGGGCGGCTCGAATCGCATCAACACCAATGCGATGGACAGCTACGTCGAGCAGGTGATCGTAGAAGCCCATTTGTGGCAGCTCCCTTTTTTGCCAGTTGCTCTGCTATTCGTGTGGATCTTGAAGCGTTCGAGTTGGGCACGCAAGCTGCTTGTCCGCTACCAGCAGCGGTTCACACCAGATATCTATGAAGACCTCTTCGAGAAATACAATCCGGATATCGTGATCGGCAGCACGCCCGGCTGGCGCGAAGACCGCTACCTATTGCGTGAAGCGCGAGTGCGAGGAATCAGGACCGCCTCGATCATTTTGGGTTGGGACAACCCCAGCAGCTACAGCATTCCGGGTGTGCCGGTGGATCACATCAGCTGCTGGTCAGAAATTCAGAAAGAGGAACTCGTTCTGGGCTCGGATTGGGACCCTGAGAAGATCCATATCGGGGGGATCCCCATCTACGATGGCTATTTTGAAAACCGCTGGCTGATGCCGAAGGAAGAGTATTTCGAACTGCATGGATTGGATCCGGAGCGCAAATTGCTCTCATATGCGGCCAGCTTCGTGAGCTTCTCACCGAATTATCAGAACATTGAAGCGCTTGCCGAATTCGTCGAGTCGGATGAGTTGACCGAGCCTTGCCAGCTGCTTGTTCGACTTCACCCGAATCACTTCTGGGATAACTGGCTTTTTGAGGACGAGCGCAGGCGGATTTACGCTCTTGCAGAGAAGCACCCGCACGTTCATATCGTGGAACCCGTACCGATCGGAGGTGAGTTGGGCCATTATTCGGGCGAGGATATGGACGAGAAATCGTCGATGATGGCGCATGCGGATGTCTTCCTCACTGTGTATTCGACGATGGTGGTCGAGGCGGCGATCCATGATAGCCCGGTGGTGAGCGTGTGCATTGACGCGCCGAGAGGCTGGGGGTATGTGCGCAGGCTGCCGCTGCGTAAGTATTCGCTGCCGCTGTCAAAGATCGGTGATTGGCCGACGCATGATCGATTTCGAAGATCAGGAGCGGGCCGGGTGGTTTACGACAAGGAGCAGCTGCGCAAGGCGGTGGACGATTATCTAAAAGATCCTGGGCTTGACCGAGAAGCACGTCGAGAATTCATTCAACGTGAGGTTACTTACACGGATGGCAGCGCCGGGAAACGGACCGGTGAATACCTGGCTTCGCTTGTGGAAGGGGGGGAGGCGTGAAATTCTTAATCGCGGGTCTGGGTTCTATCGGCCGCAGGCATCTGCGCAATCTAGTTTCACTGGGGGAAGAGGATATCGTGCTATACCGGACGGGGAGGAGCACGCTTCCAGACGAGGATTTGGAGCGATTCCCAACGGAATATTCGCTGGATGACGCACTGGCGCACGAACCCGATGCAGTGATTGTCTCCAATCCTACGGCACTGCATCTGGATGTGGCGATCCCCGCGGCCAAAGCCGGCTGTCACCTGCTTATTGAGAAGCCGGTCTCGCAATCCATGCAGCGCATCGAGGAGCTTCAGGAGGCGGTTGCGAGTGGAGGCGGAAAGGTGTTGGTGGGGTTTCAATTCCGATATCATCCGGGATTGCTGCGGATTAAGGACTGGATCGAAGAGGGAGTGATTGGAACGCCGTTCTCCGCGCAGGCGTGGTGGGGGGAGTATTTGCCGGGATGGCACCCGTGGGAGGATTTTCGCAGGACCTACGCGGCGCGCGAGGATCTAGGCGGCGGGGTGGCCCTTACACTATGTCATCCATTCGATTACCTGTGCTGGACCTTTGGGGAGGTGGACTCGATCACGGCGCGGGTGGATCGGTTGGGACCCTGGGACATCCCTGTAGAAGATCACGTCAACACTCTTTTGAATT
>CBFDDM010000058.1:0-20138 GCA_965603565.1 uncultured Anaerolineales bacterium | reverse complement strand
CTGGGCATGTGTAGCTTTCCGCTTAAATGATACTGCCCATTTTTCTCAAATAACTGAAGATCGTTTTAGCGCGTGTCACGCATGCCTCATCAGGCTGCAGGACAAGCAGTATCTGGTCTGACTGAGCCAATACAGCTTGTCCGGGGGGACTCAGGTCCCGGCCAATGTCTACCACTATATGTTCGTAAAGATTACTCAACGTCTGGAGCAGCGCGGGTATATTGCTCGTTTCCCAGCCTTCAGCTTGAGCCGGTCGTTCGAACCCGGGGAGCACAGCGCACGACCAGCCTTTAGGGACGAGCAGTTCCTCCATTATCGGCACGTTTGTCAGAGCCTGTGGTTCCTGCATCAATATTTGTTCGAGCGTCAATTTTGAATTTGACCCACTTATTGTTGCAAGTGATCCCATCGGCAGATCAAAATCGATCACCAATACGCGGCTTTCTCCGAGGGTCCGGCCGATGTGGTGGCCGATATTGAGCGCCAGTGAGGAGGTGCCGGCGCCGCCTTTGATGCCCATGAGCGTCGTGATCCTGGCTTCCGATTGCGCGTGGGGAACAGATGCACGATATTGAGCTGTCTCTTCACGATTGGCGAGAGAATCTATGAGCAAGTCTAGAGCACCGGGTTGCTTGACAAAGAAGCGGTCGACACCCGCTTCGTTCGCTCGCACGGAGGTGTTGGGGTCTTTTCGTCCTGTGAGCGCGATGATCGTCGTTTTCTGCGTGCGATGATCCTTGCGCAATTTTTCAACCAGCTCAATACCGTCGATATCCGGTAGCTCCAGCTCGCAGATGATAATTTCCGGTTGATCCCGCCAGGCGACGATCAAGCCCTCTTTGCCGCTCTGAACCGAGGTTACGGCGTACATACCCTGCTGAAGTGTATCCTGGAGGAACTCAGCCGTTTGGAGATCCGGCTCAATATGGAGCAGGGGGATCTTATCCGTCACCGATAACCCTCTCTAGCCGTCCTCGGAAACCGGGGGCATCAGGTATCCGATCCCCTGCCTGGTGACGATATGGGTGGGATTCTTGGGATCCATCTCAATTTTCTGGCGGAGCCTGCTCAAGCAGACCCAGAGGATCTCTTTGTCATCCTTGTATTCAGGACCCCAGACAGAGATCAGCAAGTCCTCTGCGCTCTGCACGTGACCGACGTTGTTGGCGAGCGTTTGCAGCAGGCGGTATTCCGTCGCCGTAAGCGAAACCTCTTCATCGTCGACGGTCACCAATGCACGTGCCAGGTCGATTCTCAGTCCATCATGTTCGAAAATAGGTTCGTGGAACCCCTCGACGGTACCTCGTTCGGCTCTGCGAAGAACAGCGCGCACTCGCGCCAGGAGCTCCTGGGCTGAGAACGGTTTAATGATGTAATCGTCTGCGCCGGCATCCAGTCCACGCACTCGGTCGCGCTCTTCACCTTTGGCGGTAAGGATGATCACGGGCACAGATGAGAACTCACGAATGCGTTCGCAGGCCGTGAATCCGTCCATGACCGGCATCATCACGTCAAGCAAGACGATATCTGGCTGTTCTTTTGCCACAGACTCAACCGCGCTCTGACCATCCATAGCGGTTATGACATTGTAGCCATCGCTCTCAAGATTGATCTGGACGAGGCTCAAATAACGCGGTTCATCGTCCACGACCAGAATGGTTATGGGATCGCTCATAGTCTCCCTCCTACTTCCTGATCACTGATCTCGGTGATCGGAAGATCAAAATAGAATTTGGTCCCCTCACCCATTTTACTCTCCACACCGATTTCTCCACCATGTGCTTCGACAATCTTCCGGCTGATGTAAAGCCCGAGTCCGGTGCCGCGCGTGGTGCTTGAGCTGGGGACGCGGTAGAAACGTTCAAATAAGTGTGGGGTGTGCTCTGGCGGAATACCCGGTCCTTGATCACGCACGCTGATACGCAGATTTTCGTTGGCTTTCTTTGCCGTCACCGTGACGGAGCTGCCAGCGGCGTATTTGCTGGCGTTGTTCAGGAAGTTGTCGATCACCTGTGCGATGCGGGTCGAATCGACCTGGAGCATGGGCAGGTCCTCAGGGATATCCATTTCGATGACGATGTCCGGATTTGCTCCTTTGATCCTGTGAACCGAGGCACGCAGCACGGGCGCAATTTTTGTAGGTTCGAGGGTCATGCTCAACGTGCCGCTCTCAAGCCGGGAAGAATCGAGCAGATTGTCGATCAATTCTCGCAACCGGTCAGCTTCATCATCGATGATATTGAGGAACTCTTCTCGACGGTCGGCATCCCAGGTTGTGTCCTCCCGCAGCAGGGTCGTGACATATCCTTTGATAAAGCCAAGCGGTGTGCGCAGTTCGTGCGAAATGGTTGAGATAAATTCATCTTGCATTCGGGTCAATTCGTGCTGTGCCTCAAGGTTGGCGATACGCCGTGAGAGGCGCCGGTTTTCCAGAAGCTGACCGATATGCCAGGCGACGAATTCTGCCAGGCGGATGTGCTCCGAAGGGTATGATGGTCCGCCGAAGCGGCCAAAGGCCAGGCTGCCCACGGTGCGGCCTCCGACCAGCAGCGGCAGGCCCAGGTAATCTCGCCGGCGGTCGCGCTCCTTGACACTCGGTCCAGCATCTTCTTTGCGCAGGATCGTCTGTCCCAGCTGGAATGCTTCCTGGGCAGCGGGTTCTCCCCAGGCGAGTCCTTCCTGACGAGAACGACCTCTCCCCAGGGCACGGGCGTAACTGGGTTCGAGCTCCTGGCTGTCTTCGTTCTGGAGATAGAGCGCAACGGTGTCGAAAATAAATATTGTCCTCGCCAGGCGGAAAATCGCATCCAATCCAGCTTCCGTGTCGAATGTCTCGGCGACGATACGCGCAATCGCATAGACCGCATTAAGTTCGGTCCCGTAGGTGAGTGTCTCCGAGGGTATTAATGGGCTGGTCATGTGTCTGTGTTCTGTGTCAGGTGGAAGCGAAAACGTGTCCCTGCACCTTCTTCACTTTCGACATCAAGCGAACTGCCGTGCGCTTCGAGAATGAGTTTGACAAGCGATAAACCAAGACCCGTCCCTCCGTAACGGCGGGTCGGTGAACCGTCCAGCTGGTGGAATGGTTCAAAAATTTCCTCGATTCGGTCCGGAGGGATGCCGATGCCGGTGTCCTCAATTGTAAATTGGAGGCCAGTATCCGAGCTCTGAACCCGGACGGTGACGCTTCCGCCTCCGGGTGTGAATTTGATGCCGTTGTCGACCAATTGGTACACAGCCCATGAAAGACGCTCGACATCAGCCTGCACAGCTGGAAGTTCGGCATCCACATGTGTGACTAACTTCACGCCTGCTTTTTCCGCTTTGCCATGTGATTTCTGCAGCACATTTGCGACGATGTCCGGGGCGGAGATCGGCTGCAAGTTCAACGTAAGACCTTCGCGTGAGGCCGTGGAGAACTCGATCAAGTCCTCGATCAATTGATTGAGCCTGTCCGTGGCGCGCTGCATCACGCCCACTGCGTCGGATTGATCTTCAGAAAGATTTCCAAGCTCGCCGTCGGCGAGCAGTTCGACGTAACCTTTTAAGTGCGCCAGAGGAGTGCGCAGTTCATGCGATATGTTTGAGATCAAGTTGGCCTTTACCTGGTTGATCTCGGACAGGCGCTGAAGGGCGTTGCGCAATTCACGTGTCCGCTGATGGACACGCTGCTGCAATGTGCGATTGGATTCCTGAACGGCTGCGTGAAGATTCACGATTTGCTCGGTGAGAGCCTGGTCGAGAATCTCACGACTGATGAATCCCATCTCGATAAGTGTCTGCCCGAGAAGCACTTCCTCGCCCTGTTGGGCACGTGCTTTTTGCTCGTGCAACGCTTGATCCAATTGTTCTTTGCTGACGACTTTTTGCTCGATGAGGAACTCACCGATGCGCGGCACGAGCCAGGCGGGCGTCGTATCGATCGGTGTGTATTTTGGGACACCTTCCAGGTAGGCTTTTTCGCCGAGGAGTGACAGTAGGGCAAGATCCACGCCGCATTGCGGGCAAAGGCGCGCGTCCATTGGGAGCGGTTGTTCGCACTGCGGGCATAATACAACCCGTCCAACAGGGTTCTTCGTGGGTTTCTCCGCCATTCGTTCTCCCTCTACAAATTCAAATCATAGACTGTTGACGGCATCATCGCAAGCAACGCCTGCATCATGATGAAAGGACGTTGTAAGGTTCAACCGGCCAGATATCGAGCATAATAGGACGTGGAAAGGGTGGTTGATATGGCCGTTGAAGTGTTACTCATCGATGACGATCCCGATCTGGCAATCATGCTGCGCACCCTGCTCAGGGGCCAGGATTTCCAGATTATTGCTGAATACAATGGCGAGGGTGGGATCGAGACGTGCAGAAAAGCAAAACCGGATGTTGTCATCCTGGATTTGCTCATGCCTGGCATGGACGGCTGGGAGGTCTGTGAACAAATTCGTGAATTTTCCGATGTTCCGATCCTCATCCTTTCAGCACTCGGTTCACCCGGCAGCGTGGCTCGTGCGCTCGACGCCGGTGCCGATGATTACTTGATTAAACCGGTGCACGCGAGCTTGCTCGCTTCAAGGCTGCGAACGCTCGTACGGCGTCGATTACAAGTCCGAGAAGTGATTGCGGCGTAACCACCCCAAAATTTGTTAGGATCGCTGGCTGGCAACCGCGTTTCTCTAGTTCCAAGTCACGCAGCATAGTCTGCGTGATTTGGTTTAATGCAAGTTTCTAGCCATGGACCTTAGAGGGGGAAGCGAGTGGCGCCCCCGTCGAACATAAGGGCATGACCGTGGATAAATGAAGCGGCGGGTGAGGCCAACCAGGCGATCGAACGACCGAATTCCTCGACAGTGCCCATGCGTCCCAGTGGGACGGCTTCGGTGACCCGCCCGGCTTCCTGCTCCAGAGAGGTTTCATTGCGCTCCGCTCGGTCTGTCATCAACTGCTCCACTCGTTCAGTCCATGTCCAGGCCGGGTTGATCGAGTTGATGCGGATCCCCTTTGGGCCAAGTTCGTTGGCCATCGATTTCATCATCCCAACCACCGCCATGCGCAGTGCGTTGGAGAGGATCAGATTGTCGATCGGATGTTTGATGGAATATGACTGGGTGGTTACGATCGACCCCTCGCCAGCCGCCAACATCTCAGGAACAACCTCATAACACAGGTTGACGGCGCTCATCAGTGTCAGGTCAATTGCGGATCGCCAATCGTCACTGTTTAAATCAAGGAAGCCACCTGGAGGGGGGCCGCCAGCGTTGATGATCAGAATGTCTGCGCCGCCGAGCTGGCCGATCGATTCGCTCACATAGCGCTTGATGTCATCCGGGTTGGTAAGGTCCGCCTGGACGGAGACGGCTTTCACACCGGTCACTTCCGCAATCTCAATCGCAGTTTCATGGACTTCCGCGGAGCGCGAACAAAGTGCAACCGCTGCGCCTTCAGCGGCGAGGGCGGCGGCGGCCGCTTTGCCTAAACCGCGCGAGGAAGCGGAGACAAGTGCCTTCTTACCTTGTAGTCCGAGATCCATGCTGATTGCTCCCTTAGATGGCTGCTACAACAGCGTAATGTGGTGATCGACAACCTGCAGGTCAGGTCTATGGCGTACGACCCACCGGGCGACATTTTCGAGCATCTGCTGCACGTGAGCCGAATCATTGCTGACCACAACACACGCGATGGCGGCGTTGCGATGGTGATCGTTCATCTCGATCTCGGCCACGGCAACGTTGAATTCCTTGTGCAAGCGAGCAAGCAGCGGTTTGAGCGTCCGCCGCTTATCCTTCAGCGAATTGCTGGCGGGTAGGTACAGGTCGATGGATAGTGCTCCAATATGCATATTATGAGTGTATTCTCGTTAGGCTAATCTCACAAGAACGTCCGATTTTCCGGCTATAATGATTCCACTATGAAAAAGGCTGTGTTGTATATCTTGCTTGGTTTGCTGGTGAGTGCGGCGATCGTGGTGCTGGGCGTAACTTGGAGCCTTCAGCGTGCCACCGAGCCGGTCGTTGAGCTGCGTCAGCAGATCTCAACACAGGTTTCAGCGTTTGTGAATCCCACTCCGACCATCATGCCAGATCCGGTCACGATCGTCCACGAGCTGAGGCCGCTTGCCCGGCTCGAGACGATGCAGTACTCGGTAGAAAAGGTGATCACTGCGGAAACCGGGCAGGGCCCTTTCGGCTTCCTCTTCGGTGATCGACTGCTGCTCGTGGCGCATGGCACGGTTATCGCAGGCGTCGATCTGGACAGGCTGGGGCGTGACGACATCCAGGTGGAGCCTGATGGCACCGTCACGGTGGCGCTGCCACCGGCGGAAGTCTTCATTGCTGCGTTGGATAACGAGCAATCCTATGTCTACGATCGGGACATTGGCCTGCTGCGTAAGGGTGATGTCGAACTGGAAAGCGCGGCTAGATTAGCGGCCGAGCAGGAGATGCTTTCTGCGGCAGTCGAGGACGGTATCCTGGAGCAGGCGCAGACCAACGCTGAAAATTATCTCTATCGGCTGCTGCGCTCACTGGGTTTTGCAGACGTGACTTTTACAGTCCAGGAAGAGACAGGCTAGATCCGCTCTGTCCAATCCGGATTACCATATCTGTTCGTCTCCAAATCGGACGCTCGATCGAGTTCAGCCGATGTCAGGTTGGTTTCATGAAATTCCCATCCCAATGCATCCTCGAAACCCTGGACGAGCGCTTGAGCGGCGCGCTCCCATGAGACCTCCGCATGGATCAATTCGCTGACCGATGCGGCGCGTGAAAGCACGCGCTGACGGGCGCCTTGGCGGGTTTGCTCGTCAGGGAATCGCAGCGCATCACAGATGCGTGTGATGTCGCCGGTCAGCGGCAGGGTGCCATGCTGCAGCATCCCCTTCACACGTCGGACCTGAGCGGAACCGAGTAGTTTGCGACCGGCCACCTCGATTTCATAGGAACTGGGCACTTCGAAACAAACCGGATTGATGCGCTGTGCTTCGCTGAGCTGCACTTCTGGCGAAACGGTAACCGCGAGCCCGATAAGTTCAAGACCACGCAGGAGCGCCTTGCTCAGGCGCTGGTAGCTGGGGATCACTCCGCCGGCGAGATCGGGATGACCGATCGGCGCAATGACTGCGTAGGTCAGCTCGTCGGTATGTAGTATCGCCCGCCCGCCGGTCGGGCGCCGCACGACGGACCATCCACGATCGGTGACGCGTCCTACGTCAATGTCTGAAAATGGCTGTGCATAGCCAAGCGACAGGCATGGCGGCGACCAGGCATATAAGCGCAGTGTCGGCGCTGACTCGCCGGTAGAAACCGCCTCGAGGATGCTCTCGTCGATGGCCATATTGCGCTCGCCTGGCAAGGCGTTGGATTGGATGAGACGCCACGATTTTTTATCAGCCATATTTCATAACCGCTTCATTATCCATCGGGCAGGCCGGATTGGATGAATACAGCCTGCAGCCCGGAAAGATATCGATCTACAGGTGGAGCAGGAATGCATCAAAAAGTAAGCCGGGCGGGTTCGATTACGTGATTATTTCCACCCGTCCAGTGTATGGTACACTCGCCTCTCGATATGATATCAACAAATCGGAATAGCCTACCAAGACGGAACAAAAGTGTTTGAACGGTTGAACCGCTTACATCAATGTTTTGCCAATCTGAAGGGTTTGTATGTGTTGCCGCTTCTCTTCATGGTTATTGGTCTGGCTGCCTGCGCGACCCCCTCGCCAGATGGAGATGAAGCGGTCTTGGATCCTCAGCCTGTCCTGCCGACCCTGACGCCAGCACCACTGCCGACACCCAGCCCGGTGCCTGATTCCCGCTCGGTTCAGGGAGAGGTCGTTATCTGGATGTCGTACGATCCGGTTGAACTGGAGAGTCTGCAGGCAGCCATCGACGCGTTTGCGTCTGTTAACCCGGAGATCGCATTTGCGCTTGCCTACTACCCTGAAGATGTTCTTCTGGAAGCATTCCAAACGCTGACTCCGCTGGGCCGCGGTCCGACAATCTTGATCGGTCCATCGGCGTGGGGTCCCGGACTCTACGAGCGAGGCGATATCCTCGATCTTGGGGCGCTGATCGATGCAGAGCTAGAGGAGGATGTGTTTCGTGCGGCCTGGGCACAATCTCGCTTCGATTTTAAGGATATGGGCCTTCCATTGGAACTCAAGGGAGTCGTGCTCTATCGAAATCGTTTGATCGCCCCTGATTCGCCGGCGACTGTTGCGGAGTGGGTTGCAGCACAATCCGATCTGGCTGCGGAGGGTGGGTATGAGACCCAGTTGGAAATGGGATTTACCTATAGCGGCGGATTCCTCTCCACCTGCGGTGCCCGCCTTGAACAGCTTTCCGATCGTTCGCAGATGTGGGGACCAGTCGGGATCTGTTGGCTGGAGCTGCTTTACAATCTCGCTGCCGAAGCACGACCGGTTTTTAATTCAGATGAAGACTATCAGGCGTTTATCGCCTCAGAAAATCCATGGTTGATCGACCTCGCCGAAAGACGTCCCGAGTTGAGCGACGCATTAGGGGCTGATAATTTAGCCATTGATCCCTGGCCGGTTTATTCCAATCAGTCCTTGCCGCTGCAAGGTTTTGCGTGGACTGAGAATCTCTACATAGCTGCGGGGACATCCAGCGTCAACCTCGAGGCTGCCTGGGCCTTCGCCCGCTACATGCTGACGTCAGAAGTCCAGACGATCATGGCCGACCCCGCTCTAGCAGGACACATCCCTGTGGTCAGCTCCGCTGAATTGACCGACCCGTTGATGGTCGAGAGCTCTGCGATGCTGCGCTCCGGCGTACCCTTGCCTCTGCAGATTACCGATCAGGAGTTCCTGGACGAACTGGAGACTGCCGCTGTAAATGTGGTTCAGCAGGGCTCGAATCCCATCTTCGCACTTAATTTTGCCCAGGAGAGTCTTGGGCTGCCAATCACGATCATCCCCACGGCAACACCTGGTGGCCAGGGAAACTGATTCCACCACGATCTACAGCTTCTCTTCGCTCAAGCCGATAAGCGTTCAGATCGCTTTGCGTGTCGGGTGTACAGCGGGTCCTCGTTGTATAATCGCTGCGATATCAGTAAATGGGCGCGTTATCTGCCCTCAAATGAATGTAGGCCAGCGTGACCACGCATATTATCTGCACACACGAACAGGCTGATTTCGACGCTGTCGCCAGCTTGCTGGGCGTATGGCTCATGGATCGGGAAGCCATCCCGCTCCTTCCTCGACGCTTGAATCGCAATGTCCGTGCGTTTGTGACACTCTATGCAGAGACACTGCCGTTTCAGCGTCTGGCAGATTGGACACGCGCTCCCATCGATCGCCTGACGGTTGTCGACACCCAGTCACCCCCTTCGATTAAAGGCATGTCTGATGAAACCTCGGTGCATCTGGTCGATCATCATCCTCCTGGGGATCGTATCGACACCGCATGGAGCTGGCATGTCGAGGAGGTCGGCGCGACCGCTACGCTGCTGGTGGAGGAGTTGCAGGAGCTTGGATTAACTCTGGATGTGGTGCAGTCCACGCTCTTGCTGCTTGGCATCTACGAGGACACAGGCTCGCTGTCTTATGCCGGTACGACGCCGCGCGACATCCGCGCGAGCGCCTGGCTGGTTGAAAACAAGGCCGATCTGAATCTGGTCACGGATTTCCTCAATCACCCACTTTCAAACGGTCAAAGGGCTCTCTATGACCGCCTGCTCGAAAATGTCGAGACGCACGATTTCCAGGGGCTGAAGGTCGTGATCGCCACCGGAGAGGCGGGGGACCTGGTTGAGGAGATCTCGACGCTGGCGCACAAATTGCGCGACGTCTACGACCCGGATGGGTTGTTTGTGCTCGTAGAAATGGATGACAGCGTCCAGATGGTGGCGCGCTCGACAACAGATGCGCTCGATGTTGGACAGGTGGCTGAGCGATTCGGCGGCGGGGGACATGATCGTGCCGCTGCCGCTTTGATCCGGGACATGGCAATAAATAAGGTGCGGAGTGACCTGCTCGAGATCCTCGCTGAGGCGATAGAACCCGCGGAGACAGTCGCTGAAATCATGTCCCGCGATCCACAACTGCTTGCCCCCGACGTGGAGGTCGCAGAGGCCGCGGAGCGAATGCAGCGCTTCGGGCATGAGGGCTATCCGGTTGTCGAGGATGACCGGGTGCTCGGCCTGCTGACGCGCAGAGCGGTTGATCGCGCCATGTCACATGGCATGCAGGATGAACCTATTCTGCGTATCATGCAGGCTGGCGATGTGAGCGTGAGCATGGATGACTCGATCCACCACCTGCAGAAGTTGATGATCGAGCATGGCTGGGGTCAGGTCCCGGTCACCGATGCCAACAGCGCCGAGATTATCGGCATCGTGACCCGTACGGATTTGTTGACCGCGTTAGGAAATCTCTATGAGCGTGAAACGATCCCTTCGCTTGCCGCCGATCTTGAACGGGCACTGCCCGCTGCCAGGCTGGGGCTGCTTAAGTGTGTCGCCGCTGAGGCGGAAGCGCGCAAGGATGCTCTGTACATCGTCGGCGGTTTTGTCCGTGATTTGATCCTGGGCGAACCAAGCGTCGATTATGACCTTGTCGTCGAGGGTGATGCGATTGGCCTGGCTGAAAAGTTAGCAGATAAGTTTGGCGGGCGGGTGAGCAGTCATCGCCGCTTCGGAACCGCAAAGTGGAGCATCGGAACAGATCACGAACGATTGCTGGAACGGCTTGACCTGGAGCCTGGCGCGGCCGAGGATCTGCCCGGGTCGTTGGATTTTGTGACTGCCCGGACCGAGTTTTATCCACACCCAACCGCGCTCCCATCCGTTCGCAGTGGAAGCATTAAGCTGGATCTGCACCGCCGTGACTTCACAATCAATACGCTGGCTCTGCGCCTGGACGGGTCGCATTATGGGCAGCTGCTTGATCATTGGGGAGGCGGTCGCGACCTGCGAGAGGGCAAGATACGCGTACTGCACTCGTTGAGCTTCATGGACGATCCCACGCGCATGCTGCGCGCCGTCCGGCTGGAGCAGCGCCTGAATTTTACGATCGAAGAGCGCACACGTGAATTGTTAAAAGATGCGCTGCCGCTGCTTGATCGCGTCAGCGGTGATCGCATCCGCAGTGAGATCGACCTGATCTTTGAAGAGCAGCAACTGCAGGCGATCATGCGCCGCCTCGATGAGCTGCAATTATTCGAAGCCATCCATCCATCATTGCCCTGGGATGACGCCATTGAGCAGCGTTTCGAGCATGTGCTTGAATTCGAGCCAGATGAACGCTGGCAATTGAATGAGGTTCCGGACCAAGCTTATCTGCTGTACGCTTCGTGGATGGTGGCCTTAGAACCAGAACACACGATGCATATTGCCGAGCGTCTCTCTTTCCCCGGGTCTTTGCGGGAGGACATCGTCGCCGCCTCAGAGCTCACACACGTCGCTGCCGATCTCGGCAAAAGCACGCCACCCAGCGAGTTTGTGAGCGTGTTTGAGGTTTACTCCGAGCGGGTGCTGGTCGCAGCCTGCTTGAGCCTGGATGACATGCAGGCGATCCGTGAAGCTATTGAGGATTATCTTTCGAGCTGGCGGTTTGTCAGCCCAACCATCGATGGTGACGCATTGCGGGCGCGCGGCTTGAAACCCGGACCGCGCTATACTCAGATATTGAACACGCTGCGCGATGCATGGTTGGATGGGAAGATCCACACCCAGGAAGAGGAGAGCAACCTGTTGAAAACGATGCTTGAAGAGGTCGGACAGGATGGTTGAGACTCTGGGCGTGCGTGTTCGAACGGCAGAGGAATCCGATCTGCCTGCGCTGGAATGGGATGGGGAGTACACGCATTTTCGGCGTGTCTACCGACAGGCGATGCGCGAGGCACAGCGCGATCGCCGTTTGATATACCTGGCAGAGACGACGGGAGAGATTGTTGGACAAATTTTCGTGCACCTGCATTCAATCTGGAAGACGACTTTCGGGGGTGCGAAGGCGGGCTACTTGCATTCGTTTCGGGTTAAGCCTGACTTCCGCAATCAGGGTATTGGTTCCCGACTGCTTGAAACCGCTGAGGGGGCGCTGGTTGAACGCGGGTACTCACGCGCGGTAATCTCGGTTGCTAAGGTTAACCGACGTGCCCGCGGTCTGTACCTGCAGCGTGGGTACAATGTTTACACCGAAGATCCGGGTGAATGGGCCTATGTGGATCATCGTGGCAAGCTGAAGCGAGTTTCCGAGCCTGCTTACGTGATGGTGAAGACACTTCGCAGTGTTGATTGGTTCCACAAATAGAATCTTGCGCTGGCATGGAACTTGAAACCTCAACATGGATTAAATCCATGCGGCATGGAGCGCAAAAACTCACATTTATGTCAACCTTTCGAAAGATCGCGGTCCTGCCGCAAATGGGAATTGAACGCCCGGCAAGAGTTTCCCTCTTTTCGTTGTTCCTGATCATCCTGCTTCCTGTATTAATGGGTGGGTGCAGCAGACAAGAATCGGGCGAGCCGGAGATTCAGCTGGTGGAACCGTGGGTCGGCTTGGTTGAGCCTGCACCTGTGCCCGTTGAAGAAGGAGACGGTCAGGTAGCGCAACCCCCTGAGAATGCTTCAACAGTGATACCCACGGTGATTTTCAGCGGTACCCCTACACCCGATCCTTTTCGCGATCCACCGCCTGTGCGTACGGAGCAGGAATGGTACGTCGTCCAGCCGGGTGATTCACTCAACGTGATAGCAGGGAAATTTGGAGTTTCAGGAATGATGATAATGCGGGCAAATGATCTGCCCAACGCCGATTTTCTGGCAATCGGGCAGGTGCTGCTCATCCCGGCGCCGAGTCCTCAGGAGCCCGGTCCCGATTTCAAGATCATCCCGGACTCCGACCTTGTCTACGGCCCGACCAGCCTGACGTTCGACCATTTTGCCGAGATCAGGGCACGCGCGGGGTTGCTGGATGTGTATCTGGAAGAGGTCGAAGGTGTAGAGCGCACGGGCGCAGCGATCGTAGAGCTTATCGCCGAGCGCTATTCGGTGTCGCCGCGTCTGCTGCTCGCGCTGCTTGAGTATCAATCCGGGTGGCTGAATAATCCGCAGGTGAGCGGCAGCGAGCGAGCCTATCCGATGGGCTACGTAGCCTACACATGGGAAGGATTATGGGCGCAGCTGTCGTGGGCTGCTGACCAACTGAACCATGGCTATTACCTATGGAAGGCAGGCTGGGCTGGTCCGATGATCACGAGCGATGGTGCTTACATCCCTCCCGGACAGGGCATCAATGCGGGAACGGCTGCAGTGCAGTATTTGTTCGCCCAGATCTATCCGTCTGATACCTGGCGCCAGATTGTCGCCCGGGATGGTTTCTACACATTCTACGAAACGCTGTATGGCAACCCTTTCCAGCGTGCAGTCGATCCGATTGTGCCTGTAGAGGTAGCTCAGCCCGAGCTCCAGCTTCCTTTTGAGGAAGGCAAGACATGGTCATTCACCGGTGGGCCACACAGTGCCTGGGGTGATTGGGCTGCCTGGGCTGCGCTTGATTTTGCACCACCCGGGTTCGCATATGGATGCGTGCTGTCTGACGAATGGATCACTGCGTCGGCAGAAGGTCTGGTGGCACGATCTGGCGATGGTGCCGTCCTGCTGGATCTTGACATGGACGGTTACGAACAGACCGGGTGGGTTTTGCTTTACATGCACGTGGAAAGCAGGGATCGGGTTGAACAGGGCAAGCTGTTGAGGGCTGGTGATCGCATCGGACACCCTTCCTGCGAGGGGGGTGTCACAACGGGAACCCACCTTCATATCGCCAGGAAGTACAATGGCGAATGGATCTCGGCCGATGGGCCGATCCAATTTATCCTCGACGGATGGGTGGCGTCGGGAACAGGTACGCCATATGATGGCTACTTGAGCAAGGGCGCAGAAAGTTATGAGGCCTGTGCCTGCCGCAATGATTTCAATCAGATCAGCAGGTGACCGGATGACCTTGAAGAGCAGACACATGCTGGATAAGCGAGCGCTGCTGGCGTTCGCCGCCATCGGCCTGGCTCTGCTCGCCTGCGCGCGCTCCAATGTCGCGCCATCCGCGGCGATTGGGTCTGGTGAGCTGCCTTCACCGTCGTCTGCCCCAACAGAGATTGATGAAACCCCGGCACCGACAATCCCGGTTCCGACTCGATTACCTGCAACCGAAACTCCGGCGCAGCCCGAACCGGTTGTGTCGCCGACGTTCCCGGCAACGCCCACATCGGCGGCCGTGGAAACGGAGGAACCGCAAACGCTGGTCTATGAAGCGCAGCCGGGCGACAGCCTGAAATCTGTGGCGATCCGCTTCGGCGTGCTGCCTGAAGAAGTCGCTTCGACGGATGTGCTCCCGCAGGGCAACCGCATGATCGACCCCGGGCAAATTCTGCTCATCCCCAAGCGGCTCGCAGAAACGTCGCCTGAAGAGCGTTTAATCCCGGATTCGGAGATGGTCTTTTCGCCGAATGCCTCCTCGTTCGATATCGAGGCGTTTGTCGATTCGCAGCCAGGCTATCTGAAGCGCTACCGCGAGACGGTCTATGGCAAATGGCGATCGGGAGCGGAAGTTGTCGGGCTCGTGGCGCGCAACAACTCCGTAAACCCGCGCCTGCTACTGGCGATGCTTGAATATAAAGCCGGGTGGTTGAGCAACCCCACCAAGCCAGAAGACGATGAGTTCCTTTACCCCATGGGAATTGAGGATCCGCAAATCCCGGGTCTATACCGCCAGCTAACATGGCTGGCGAATGAACTTGGAAACGGCTATTACGGCTGGCGAGCCGGGACGGTGACCGAACTCCGTTTCGAGGATGGGGCCACGCTTCGCCTGGCTCCGGAGCTGAATGCCGGCACGGTCGCGCTGCAGTATTTCTTCTCGCTGGATCAATCCGCGGCATCATGGCAGCAGGAGTGGGGCTCGCAAGCCTTCCTGGATGTCTATACAAGCTACTTTGGCGACCCCTGGGCATACGACTATCCTCTTTTTGAGCCCGGTGTTGAACAACCACCTTTGATCCTCCCGTTTCTCGAAGGGCGGCTCTGGTCATTCACCGGTGGTCCACACGGTGCATGGGAGCGTGAGAGTGCCTGGGCGGCGCTCGACTTCGCGCCGGCTGCGAGTGTGTCTGGTTGTTATCTCTCCGAAGACTGGGCAACGGCTTCTGCGCCGGGCATCGTCGTGCGCAGCGAAGACGGAACGGTTGTGCTTGATCTGGACGGCGATGGTCGCGAGCACAGCGGCTGGGCGCTTCTCTACCTGCACATTGCGGAGGAAGACCGCGTGCCGGAGGGCGAGTTGCTGGCAGCCGGCGACCTGATCGGTCATCCCTCCTGTGAGGGTGGAATCGCAACTGGTACCCACATTCACATCGCAAGGAAATATAATGGTGAGTGGATCCTTGCCGACGGACCGATACCATTCAACCTTGAAGGTTGGGTGGCACAGGCAGGTTCGAATCCGTACCAGGGGGCGTTGGTCCGCGGCGCTGAGGAAGTGCTCGCCTGCACATGCGCGACCCGAGAGACGCTTATCACACGATGATGTTTTTCCAAGGACAATCGAATCGTTTACTAATCGTAGGTATTGTTGCCATCCTGCTGGCTGGCTGCTCAAGCGCGCCTGCTGACATTGAACCTTCGCCCACACCAGACGAGATCTACATCAACCCCGGGGCTACACCGATTCCTACCCGTGGTCCTTTCGAGCCTGGCGAGATTTTTGACTACACTGCCCAGAATGGAGATACGCTCGAATCGGTCGCGGCGCATTTCAACACAAATGTGGCTGAGATCCGCGCCGAGAATCCCGACCTACCGGATGCGGTGACGACGCTGCCGGCCGGCTACCCGATGCGCATCCCGGCGTATTACGTCCCGCTCACCGGTCCGGCGTTCAAAATTCTCCCGGACAGCGAAGTCGTGAATGGACCCACAGCGGTAGGCTTCGACATCGAGGACGAGATACGTTCACGTCCAGGCTACCTTGCGGGGTTGGAATCGTATGCCAATTCTAAACAGCGCACATCCTGGAATGTCGTCGAGGTCATATCCGCCAACTACTCAATCAACCCCCGTCTGCTGCTGGCGTTATTGGAATACCAGACGGGCGCGCTCTCCAATCCCGACGTTTCAGATGAGATCCTTCGCTATCCTCTCAACTACGAAGATTTTCGCTGGAGAGGCCTGTATTTACAGTTGTCATGGGCTGCAGAGCGCATCAACGATGGCTACTATGGTTGGCGGACCGGTGTGATGAAGGAACTCGCGCTGGCAGACGGTCTCGTTCTTCGTCCTGACCCCTGGCAGAACGCCGGTACGGTGGCGGTGCAGTCCTTCTTCGCTGGACTGTATGGTAAAGAGCAGTTTGAACAGGCGGTGAGTCCATTGGGTTTCTATCAGACCTACTACGACCTGTGGGGCGAGCCGTTTGAGTTGGAGCAGGTGGTGGTCCCCGGCAGCCTGCAGCAGCCAGAGATGATCCTGCCTTTCATGCCTAACCGGGTGTGGGATTTCTCGGGCGGCCCTCACCATTCCTGGGGGACGAGCCTGCCGCTGGGCGCGCTCGATTTTGCGCCTCCTTCGGAGGAGAGTGGCTGTGTGCCCTCTGACGAATGGTTTACCGCGCCGGCGGACGGTGTGATCACTCGCAGTGAAGAAGCGACAGTCGTGCTCGACCTCGATGGGGATGGTGACGCCCGCACAGGCTGGGTGCTGTTCTTCTTCCACATCGGCACCGAGGGGCGCATTCCCGCGGGGACAGTTGTGGAGCAAGGCGCACTGCTCGGGCATCCATCCTGCGAGGGCGGACGGGCAACTGGCACGCACATTCACGTGGCGCGCTTGTACAACGGCGAGTGGATCCCGGCGGGGGGGACGATCCCGTTCGTGCTCGATGGGTGGGTCTCAGCATACGGGGAGCTTCCTTATGAGGGCACGCTGATGAAGGGGTCCAAGATCGTCCCGGCGTCGCCGTCAACGCGAGCCGAGAATCAGATTATTTATACGCTGCCGGAGTAAGGGATCAGGCATTTAAACCCACGCGACATCATGCCCATCACATAGGGGCGACCGGCCGGTCGCCCCCGACTTCTATAGGGGAACTTCTTGAACTCTCCCCACATCCCGGGTCTGTTATGCAACCGCAGGCTTTAGCCTGCGCATGGGCGATTCGCAGGGGTGGGACAGCCGTTGGAACAAAGCTGAAGACCGTGGCTACATTGATTATTGTGATTCCCTGAGGGACGAACCCGCGCATCCGTCCGGTATATTTAAAGCCCCTCGCTATTTACGGGAGAGGGGGTTGGGGTGAGGGTCGATGGGCACGAAAGTGCCGTGCCCGTATATGTCTGACCCAGTTCCCGAGTGCCTGATTCACAACGACGGTCATTCTGAGGGGCGCAGCCCCGAAGAATCTCGTTTGCCATTTACCCCGATCCGTCGTCAATGAAAAACGAGATCCTTCGCGCAGCGAAAACCGCTGGCTCTGCATGACGGATGAAGGGTAAAGTGACTGGGGATTGTTGATACGGGATTGGGAATCCAAGAGCACCCTGTTCTTTCCTGGGTGCCTTGGTGCCCTAGTGCCAGAGTGCCTTATCCTATTTCTTCCCCGACGATTTCTTCTTGCCCGAACCCGAAGAAGATTTCTTGGAAGTCGCTGACTTCTTCTTCGTCGATTTCTTCTTCTTGCTTGAGGTCTTCTTCGAGCTCGATTTCTTGTTCGCCGCCGGCTTTTTCTTGGAAGCGGATTTCTTCGTCGTTCGCTTTTTCTTCTCGGGCTCTGGAGGCGCTGCGGGCAGATCGCCGTATGAACGTCTCGGCAGGACCGGGTCGATGCGCTTAATCTCGTTGCTCTCGCCCATGTCGAACATCGCCTTGCCGACCGAAGATCGCACGCGGCGCGGCGCATCGCCGAAGCGCAGCGAGCGCGGCTGCCGGCGTCCGAAGCGCACTACGGCACGGTCTTTCTCCTCACCGATCGCCGCGCCGGCCAGCTTTTCATACTCACCGGACTTCCATGCGATCACGCCCTTGCCGTTGCGGCCCTGCTGCGGGAAGTCTTTGAGCTTGCTGCGCTTAGCCTGGCCGTCATCGGTTACGATAAGCAGCTCCTGGTCCGGTCGCACCACTCCCATTCCGACAATCTCGTCCTTACCGGTCATTTTCATACCGATCACGCCCGCGGCTGCCAGTCCCATCGGGCGCACGTCTTCCTCTGAGAAGCGGATCGCCTGGCCTGCGCTGCTGACCATGATCAGGTCGTCCTTGCCAAAGGTGACCTCCGCCCAGCCCAGTTCATCGCCCTTGTTGATGCGCACTGCCTCGAAGCTGCGCGTGGAAGGTCCGGGGAAGTCGCGCACGTCAGTCTTCTTTACCATCGACTGGCGCGTTCCAAAGACGACGTAAGCCTGATCCGCAGGCCAATCGTGCGCACCGGACGGCAGCGAGACGCCGGAAACGAGCTCGGTGTTAGCGTCGAAAGGCGAAATCGCGCTGAGCTGCTTGCCCTGCGAGGGCTCATCCGTTTCGGGAATCGTGTGAACCGGGATGGCCACACCGTTGCCGCCTTTGTCGAACAGGTAGAGCACATCATGTGTGTTGGTGCCTACGACCAGATCCGGGGCGCTGCGCCCGGATAGCGCCGGGATACGCATCGTCGTCGTGCGTGATACCTTGCCGTCATCGCTGACCACGACCCAGGTGTCCTTCTCAGGCGCCAGGACGGAAGCGGTCAGCACGGCGGATTTCTTCAGGTCGGACTCGTCGGCAATCAGCGTTCGCCGGCGGTCACCATATTTTTCTTTCAAATCGCTGAGTTCGTCGGAGATGGCGGTGCGCATCTTCTTCGGAGAACGCAGCAGCGACTCCAATTCCTTGATGCGCTTCTGGATGTCTTTATGTTCCTGGGCGATCTTTCTGCGTTCGAGGCTCGAAAGCCGCTTTAGCGGCATGTCGAGGATCGCCTGCGCCTGGATTTCACTCAACTTGAACTTCTTCTGCAGGCGCTGGTGGGCCTGTTCTGCGTCCTTGGCTTTGCGGATCAAATCGATGACCTCATCGAGGTTGTCGAGGGCGATCATCAAGCCGGCGAGGATATGCTCGCGGTCTTTGGCTCGGGTCAGATCGTATTCTGTGCGCCGCTTGACGACCTCCAGGCGGTGCTCGAGGAAGACCTTCAGCGCTTGCTTAAGGCCGAGCATGCGCGGTTCACCATCGACGAGCGCCAGCATGATGATGCTGAACGTACCGCGCATCGGCGTGCGTTTGTAGAGTGTTGAGAGTATTCTCTCAGGATCGCCGGCCTTGGAGATTTCGAGCACGATACGCAAGCCTTCTCGATCGGATTCATCGCGCAGATCGGTAAGCCCTTCGAGCTTGCCGTCGCGTGCCAGGCTGGCGATGCGCTCGATCAGGTTTGACTTGTTCGTCTGGTAGGGCAGCTCCGATATGGGCGCGCGCTTGAAGTGTGATCTTGCCGCGCCCGCGTCCGTATGCCGAGGCGAGCGTGCGCCCGCGCTCCTTATCCTGCAGGATGATCCCGCCGGTGGGGAAATCGGGCCCCGGGATGAACTCCATCAGTTCCTCGACGGTGACGTCGTCGAGCTTGGACCATTTATCAAGCATGTGGATCAGCGCTTCGCAGATCTCGCTCATGTTATGCGGTGGGATGGATGTTGACATGCCCACGGCGATGCCGTAGGCGCCGTTGACGAGCAGGTTGGGGACGCTGGAGGGCAGCACGATCGGCTCGCGCAGCGAGCCGTCGAAATTCTCGACGAACGGCACGGTGTCTTTGCCGAGATCGGTCATGATCTCCATCGAAAGCGGGTCGAGGCGCGCTTCTGTGTAGCGCATCGCTGCAGGGGGGTCACCGTCGATCGAGCCGAAGTTGCCCTGGCCCTCGATCAATTCGTAGCGCATGGAGAAAGCCTGCGCCATGCGCACCATGGCGTCATAGACGGCCATGTCGCCGTGAGGGTGATATTTGCCGAGCACCTCGCCGACGATGCGCGCCGATTTACGGAAAGGCGAATCTGGGCGCATGCCCATGGCGTGCATAGCGTAGAGGATGCGGCGGTGCACCGGCTTGAAGCCGTCGCGGGCATCGGGCAGCGCCCGCGAGACGATCACGCTCATGG
>CBFDDM010000057.1:0-20905 GCA_965603565.1 uncultured Anaerolineales bacterium | reverse complement strand
AGCGCCATGAAGAAGGCTGAGAAGGCGAACATGATGCGGTAGTTGCCGCCGGTAAAGTCGACCAGCACACCGACGGTTTGGGGGCCGGCGACGGCGGCGATGTTTGAGGCGAAGTAATACAGGCCGGTGAAGGCGCCCAGGCGTGCATCGCCGCCAACGTCGTACACCATTGGCAGCGAATTGACGTTGATCAGTGCCCAGGCGATGCCGGCGGCGACGAGCAGTGCGATCAGCGTCCACTGACTTTGCACAAGCCATCCCAAACCCATCACGATCGTTAGAGCGATCACCCCGACAAGGATTGTGCGTCGGCGGCCGAAACGCGTGGCGATCAAGCCGCTTGGCACGGCAAAAATTACGAATAAGAGGGCGAAACCGCTGGTGATCAGCGACATCCGTCCCGGATCAATACCCAGGGAAAAACGACCGAAAGACGAAATCCATGTCTCCAGCGCGTTGAAGCCGATGAACCAGCATAGAATGGCGAGCAGGATCATCAGTCCCGAGCGATCTTTGCTTTGAAGCACTTCACGTAAATTCGCGAAAAAGCCAGGAGAATCTTCCCGAGCTGTCTGGTCAGCAGGTGCTTCGGGTTCACGCACAAAGAGCAAAACAACCGTGATTGCCGCCAGAAGCACCGCGCTGCCGAACAGGAAAGGGGTGATGCGCCCCAGCGCGTAGAGTGCGCCGCCGCCAAGGAAGGCCACGATAGCACCCAGGCCACCCATCAGGTTGATCACACCGTTGGCAGTACTGCGTTGTTCTGGGGGAAACAGGTCGCCGAGCAGTGCAATTGTCGGAGCGCGGAAAAGCGCCATGCCCAGGTTGGTGAACAGGATGGCGAACATCACGCCGACGATGGAACCTAATGTGGGTACGAGCAGGAAGAAAGCTGCCGCGATCGGCGCGCCGACGATCATCCACGGCTTGCGCCGGCCGATGCGCGTATGCGTGTGATCGGAGCGCTCGCCGACGATCGGCTGCACGAACATGTTGAGGTAGTTATCCCAGGTCATGACAAAACCGACCAACGTGGCTGTCAGGCCCATTTCCGCGAGGAAAATGGGCACAAAGTTGTTGAAGATAGGCCATATCACGCTGATGCCGAAGAAACCGAAGCCGAGGACGAGTGTCTTTTTATAGGGGAAAGGCGCCATATCGGATCCTTTGTCTACGCTTGTGGGCTGATTTTAGGCATTCTGCGGGAAAGGGCAACGCGCTTAATAGTCTTGTAATGAACCATGGTTGACCTTCATGAGTATGAGTAATACAATAAAGCATATATCCATAGCCTGACCTGCATGTCGCGCCGAGCGGTATTCGGCGCGACGGTGACATACACGCCCATGCGGGCTCAGCGTTTTCGAAGAGGGAGGTGAGGCCCACGAGAAATACGCCAATTTCGCATAAGAGGTTTCTATCAAATTCTCTTGAATGGAGGAGAACATCGTGAAACGCCGAACACTATTTGTATTGCTCAGCCTTTTGGTTGCAGCAAGCTTCCTGTTCGCAGCATGCGCCCCGACGGCGGAAGAACCCGCCGCAGAGGAGCCCGCTGCTGAAGAACCGGCGGAAGAAGAGCCCATGGAGGAACCTGAAGAAGAGGAGCCCATGGAAGAGCCGATGGCAGGCGGAGACCTGGTCTTCGCGCAGTCGGCTGATGCAGGCACAATGGACCCTGCATTGGAAACCAGTGCAAACAGCCTCGCACCAGCTTCACATGTCTATGAGGGGCTGACAACCTTCGAAGAGGGCTCAACCACGCCGGTTCCGAGCCTGGCGACTTCTTGGGAAGCCAGCGAGGATGGCCTGGAATGGACCTTCAATCTGCGTGAGGGAGTAGTCTTCCACGACGGCACCCCATTTGACGCAGATGCGGTTGTTTTCAACTTCGAACGTTGGTGGGACACCGAGAACCCTTACAACCTTGGCGCGGATCAGTTCATTTATTGGGACTATATGTTCCAGGGCTTCAAGGGCGATGAATCGAGTGTGCTTGCCGAAATTGAGAAGCTGGACGACTACACCGTCAAACTTACGCTCAATGTTCCAAATGCAAGCCTTTTAAACACGCTGGCAATGGAGAACTTCCGCTTTGCCAGCCCGGCGGCAGTCGAGGAGCAAGGCGATGTGTACGGAACGGCTGAAGGTCAGGCCGTCGGTACTGGACCTTTCATGGTTTCAGAGTGGGTCAAGGAAGATCACATGACACTCGCTCGCTTTGATGATTATTGGGGCGAGCTGCCCACCCTGGATACGATCACGTACCGTGTGATTCCGGACGCCTCGGCTGCATTCTTGGCGCTCCAATCCGGCGAAATCGATATGATCAGCCTCTGGTCCAGCCCCGGAGCGGATGATATTGCACAGGCTCAGGCAAACGATGATCTGAAAGTGGTTTACAACCCCGCGTTCAATGTCGGCTATCTGGGCTTCAACTGGGCGCATGAATGGCTGCAGAATGAAAATGTCCGGCTGGCGATTGCTCACGCGATCGACAAACAGGGCATGATCGACGCGATCTATCCTGGAGACGCGGAACCAGCTTCACAGTTCCAGCCGCCAAGCCTCTGGGGTTTTAACGCAGACATCGAAGACTTCGAGTATGATCCGGAACTGGCGCAGCAATACCTGCAAGCCGCGATCGATGAAGGTGTTGAGATCCCGGACCCGGTAATCTTCTACGTGATGCCGGTGTCGCGAGCATACTTCCCGTTCCCGCAGCAGACAGGTGAGTTCATTCAGGCGAACCTGGCGGAAATCGGCTTGAATACCGAGATCCAGTCACCTGCATGGCCGGACCCATACCTTGTCGACACGCTTGAGGTCGGTGAACCTTACGATCTCTTCATGCTCGGATGGGTAGGCGACAACGGTGACCCTGACAACTTCCTTTGTGTGTTCTTCTGTGGTGGTGATACCTCCTTCAATCATGACGCAGATGGTGGCGCGCCGCCCGATGAAGAAATCGCGCAGATGTTGCGAGAGGCTGTTGCTGAGGTCGACTTCGAGACGCGCCAGGCAATGTACGAAGAAATAAACCAGATGATCTTTGACCGAATAATTAGTGTTCCTGTTGTTCATCGAACACCCCCGACACTGATGCGTGCAGAGGTTAATGGCTACGTACCCAGTCCGGTCCGCGAGGTATTGACCTACCTCACGATCGAAAACTAGCCTGACTGAGTGATCACCTCCCGGGGGGAGTAGATACTCCCCCCGGTTTTTTTCATACGCCCGGCACGTGACGTATGGAAAGTCCGTCACATCGTCTATGTTCCAGTGAAATGTCTGGCGAACCACCGAATGCGGGCCCGCATGTCCGGTGGTGTGGGAGGGGGGAAGATGTGATCCTCCCCCCCGGTCCCGATCATCTACCGAAGTTCGAATACAATATGAAACACCTAGGCTATCAAGGCTAAAGGAAACCTGAAAGAAAATGGGTAGTTATATCTTACGGCGAATATTATGGGCGGTCCCTGTCCTCCTAGGGGTCACCTTTCTTGCCTACAGCATGCTTCTCCTTACGGGAGATCCAGCAGCTGCAATCGCTGGGCAGCACGTGACGCCAGAGCTCAGAGCTCAGATTCGTGAGGAGATGGGCCTGGATGACCCGGTTCTTATCCAATATGGTCGTTACCTGGGAAGGATTTCGCAGGGCGATTTTGGGACCAATATTCTTACAAGGAGCCCCGTTGGCTCGGAGCTCAAGCAGTTCTTCCCGGCGACAATCGAATTAGCGCTGGGTTCAATTTTCCTCGCAGTTCTTATCGGCATCCCACTTGGGGCGCTAGCAGGGTATAAACACAACACCTGGATCGATCTGAACACGACCATAGGCGCATTAATCGGTGTGTCCATGCCGATCTTCTGGTTGGGGTTGATGCTGTTGTGGGCGTTCGGCTTGAAATTAGGTTGGTTCCCAACCAATGGACGTATCGGCTCCGGGATGGGGGTTGAGACGATTACCGGCCTCTATGTGATCGACAGCATCATGACGGCCAATTGGGATTCTCTGTGGAGCGCGCTACATCACCTTGCTTTGCCTGCAATCGCGTTGGCGACGATCCCCACGGCTTTTATCGCGCGCATCACCCGTTCTGCGATGCTGGAGGTTCTAAGTGAGGACTACATCCGCACCGCACGCGCCAAGGGTGTGCGCGAACGGACGGTGGTGATGCAGCACGCGTTGAAGAATGCGATGCTGCCTGTTGTTACCGTCATCGGTTTACAGGTTGGGTTGCTGTTAGCAGGTGCAATCTTGACCGAGACAATTTTCGCCTGGCCTGGCATGGGGCGCTGGGTGGTCAACGCCATCGTGGCGAGGAATTTCCCGGTGGTTCAAGCGGCGGTGCTTGTGTTTGCAGTTATTTTCGTAGGCGTCAACCTTGTGGTTGACATCTCCTATGCATGGTTCGATCCGAGAATACGGTACTAAATCATGACCGACATCGATATTGCGAAGAAACCCGAAGGATCAAGTCTACCCGATCAGCAAACTGCCGGGGCGCTCCGCCTGGAGCGCAAGCCTCGTTCGCCCTGGCGCGACGTGCGTGATCGTTTGTTCAAAAACAAATTGGCAATCGCCGGAATGGTCATCATTGGCATTGTGATGCTTATTGCCGTCTTCGCTCCCCTTCTGGCAGCACAGGATCCAAACGAAGCTGGGATTTTCAAAGTCTTCCCGCGCGAGTCGAAGCAGCCACCGTCCTGGGAACATCTGATGGGTACAGATGATCTGGGCCGTGACCTTTTGAGCTTGATCCTTTACGGATCACGAATTTCCATCCGTGTGGGTGTTTTCGCGGTCGGATTTGCGATCATCATTGGGGCGACAATCGGCGCTATCTCTGGCTTCATCGGCGGGATCGTCGACAGTATCATCATGCGCATCATGGACATCATGCTTGCGTTTCCCACTATCCTATTGGCTCTGGTTATTGTCGCTGTGATTGGTCCAGGTTTGTTCAACGCTATGCTGGCAGTGGGCATCGTCTCGATACCTTCGTATGCACGCATTGCACGCTCAACCGTGATCTCAGAAAAGAATAACGATTACGTGCTTGCGGCAAGAGCATCGGGTGTTAGGAGCAACCGTATCTTGTGGCGACATGTTTTCCCCAACACGCTCTCACCCATCATCGTGGCCGCTTCGCTGGGAATCGCAACTGCGATTCTCGATGCGGCCGGTCTGGGTTTCCTGGGTCTGGGCGCGCAACCACCGACGCCCGAGTGGGGCTTGCTCCTCAGCCGCAACAAGAGCCATATCTTTACTTCGCCTTGGATGGTGTTGTTCCCGGGGCTTTCGATCATGTTCCTGGTGCTTGGTTTCAACCTGCTCGGGGATGGCCTACGCGACGCGCTCGATCCGAAATTGTCACGTTAGCGTTCCCTGGCCATTGAAAAAAAATATAACCCGGTCCACATGGACCGGGTTTTCAATGTCTCCGGCTTGTATTATTCCTGGTTGAGCAGCGAGACTTCCATCGTCGGGTAGGGCATGACGATACCTTCCCGGTCGTAAGCTTGCTGAACATTCTGAAGGACCCCGTGCTGTGTCTCCAGAAGATCCGCCTGAGCCGTATCGACCCAATAGCGCAAGAAGCCATTGATGGTCGAATCGCCGAAGGAGTCAAAGATGAGCATGGGTCTTGGATCGGTCATCACGCCGGTGGTGCCGTCGAGGGCACTAAGCCCTGTCCTTACAGCCTTCTGCAGGTCTGTGTCGGGTGTGACGGCAAGGTTGAGCTCCACACGACGCTCTATCGAACGCGAGTAATTGACGATCGAACTTACGAAGATGTCGCCGTTAGGGATAATCACAAAACGCCCGTCGAGTTCCCGCAGTTCGGTCGAGCGTAGATTGATGGCGATCACTGTTCCAGTGTAGTCGGTGACCATGATTGTGTCGCCAAGCTCGAACGGCTGCGTGATGAGCAGCAGGATTCCGGCGACGAAATTCTTGGCGACGTCCTGCAGTGCAAAGCCGATCGTCACACCGAGAATCCCTACACCGGCGAGGAGCGTGGTCAGTCGACCGGGCGCGATCTGCTCCAGTGCGAGCACGATGCCCAGGACAAGAATCCCCCAGCGCGTCACCATCTGCAGCAGCGTGATCAACTCTGGATCGGCGTTCTGCTGGTCGAGTCGGTTCTTCAATACCTTGCTGGCCCAGCGAGAGAACAGCCATGCGATGAGCAGCACAAGCAATCCCAGGCCCAAGCGCGGCAAAAAGGCTACAATGGCTTCGCGAATGGCGGGGATATCCAGATTGGTTAAATCCATGGAAGACTCCATTTTCAACTATGAGTGAACAGCAAAATCATACCAAGAAAGCGCCGAGCGTGTCGGTGCTGATGCCCTGCTACAACGTCGAGTCCACGCTTGACGAAACGATGGAATCGCTGCTCGCGCAGACGTTGGAAGCGTTTGAGATTGTAGCCATTGACGACGGCTCAACGGATCGAACGTTGAGCCGACTAGAACAATGGTCGCGAAGGGATGAGCGTGTGCGCGTGTTGGCGCTGCCCCACGCCGGCATCATCCCGGCGCTGAACCGGGGGCTGGCGGCTTGCCGCGCTGTTTACGTGGCACGCATGGATGCCGATGATCGCGCTCATCCCACCCGGCTCGCTCGTCAGGTGAATTATCTGGATGAGCACCCCGAAGTCGCCGTGTTGTCCAGTCTGGTTGAAGGTTTTCCGGCGGCTGACGTCCGTGAGGGATTCCGTATATACATCGATTGGTTGAACAGCCTGGTGACGCACGCTGACATCACCCGTGAAATATTCGTCGAGAGCCCGTTAGCGCATCCCTCCGTCACGTTCCGAAAACGCTGGGTGGAGCAGCTCGGTGGTTATCAGGAGTTCGGTTGGCCGGAGGATTATGATTTATGGCTGCGCATGTACCTGGAGGGGGCGAAATTCACCAAGATCCCGGAGATCCTACTTTACTGGCGGGAGCACCCGCAGCGTCTCACGCGAACTGATTCACGATACTCGGTAAAGAACTTTCTGCGCGCAAAGGCGCATTATCTGACACGGGGACCGATGGCTGATAGAGATGCCGTGATCGTTTGGGGCGCCGGTCAAATGGGCCGCCGGCTGTCAAAGCATCTTTTAAGTGAGGGCGCGCCGATCGTATCATTTATCGATATAGACCCGAAGAAGATCGGGCGAACACGCAAAGACCGCCCGATCCTGTCACCTGAGGAATTGAAGGGGGAATGGTCAAAATATGATAGTCCCGTCGTGCTCGCCGCCGTGCGCTCACGCGGGGCGCGCGCATTGATTCGCGAGCAGCTTGCGAGTCTGGGTTTGCGCGAGGCGATCGACTGGTGGGCGGTGGCTTGATTTGAAAGTTTCCGAATCCTTCCAAAATAATTGGAGAAGTGTTCCGCAGGTTGCAGTCCTGTTGGATTATGTTCTCGAGGAGTGGAGATGATCCATGCGTAACGTCTTTACGCTTAGCCTGGCTCAGGCTCTGGCAATGTCCGGCATACCGATCGTCGTCTTGCTTGGCGGTATTCTTGGTGCGGAACTGGCACCTACCCCGATCCTGACGACCTTTCCCGTCGCCATCATGGTGGTGGGATTAGCGCTCTTCACATTGCCGGCTGCTTTTTTTATGAGGGCGTTTGGTCGCAAAATCGGCTTCACATCAGCAGCCGCGATGGCGGGCCTCGCTGCGCTCTTGGCTGGATATGCGGTCAGTGTGAGCAGTTTCACGCTGTTGTGCCTGGCGACTTTCTTGATCGGCGCACATGGGGCCTTCGTGCAGCAGTACCGTTTCGCGGCGACAGAATCGGTCGAGCCTGCCCGCTCGGGTCGAGCGGTCTCGTTCGTCCTGTTGGGTGGCATTGCGGCGGGTTTATTAGGACCTGAGATCGCCGTGCGCGCCAGCGAGCTGTTCCCGGGAACACTCTACATGGGCTCGTTTGTCGTTATGGCGGCGGTCTACGGCTTGACGGTGATCGTGCTGCTCTTCTATCAAGAACAAGGGCAGCTAACGCTCAAGGCGCGAGAATCTGGCAGGTCCTTGCGAGAAGTCGCCGCTCAACCGACGTATCGGATGGCCGTATTCACCGCTGCGGTGAGCTACGGGGTGATGACGTTCGTGATGACCGCAACGCCCGTGCACTTATCCGGTACATACGGATACCCACTAGGAACGACTTCGAACATACTCAAGAGCCACATCGCCGCCATGTATGTTCCCTCGCTCTTTACGGGCTATCTAATCGACCGGTTGGGGTTGCAGCGCGTGATGCTCGGTGGTGCACTGATCCTGCTGGCGAGCGGAATTGTGGGGGTCGGAGCCGCGTCGCTTCCGGCATATTACACGGCGTTGATCCTGTTAGGACTGGGATGGAACTTCCTCTTCGTGTCAGCGACCGTGTTGCTGACACAAACCTATGCGCCGGGGGAGCGCTTCCGGGCTCAAGCGTTGAACGATTTTCTCGTTTTTGGAATTCAAGCCACAGCCTCGCTCTCAGCAGGTGCGGTGTTGCAATTGGCTAGCTGGGAAATGGTGAACTTGATTGGGATCGGGTTGATCGTCCTCACGGTTGTGTTGCTGTTCCGCAGCCGCGATATGCTTCTGCAAACAAAGTCGACATAAATCTGGCATACATCGGTTCAAGCCGGCGCAACGCATCCGCGACTATGCTTACAGGTCATGATTGCAGAAATGCAGTCCGTGGATCGACTCTAGCTCGAGCTTGCCCGGCGCCAGGCAGAGTACGCAAACAGGACGACAGCGAGAAATTCCAGCGAGCGGCCGGCCAGCCGAGCTGAATCTGAGAATGGAACCCAGGGCGAGATAACGACAACTGCCACGCCCAGATTAAGCGCTGAGAAGGAAGAGGCGGCCAGTGCGGGGTTGCCCCTTTTCGGAGTACGCCTGTGGCGCGGCAGGATCCAGTAGGCCACACCCATCGCAAGCTGCGCCGTCCAACCGAAGAGAAGAAAATCGATATGGGCAGGGAGCAGTGCCCAGAGTGCGGGGTGGATCGCAAGGCCTTTGTTGCCGAGCAACAGGGCCCCAATCCCAAAACCCAGTACCAGGTGAATCAACGCAGCGCGGACTGCAAAAGCGCTTAAACGCGGCATCTCAGCGAACCTTAACTCTGGACCAACTGTTGATCGCAAAAGTGACGCCGGCGATGAGATGCAAGAGTGCGGATAGAGCCAGCAGCTGACCCCAGATTGGAGCAGCAATCATATTCAAGGCCGGCTCGATCACAGCGCGCGCCAGCAAGCCAATGTTGAGAAAGATGAAGGTCACCCAGGCGAGCGTCACGCTGCGATAAGGAGCCTCGCTCGAATACTTCGGGAACATCCAGTAGACCACGCCGAAAATCAACTGCGTGATCCAGCCCACAACGAAGAGATGAAAGAAAGCAGAGCGTAGATTCGCCACGGAGGGGGGCAGTCCGAGTATCGGCCGCGCCGCCAGGATCAGACCAATGAAGAGGGCAACGACGAGGTAGATCAGTGACGATCGCAAGTACCAGCGGGTGAGGCGGGGCATCGCTGAACTCCGATTTCAGGTTTAGGATTGAAACAAGATCAGGAGCATCAAGGTCTGGCTCCTGGCGAGAATCGAGTGAGGAAGCCGGGCAGGCATGTGGACCCACGTGCCCGGTCGAGCCTGCAGCTGCTCGTCGCCGAGGGTCAGATCCGCTTCGCCCTTGAGGAAATGCAGGATCGCCGGCTGGGAAGCAGTGTGCTCGGAGAGTTCCTGGCCGGGAGCGAATCCGAAGAGGATCGCTTTTGAGCGGTCATCCTCGTGAAAGGTCCGGCTGACGATCGTGTCGTCTGGTATGTCCTCAACCAGCACGTTGAGGTCCCCAGCATAGAAAAAGGTTTGATTGGACATTGCCTATCCTCACAATTCTGCTGTTTGCAAGTAGGGGCGACCGGCCGGTTGCCCTACCTGATTATATGATTTCATTCACAAATAGACGGCAGGGGCGCATCCCGATGCACCCCTGCTCTAGAAGGACCTAGCAAACGACGACAATCTTAAGGTTCGATCTCGCTGAAGATTTCTGGCGCGTCCTCACCCTCAGCATAAAGGAAGCCTACCAAGCCGCGTTCCAGACGGCTCAGCGCGTGATCGACAAGGATGTAGCGACCAGGCACATCCAGTTCGAATTCGACGACCCATGCGCCCCCGGGCGGGACGCTCACGGTCTGTACGTCGGTGAGGGGGGGCGAGGTGAGGGAAGCATAGGGATAGACACGGTCGAAAATCTCACCGATAACATGGAATGACGAGGTGAAGTTTGGACCGCCGACGCCCATGAAAATACGCACGGTTTCGCCGACATTGGCGCGCAGCGCAAATTCGTCGCTAGCCAGCGCAGCAGCGGCGCCGTTGAACACAAAGTACTCAGGCGCTTCGTCCAGCATTTTCTGCATGCTGAAATCTAACTGCCCCGGCGTCCCGAATGGTTGCTCGGTGTAGATTTCGCCCTGCATGACGTAGAATTCCCTGTCTACCTCGGGCAAGCCTCCTTCAGGCTCAACGACGATCAAACCGTACATACCGCTGGCGATATGATGTGCCACGCTGGGCGTCGCGCAGTGGTACACATAGACGCCCGGATTTAACGCCTGGAATGAGAAGGCATGCGTCTCTCCAGGTGGCGTTTCGGTGTAGACTGCCCCGCCTCCCGGTCCATTGACGGCGTGCAGGTCGATCGAGTGGGAGAGCGTGCTGTCGGTGTCGTTGGTCAGTGATAATTCGACGGTGTCTCCCACGCGCACTCGGATCATCGGGCCGGGAACCTGACCGTTGAATGTGAAATACGTATAGGTTGTGCCATCGGCGAGTTGTCCGACAATTTCTTGAGCAGTTAGGCCGACTTCCACCAACGTTGGTGCTCTGCTTCCAACAGGCTCAGGTACCCGCGCGGGATCGGTCACGATGGAAGGTGCTGTGGCGGCGAGACTTGGAGGATCACCGACGACTAACCTGCCCACCATGCCCGCTTGACGGTGGCCTGGGACCGAGCAGTAGTACTCGTATTCCCCCTCTTCATCAACCCGGAACTCCATCGTGGTTTGGGCGCCAATATCCTCCAGATGTTCGCTGTGCACTCCCAGCTCGTCGATGATGAGGTCGTGCTGGATATTGTCGGCGTTGATCAACGTGATTTGGACCACATCACCTGGGTCGGCGGTTAGGGTTGGATTCTGCAGCTCGTCGATTTCGCCACCCTGTCCGATATAGACCAACATGCCGGTATCGCCACCGGTCAGCAGCGTGTAGTGTACATCGGGTTCACCCAGTTCCTGCTGCTCCGTATCAGCGACGGTGTGCTCATCATCGTGCTCGCTCTCTTCCTGTTCGCTGGCAGACTGCCCTTCCTGGTCGGGGGTGGCAGGAGTTGGTGTGGGTATCCAGGGTGTGGCTTCCGGTGAACAAGCGCTGATTGCTAGTAGAGCCACCAAAAGTACGCCAATAATAAAAGAACTTCTCTTCATGATTTACCTCCACTGTTCCCATAAACGGACGCGGCAAACTTCTCGACGAAGTCGTCGTGATCTATGCCATACAGGTCGAGCGCGGTGCGGAGTGAATGAAAACGGTCAAAGTCGCAACCAACACAATCCATCTGGCTCGAAAGCATGAGAGACACGACTTCTGGATGAAGCTTGATAAGCTCGTTGATGGGGAAATCTAATAGGGACTCGTCGATCTCAACGTGTGTCACAGTATAAGCATATACCAGATAAAACAGGTCTTCTTTGTGCTGGCGCAAAGAGGGTAGACTACTTGAGTAGGTCTTCGCCGATCTCGACCAGCTTGTGGGGTTCAAGGATGACGATGCGTTCACGACCGTGATCGAGGATACCCTGACGTTTCCATTCGTTGAGCGTGCGGCTCACCGTGTAGACAGTGGTTCCGGTCATTTCTGCCAGGTCTTGCTGCGAGAGTGGAAAGTCGAGGTGGATCTTGCCGTTCTCTTTGCGGCCTAACTGTCCGGCTAATCTGCTCAGAGCGCGGGCGATGCGGCGTTCCACGCGTTCGGTGGCAAGTTCGCGGATTTTAAGATGGGATCGCTGCAAAACTTTGGTCGCAAAACGCAGTAAATTCCTGGCGACGAGAGGGTGCTTGTGCAGGATGTGGTCGAATGATTCGGCATCGACGAAGGCAACCAGCGTCGAACCTAATGACGTCGCGCTGGCCGGGTAAGTGCCTTCCCCGATGGTGGGCAGCGCGCCGACGATGTCGCCCGGGCCGAGCACATGCAGGATGACTTCGAAGCCCTCCGCCGTCGTCTGCAATATCTTCAGTTGGCCTTCGAGGATCAAGTAAAAAACAGCAGCATGGTCATTCTGATGAAAAAGAATCTCATCGTCCTTCAGCGCGCGCGTGCGGAAGTGGTCGGCGACCGCCTCGATCTGATCGGGTTTCAGGTCTTTAAAGATGTGGGCTTGTTTAAATGCGTGGTGCAACCGGTCGGATTCCTTTGGCATGTGCATGCGATTGTAGCATGCCCTGTAGTCGGCAATCGGATTGCTCTGTCATGCTCTACGCCATTGCCTGCGCAGGGCCAACCTGCCTCGCTAAGTCTGTTCCTGATCGCTCCCGAAAATGAACGCGAATTAGCCAATCGAGACTGATGCGGCAAATTCTGCCGAGACAAACGGCTGTACCAGCAGTACGGTCCTCCTTCACGGAGAGAGGGGGATTATGGTGTTGTAACTGTCGGTAGAAATACAGGGCAAGCTGACCAGGCCGCCCTGGCCATCGAGTGTCAGGAACTGCGGCCCGGTGGCCTCGATTGTGATTTGCGATCCCCGATAAAATGCTTGCCAGGAGCCGTAGTCGGGATCGATAAGAGCACCCACGATCGCGTTGCCAATTCCAGGACCTGGTTCCCAAGAAAGGCCTTCAGGCATGAACCAGGGAACTCGCTCCAGCACGACGGGGATGACCATCGAGTCGCCCGGCTCGAGCACCGGTAATTCAAGCCCCTCATCGCTGAACAGCTTGCCCTCAACCGGTTGGCTGAAATGTGCGTTGCTGGCCTGGTTGAAAATCGCCAGGTTGCACTTGGCAACGTCGGCATCCGGTACCTCGGCCGATTCCCAGCGGCGAAAGATCTCGATCCGCAGGACCGCTTGCTGTTCGGTAGCGAGGGGATGCGGGACATACCAGGGCTCAGGCTGCTGACCCGCGCCTGCGCTGTTGGCAGCGAAATCACCGATGGCCTTGCCCTGTTCGAGAGCATTGCGTATGCGCTCCTCGCATTCAGCACCGCAATCGTAATCCTCCTCGTTGAGCGCGTTTACGATTTGATCGGTCGCCTGGTCGAGGGCGACATCGGTCAGCTGTCCCGAGGTCGCTTTGCCCTGCACGCCTTCTGTTATCAAGTCTTTGCACTTTTGATCGCAGTCGATGCCGATTTCCTCAAGTTCTTCGGCGGCCACATCCGCGCCCATCTCTAGGCCGGCCTGCAGCAAGTTCTCCCCGCTGGTAACCGATTTGAAACCCTTCTTTATCAAGTCTCGGCACTGCTTGTTGCACTCGAACCCCATCTCGGAGGTTGCCACCCCGATCGCATAATCCAATCCCTCATTAACCAGCTTGTCATACTCCGGTAGGCTGGGCGGCAGCCCGAAGTAAGCCATCACCGCCGTGACTGCGATGTCGGCAACGGCTTTACATACTGCATCGACATCATCTGCGGTCACGGTTTCACCGCCGACCGCGTCTGCGGCGAGTTTGGCCTGGATGCAGAGCGGGTTGAGTTTTGCGGCTAACTCCTTGACGAATGCGACCGCGTCGTTATAGTTTTCGGCAATCCAGTCATACCCTGCTTTCAGTGCGCTGCCGAGAGCTTCGACACCTTTGCCCAGGTAACAGAAAGGATTCCAGCCGCATCCCTCGTCTTCAGTTTCGCACGGCACACCCGGGCAACCACAGCTCAGTGTCCCTTCATAGGCGAGGGTCGTGCACTCTTCCTCCACCTCAATTTCAAAATCACCAGAAAAGAAATCTTCGGTGTCATCGAAGGTAAGTGTGGTGTCAGATGTCCTACAGTGCTGAATGTCCTTGTTCGTCACGAAGCACGCGCTGTAGGCTGGATCTGCGGCGCGATAGGGCACAAACTCGAGTATCTGGGCGTCGTAGACCGGACCTTCCAGCGGTCCCGCAGTCTCGACAGGTACGCCAGCCGGTGTAAATTGAACCATCACGGTATTCGATGGTTTGCCGGCGGGGCCGCTATCGGTCATCGGGATCACGCGAACGTAGAATGTGTTTGGGACGAAGGGGTACAGAGCCTGCTCTGGTGTAGAGCTTCCAAACAATGCGTTCCTGGTGTCCTGAATGGCGCCCGAGATTGCGCCTAGTAAACTGCCGTCGCCACTATCGCCACTGAACGTCCGGAAATAATCGCGAAAGTTGAGCGAAAATTCCCCCGCGCGTCCCGGCCTCTCGCCCGCGTGCAAGATGTAATTGGCGGCTTCCGGATTATCAAACGGAAGGCTGGACACTTGCCATAAGACATAGCCTGCATCCGGCGCGCGGCTGCTCCACTCAAACTCACGTCTCAGCGTGGGCTGATCGCCGGAGATGTTGATGATCGTACTGTATATAGAGCTGCCGGATTCGTTGTATTCCAACGCCTTGAGTTGTGTTTCCCTCGGGGGCCAGGTAAGTGGACCTTGCGGCCCTCCGACCATATCGCGATAGAGACCTAAGAAGATTAGGTTCGCGCCCTCCCAGCCCCACACTTCTATTTCGAGGGGTACAGGATCGGGCAGGGTCTGAAGTGCTTCCAGGTCCAGCTCGAGCGAAACATCGAATAGACCGTCGCCATCTGGAAGGAAGAACGCATCGGGGTCAGCGGGCCCACGCTGCCACGCTCCATCGTCTAGTCGATAGTAAAAATAGAGCCTGTCGACCGGCACAGGAGTCTCTAGCTTATCGCCCACGATTCGAAAGCCAGGAAATAATGCTTCCGGTGGCAGGTTTGCGTTCGTTGCCTGACCTGGCTGGGAGGGCCTAAGCTGTGAGGTTGGAATGAACTCTTCGAGAGCTTTGGCAGGAGGTGCGGGTGCCTCTCCGGACTCGGGCATGACTGGGGGTGCATTGGGAATTGCCACGGGTACCAACAGCGTAGTGCCTGGTTCGAGAGGTTGCTCTGAGCTTCGGTCGATCTCGGGGTTTGACTCGAGCAGCAGCGGAAGCGGGGTATTGTATCGGTCAGAAATCCCGGCGAGCGTGTCTCCTTGCTGGGTTTCGTAATCTACGGGAAAATAGACATCCAGGCTTGAAAGCACATAGACGTCGACCGGGGGGGAGGTCGTTGTTTGCCCATCAATCTCTGTGTAGCGCAAGATCAGCTCGTGTTGGCCTTCTCCGGAAGGAGTCCAATCCCACTCGCGCCGGACAATTCTCTGGGGTGGATCGAGCCGCTCTTCAGCCCAAATCTGGCTGTTCACCCATAGCTGAATCTCTTCGACGCCCGCATCAGAGCTGATCTCAATCGGAATGCTGGCGGTGCTGTGCAGTGGAATCGCAGAATCAGACAGTGATAGCGCGAAAATGTGCTGAGTTTGCGCCTGGCGCCTGACGGAAGCAATCTCCCATGGACGGAGGATCACTGCAGCTGCGACGAGCACACCGACCATGAATAGAGCTGCGATGAGCAACCATCTGATTATGGGCGTCCTCATCGAGGCATCCTTTCATCAAATCGGGAAATGATCCCTTGCTTGCCATGCCTTCCAGGCGAAACGTTGCTGAACAAATTCATTTCACCGTAGGTGTTTCGGTGTAGATCGGACCCGGGATGATGACCGTGATGCACCGGGAAAGGGTTAAATCCTCAAAAACGGCGCTTCTCACGGTTTCACCTTGAGCCGGCTGCAGCACAAACTGGTAGCTGACCGTCGCGTTTAACCCACCGAAGCTGCCCAGCTGAGCTAATTGTCTACCGCTGAGTGTGAGCGAGTAAATATCGTCGCCTGCAATGAACATCGATTGACCGCTGGACCAACCCGTCTGCGTTCCGCTGGATTGATCCCGTAGACGGTAGAAGAAAAGCAAGGCATCGATTCCATTTGGATGGGAGGCACGGGCACGCAGCGTGACATTTTGGGGCGAACATGAGGTGCCATCGTAATAAACTTTGTTGGTCGAGATTGACAACTTGACGAGCTCTGCCGGGGGGAGCGTCGGCGAGGCTGTTGGTGTGTTTGTAGGTGTGGCTGTGGGGGTAGGTGTGGGTGTGGGGGTCGCTGTAGCGATCGCCACGATTTGCGGAACATCCCCGGTTGGCTGAGGTTGGGTGAAGTCACTATCTAGAGGTTTAAGAGCAGTGATCAAAACCTGCGCACGGGCGTACTCGCTCCATGAATTCTCCGGCCCACGCGCTCGTACGTAGAGTGTAAACTTGCCGGCTGTAGGCGGCGTCCATGTCCAACTGACCTGACCGAGCAAGGTCGATCGACTACCCTCGCCCTGGTAGATGATCCCGGGTGCTTTGGCTTCAACCAGCGTCCGTTGATCGCTCTCCTTAGGGCTGAATGAAAGCTCGAACTGTTGCAGTTCCGAGTAGGCTGATCCATGTGCGAGCACATCGATGGGTCCAAGCGCATATGTGCTGCCGTGCAGCGGTTTATCGATCCAGGCATCGAGGGCACTTGGACCTGTTCGTGGACCAAGCGGGCGGTTGCAGCCTGATGTCAGCGCTAAGGCCAGAATCGCGAGAAGCCAAATAAATATTTTCGACGATCTCATAATACTCCTGGATCTGGAGCGATCATCATCAAGTTGATTGAGATGAACTCTGTCATGCACTGGCAGTTCAGGGTGGGATGTTGGGTTCGTTGGGTTGATTTAGCCGGATAAGCACGGTTGAGGGGCACCTAAGCGGTGCTGAGTATGTGAAATCGATCACAAAATTGGACAAACCGGATAAGTCTAGACTATTATGGTTTAGTTGTGGGAATGGCGCAATAGGACCATTGGGGGTCGGTTGTCAATCGGGAGGTAGCTTAATCGTTATCTGGGCAACCCGGGATGGGGATGAGGCGCGGCACGCGCTTTCGATAACGCGCGTAGTCTTCGCCGAACGCGGCAAGCATGCGCTGCTCCTCGAAGATGCTTCCAACGTAGAGGTAAAGTGTCGAGGCGATGTTGAAGGCAAGCAAGCTTGTCGTCATGATGGGCATGAACCACAGCATGAGCAGTCCGCCGGTGTAGAGCGGATGTCTCATGCACCCGTACAATCCGGACGTGATCAGCTCATCCTGACTCGAATGCGATCCACCAGAGAGAACCTCAAGCCCGAAGAAAGACCATACACCGGTCTGCAGCAGGCCGATTACGATGATCAGCGCTCCTGCGCCCTGAATAACGAGCGCCACCAGGATCCATGGGCTTGGCCAGGTATAAAGCGGCTCTCCGCGGAATGCCGCTAACAGCGCAAGGATCGGGAGCAGGGTTACGACACCGATCACGTTGTAAACCAAGCGGTAGTATCGCTTGCCGGTCTCTCCGAAGCGATTCCGGACCCACTCTTTCACACTGCGTGCAGCCAGGGCACTGTGCAGCGCGCTGTACAGGGCAAAAGCGGCGAAGATATATAGTGGGCCTCTGAGGTCCATGACGATTCTTCTTTGTTGATCAGATTTGGACAGGCTTAAGATTACGACAATTTAAATACACAGGGAGATCGTCAAGCATCTCCCTGTGTCGAATTAAGTTCCAGTCGAAACGGTTATTCCTGCATCTCGGCGCGAAGATCATCACCTTTGAAGGGCGTACCGAGGAACAGCCTGCCAATCACGCAGACGTCGAATAGCCCGGCCAGGAAGGGGACCGCGCCCACAACGGCAACGACGATGCCCCAGATCCCATCCATCAGGAAGATCCCGACGGCAATCAGCGCCAGACCGGCCACGATGCGAAGTCCACGGCCCAATCCACTGGACATAAATTTTGCAAATTCCATGATGACAATTGCCTCCATATATTTATTCGTACGCGATCATTCTTATTGTATTAGATGATGTCGCGTGTTTTCGGTTACATCTAGCAGTACGTCCGGAGGCTCGTTATTGGATCTATGCTAGGTCGTGCGAATTTTGTGAAATGCATCGCGCGCCGGATCGGTGCTCAAGATCGTGAGCGCGGTCATGATCACGGCGGATGACAGGCACCACATACAGGTCGCCCCGATCACAAACGGCTCGAGGAAGGTCAGGTAGATCGAGAAGAGCGTTCCTGCCAGCGCGAACAGGAAGAAGGCGAGTTTCGCAAGGTTCGCAAGCGGCTTGGACTTCATGCCTGATACGAACCAACTGATCAACAGCAGTACGTAGCCGAACAATCCTAATGTGCCAATGGGAATGAGTCCAAATAAAGTCGCGTATTTGCTTTGTTGGACCGTATTGCAGTCGCCTACCGGGCCGCAGACCGCCTTGGTGCCGGATGTTTCTACAAAGCTCAAGTATGCGGCAACGCCGATCCCCACAAAGATCAGAACGAGCAGATACCAGGGAAGATCGACGTTTTCCACCTTCTGGGTGCTTGATACCCAACGTGCGGCGACACCAACCATGCCAAGCGCCATGCCGATCAACACGAGGATGGAGAGCGAGTTGCCGACCGGGTCTATGAGGACGCGTTCCCTGACGCTGAGTTCGTTACGCTCCAACTGAATCGGGCCAGGGTTATTGCTTGCGGGTGGTACGTTTTCCGCGGTGGGCTCATTGGATGTAAGCGGTTCTGTTTCCGAGGGTTCCTGGTTTTCACGTGAAGGTGTTTCCGATTCGACACTCTCGGCTGGCTGTTCTTCGAAAGGCACCAATTGGGCTACGCTTGCCTCGAGACCGGCGACATCCGGCCAGTCGATCCCGCCGGCGGACAGGCCATCCGATACGAGTGTTGGAAGTTGAGAGGGAATATCGACGGAACCGATCATGTATTGATCCCCGATGATCAATGTCGGCACACCGACTGGATCGGGGATCTTGTAGGACTCAATGGCGCTAGCAAATAGTTCGTTGCCAAGTGGTGTGGCTGTGTTGACAAACAGAATTTGGAGTGCATCACCCTCCATCGCAACCAGTGGTGGGATCTCGCTGGTCTCCTCGCCCGGCTCCTCAGCCACGTAGGTCCAGACGACCTCCTGGTTGTACTGGTTAGAAAGAGGCGGGATATCTTCGTTAATTACCTTGTGACAGTGTCCACAGAACGGCGAGTAAAACAAGACCGCCCTTACGACGGGTTCTTGTGCGTTTGCAGGGACGACTGCCAGCAGCAGGAAAACGAGCGAAAGGAGTGTGATGAAACGCTTCATAGTAACTCCACAAGATGTTGTTCGATGCCAGTGGAGATTATACCGTTGTTCGATCCTGATGGAGCCTCCAAAGCCGGTCGAGACAGCCCTGAAGCCGATTATAGAGCGGCTCGCCACCGGGCGTGGTTACGTCATCTTCATTTTCGAAGACAACGTAGGGGACTTGCATTGAGCCCACTTGTAGAAATTCCGGGTCTCCGCTTGTAAAGGTCGACCAATCGTCGTGGCGGTAGAGCGTCTGGAGTTTCTCGTCAGAAAGACCGTGTTCGAGGATGCTGTCCGGACGATCGGGATTAAAGCGCTGGCGGTTCTTACGAAGCGATTCGTCGAATGATACATTCACATAGAGGCTGGATGCCATCTGTAATATTTCATCCTCTACATATTGATAGGCCTTCGAGTAGCCGCCATGCTCCTCGCCGCGTGAAAATTCAATGATAGCGGTAGCGCGTTCATCCGTATCCCGCCTCCACTTGATGTATTCAAGCGACAACCGCTGGATTAAGACGTGCCAGAGGTCCTCGAAAAGGAAGTACTCGTCCGGCGTTGTGTGCAGCCTGGGTCGATTGAAGACGTTCTCGAGGATGTGATCTTCCTCAAACCAGGACCACAGCATGGGGAAATCGTCGATGACGTGCATCGCTCCAACGTGAAAGCGCTCGGCGCGCTCCTGCGCAGGTAGAGCCTTTAACGCGTGGATGATCTCGCTCTTGCCAGCGGCTGGCCGAGCGTTAAGGATCAAAATGGGAAAGGTAGCTTGCATCGTATCGCCTTTCTGGTTTCGAAATTCTCAGTGCATTGTCCTTCCTGCGACCATCGTGGTCAAGCCAGATTCACAATCGTGCCATGGGCGAATGGCATGCGTCAATCCACATGGTAAAATCAGCCACCCCAGCTGGGATTCAGGTAGTCGAAAGTGGAGAAGATGCCACGCGATCCGGAATGCATATTTTGCGACATTGTTCACGGCGAAGGTGACGCTCACATCGTTTATCAAGATGATCTGGTCACGGCGTTTCTGGATATCAATCCGGTCAATCCGGGACACCTACTGGTCATCCCAAACGAACATGCTGCCAGCGTCCAAGACGTCCCCGACGAGGTATGTGAGCGTATGTTCGTCATCGGCCGGGATCTTGATAAAGCTCTTCGCAACACAGACTTGCGCAGCGAGGCGGTAAATCTGTACTTGGCCGATGGTCGCGCTGCCGGGCAGGCTGTCTTCCATGCACACCTGCACGTGATCCCACGCTACGCTGGGGATTCGAGTGGGTTGAACCTGCACGCGGAGGCGCCGGTGAGGCCGTCGGAAGAAGAATTTAATGAGCATGCCAGGAAGCTGACCGATGCTTTCCAGGCCGTTCACGAGAAATAATTCTGTGTGCTAATCGGAGCGGGAGAAGGATGACGAAAATCCGGACATTGTGTATTTTCTGTGGTTCCAGCGATAAGATGGACCGTGATTACCTTGCGGCTGCAGAGGCTATGGGCCGAGCTATCGCAGCACATGGCCTTGAAATCGTTTTTGGCGGGGGTGGAACCGGCATGATGGGCGCGTTGGCGGATGGTGCCCTA
>CBFDDM010000056.1:0-21546 GCA_965603565.1 uncultured Anaerolineales bacterium | reverse complement strand
TATCTCCGACCGGCATGTTGAGGACGAGGGCGCCATACGGTTCCAACAGGATGTCCTGAGCCAGCGTGCCGATGAATGTCAGCAAGACGAGGACAAAAAACAAACGGACCTGTGGGTCGGGCAGGACCAGTTCGCGCATCGCCTTGCCGAATGATGTGCGGCGGGCGGTTTCGGCAGCTTCCTCGATGATTTCGTCCACCTGCTCCTGGCCGATTGCGGCGAGGAGGGTCAGCACAACCACGATCATGCTCACTCCAAGACTGACTGCGACGAGACGAGCAGGATCATACGTTTCGAGCGCTTGCCCAAGCCCTCCGGCGCCAGCGACAAGTCCCAGCAAAGTGACGACTTCATAGCCGGTGATGGCGCGCGAACGCTGAGGGCCTTTGAACATATCCGAAAGCAGGGCCTGGAAACTATTATGAGCCAGGTTTCGACCAAAGCCATAAAGGACGAATGACAGCAGTACGCCGACAACCAGCAGCACGGTCAGGCTGGCGATGCGCACGGTGATGATCGTCGCGAGGATAAGTCCGATCGTCAAAACAATCGCGCCGAGCAGCATGTATGGTTCGCGGCGGCGTTTGAGTATGGGGTAGGCATCCGAGCGATAACCCAACCAGGTTCGAGCTGGTGATACGAGCAGCGGGATGGCGAAGAAGAAGCCAACCAGTGAAGCTGGAAGACCGATATCGGCGATCATCACGCGGTTCAGCGTGCCGCTGACCAGCGCGCCAGTCAATCCGTAAGCGATTGGGAATGCGCCCAAGCGTATGATATTGGCGATTCTCATGACGGTTGTCATTGAAGATCTTCTCCTCCTCATTTGTTTGGTGAATTGATTATGCGGAACTGATTAATGTCCCGGTTATCCTGGCGGTGGTTTGGATGGATTGGTTGATGCAGTCCGGTACCGCCAGGCCGCGATATGAACTCCCTGTGACGAAGATGCCGGCGGGTAGTTCAGCCTCGATCTTTTCGACCAATTGGAGATGGCCTACATCGGCTTGTGGGTAACCATGTGGCCAGGCGAAATGAAACACGCGGCTGGGTTCGGTTTGAACGCCCAGGATCTTCTCCAGCTCCTGTCGAACAAGCGGAAGCAACTCGTCAACCGGCATGGCGGCAGTCTCCGGGCGAGCGCCGCCGAAGAACACGCGCAGCATCTCTTCATTGCCGGGCGTGCGTTCAGGTAATTTTGCTGTCGTCCACGTGATCGCGTCGATAATGCGTTTTTCTTTGCGCGGAATCATGAGACCGCGAATGGGGAAGTCGAAATGGAGATCGCCGGGCTGATAGACCAGAGCTAGCGTGCCGATGCTGGCGAAATCGATCTGCGAAAGCAGGCGCGCCGCGGAAGGCGCAATGTCGTTCAGCAGCGAAGCGCTCACGTTCGCGGGTGTCGCAAGGATGACTTGATCCGTAGTGACCTGTGATCCGTCGGACAGTGTCAGTTTGTAACGCCCATCTGTGTTCTCGATCGATTGGACGTCCGTATTTAGGCGGAGTCGGGCGTCCAGATTCTCGACCAACGTGTCGATGAGCTCCTCGGCGCCTGATTCGAAATTAATAAAGCGGGCTGGAGGCTCCTTTTCCGGGTTCTCATTTGTACGGGCCGAGAGCATTCGTGCCAGCGCGCCACGGAAGAGCCCGCCGTGTTGGCGCTCCATCTCACGCATCACCGGGGAGGTCGTCATGATGCTTTGCCGATCGGGATTCGCGTTATAAATTCCCGCCAGAACCGGGGCCAGGAAGCGCTGGCGTGCTTCCGCCCCCAGCCGGCGATCCACAAACGCCGACAGAGATTCGTCCTCGAAATCTCTACGGGTAGGGACGAGCGGCTCAGCGATCATCCTGAGCTTGCCGCGCCAGGTGATCAGGTTCGAACGCAGAAAAGCTGAAGGAGATAGCGGTATCGGATAAAGGTGGCCATCGTGCATGACATGAATGTCGCGTGTCTCGCTGCCGGCATCGATCACTCGCGAGTGCAAGTCGAGCTCTCCAGCCAGGTTCCATACCTCGGGTTTGCGGGTTACAAATGTATCCGGGCCGCCATCTACGATGAAGCCGACCTCGCGATGGGTGACGATCTTCCCGCCCCAGCGATGCTCGGCTTCAATCACATCGATCCGCAGATTTGGCGCGGTTTGCTGCAGATACCAGGCTGCGCTGAGACCGCTGATCCCGCCACCGACGATGACGATCCGCTGGTTGGCTGTTTCCAGCTCGGAATCCATGCTTAACTTATCGCCGATCGTTGACATCGTGGGATTGCGTTCTGTTCAGGCGCTCCAAAAGGATGGCGTGGAGCGCCTGAATATGTTTTGGGTGGTCGTTGAGGGCAGGGATGTAATGGAAAGAACCGCCGCCGGCCTCATGAAAAATCTCGCGGCCTTCGACCTGCAGTTCCTCCAACGTTTCCAGACAATCGACTGAAAAACCGGGGGCGATGACGTGCAGTTCTCTCAGCCCCTGCTGTCCGAACTCCTCCAGTTTCTTGTCCGTGTAGGGTTGCAGCCACGCTTCTGGTCCGAAACGGGATTGGAAGCTGTACGTCCACAAATCCCGGTCGAGGTGCAGTGCCTCTGCGAGCAGTTCGGCGGTCCTTTCACACTGCTGCGGATAGGGGTCGCCCTCGCGAGCATAACGCTGCGGGATTCCGTGAAAACTGATCAGCAGCTTGTCGGGGCGTTTTTGATCCTGCCAGGTCGCGCGCACGAGCTGCTCGAGCGCCTGCAGGTAAGCAGGATGATCGTGATAGTCGCTGATGAGCTCGAGATCCGGGATCTGCGGCCAGGACTGCAAAGCTTCGAACACCGCATCGAAGGTCGTGCCGGTGGTGGTGCCGGAGTATTGCGGGTAGAGGGGGAAAACGATTATTTTTTGGACCCCGGCTGAGCGCAATTTTTTGAGCGCTCCGGCTATCGAGGGTTTGCCGTAGCGCATGCCGACCTCGATGACGACCGAGTGGTCGCCGGAAGAATGAATATGACTTTCCATCTTATCGGCGACGCGCTCCATGATGATCTTCAATGGAGAGCCCGAATCCGTCCAAATCGAGCGGTAGAGGCACGCCGATCGGTGCGGCCTCACGCGCAGAATGATGCCGTGCAGAAGCGGCAGCCACAGCCAGCGCGGGTAATCGACGACGCGTTTGTCGCTCAGGAACTCGCGCAGGTACTGGCGCACAGCCCCGCTTTCAGGTGCTTCAGGTGTGCCGACGTTTGTTAAAAGAACGCCAAACACTGGACGGGGGTCCGTCGAAGTCATTGTGAAAAAACCCACTTGATCATGGGATCAAGTTTAAGGATGGATATTAAGTTTTGCTGAGCGGCAGGTTAGAGCTTGATAAGCGAATGATTTTGCAGAGATGCTTCAGCACACGGGAAGTGAGGGCTTGGCAAGGTTGCGCACGCGTCGGCACAAGGCGCTCCGTCCAACTTTTTAGATCGATAGTTCCCGGGACATTTTAGTGCCCGTATCCATGAGGATGCTCGCGGTGCCAGTTCCAGGCGCTGAGCAAAATCGTCTCCAGCTCAGGATATTGCGGCTGCCAATTGAGCTCGCTCTTTATCTTCGAGGAATCGGCAACCAGGCGCGGCGCATCGCCCGGACGGCGCGGCGCTTCGGACGCGGGGACTTCGTGCTCGGTCACCATACGGGCCACCTCGATCACCTCGCGCACAGAGTAGCCAGCTCCGTTTCCCAGGTTATAGATCAGTTTGTCTTCGCTTTCAAGGGCGTCGAGGGCAGATATATGCGCCTGGATCAGGTCGGCAATATGGATGTAATCGCGGATACAGGTGCCGTCGGGTGTGGGGTAATCCGTACCGAAGATCTTGATATCTTCACGTTGGCCCAGAGCGACCTGCAGCACGAGCGGGATCAGGTGTGTCTCTGGCCGGTGTGCTTCGCCGCGTTCAGAGAGCGCGCCGGCGGCGTTGAAGTAGCGCAGCGCAGCGTAGTGCAATCCGTGAATCTGACGGTACCAATCGAGAACCTGCTCGATCATCAACTTGGTTTGACCATAGACGTTATTGGGGCCGATCGGAGATCCTTCCGTGAGCGGATCGTCGCTTGAGGCGTACACGCTGGCTGTCGAGGAGAGCACAAAACGGGGAATGCCCACTTTGGCGACAGCTTCGATCAAACCACAGGAGAGCACCAGGTTGTTGTGAAAGTATTTGCCCGGAAGCTGCATGCTTTCGCCCGCCTCGATAAATGCAGCAAAATGCATCACTGCGTCGTAGGGTTCAGATGAAAGGGCATCGTGCAAGGCATCCAGGTCGGCGAGATCCGCTCGAATGAAATGCGCTTCGTCAGGCACCGCCGCGCGATAGCCCTTCACAAGCGAATCGTAGACCGTAACCTGGTGGCCGGCCTCAAGGAGAGTCTGTGCGGCTGCGGAGCCAATATAACCCGCCCCGCCGGTCAGAAAGATATTCATGATGGTCCTTTATGGCGCTCCAGTATGAACAGGAACTGCTGAATGTTCTCTCGGCTCATAATTTTATCCCGAAAGCACTTCAAGGTTTGCCAGCGAGGCGACCAGGTGCTTTACGCCGTGTTCTTCGAACTCGATGGTCACCTCCTCGTCATCGAAGTTGATTTCGGTCCCGAGCACGATGCCTTGGCCAAAAGCATCATGCTGGACGCGCATACCCGCCTCATATTGAGGTTGCTGTGGCGAAACGATCTGAGGCTCCCAGGTGGTATCGCTTTCGTAGGTCCGGCGTTCCCATGTGTGGACCGAAGTAGCATCTCCATCGAGCAGATCAGGTGGGATGTCCTCCAGAAAGCGCGAGGGCTCCGTAAGGTCGGAAGAACCCGCAAACCGCCGGCGGAAGGCACGCACGAGGAAGAGCCGGTCCTCCGCGCGTGTGACGCCGACGTAGAACAGTCGCCGCTCCTCCGCCATCGATTCGGTATCGTCGTAGGATCTGCGGTGGGGCAGCATCTCCTCATCCATACCGATGATCATCACGATGGGGAACTCCAGCCCTTTGGCGGCGTGCAGTGTGAGCAGCGTCGGCGCGTTCAGCGCTTCGGTCAGCGTATCCTGGTCGGAAACCAACGCTACACGCTCAAGAAATGACGTAAGGTCAATGCCCTCCAGATCGTAGGCTGCCGAACGCAGCTCTTCGATGTTCTCCAGGCGCTGAGCGCCTTCTTCGGTTCCATCATCGATATAACCGTGGTACTGCGTGTCTTCCAGCACTCGATCGATGAGCGGCACCAGATCGAGGGCTTCCTTCTCAACGACCCAGCGCGAGAAAGGCTGGGCAAAATTAAGCAGCGCGTTTAGGGCACGCCCATCGAATGATTGCGCAAATTGCGACGCTGGACCCGCAGCGAGGTCCAGCAGAACCTGCGCTGGCTCGACTTGATGGCGCTCTGCGACGGAGAGCAACCCGGCGACAGTCTTGCCACCGATGCCGCGCGAGGGTGTGTTCAGGACGCGCAGCAAACTGACCTGGTCCGAAGGATTATGAATCACGCGCAAGTAGCCGATGATGTCCTTGATCTCGCGTCGGCCGTAGAAACGCTGCGCCCCGACAAGGCGGTAGGGCAAATTGGCTCGCAGAAATGCTTCTTCCAGCGGGCGCGACTGCGCGTTGGTGCGGTACATCACGGCGACATCGCCCGGGTCCACGCCATCCAGCGCGGTCAGCAGCGAAATCGTGTCAACGACATAAGAGGCTTCGTCGTATTCGTCATAGGCTTCATGGACGACGACCTTCTGGCCGGCACCGCGCTCCGTGAATAATTTCTTGCGCTGACGATCAGGCACTCTGTTGATGACAGCCATCGCGACGTCGAGGATCGTCTGTGTTGAGCGGTAGTTCTGCTCCAGGAGGATTGTCTTTGCCCCGGGGTAGTCCTGCTGAAAGCGGCGCACATTGCGATAATCGGCGCCGCGCCAGCGGTAGATCGACTGGTCCGGATCGCCGACGACAAACAAATCCGGACTCTCGCCGGCAAGCAGCTTGAGAAGAACGTACTGAGCTGTGTTCGTGTCCTGGAATTCATCCACAAGGAGATGCTTATATCGGCGGCGAAAGCGGCTGCGCACCTCAGGTTGATCGCGCAACAAACGGACAACCCAGAAGAGCAGGTCGTCGAAATCAAGGGCGTTGTTGGCGAGCAGCGCCGCCTGGTAGCGTTCGTAGATGCGCAGCACAACTTCGCTAAAGTAATCGTTAGAAGCGAATTCATTCACACCGATCAGTTCGTTCTTTGCCTGAGAGATGGCGTTATGGACTCGGCGCGGTTGGATTTGTTTTGGGTCGAGATTGTAGTCCTTGATCGCCTGGCGAATCAGGCTCTCCTGATCGCTGTCATCGAAGATCACGAAGTCGCGTGTCATTGGCAGAAGTTCAGCCTCGCGCCGGATGACCCCTGCACAGAACGCGTGGAATGTCCCCAGCGACATGTCGCCACCGGAAAGCGGCGATAACCCCGCTGGTTCGAGCAGCGTGTTCACCCGCAATGCCATCTCGCGCGCCGCCTTGTTTGTGAAGGTGACCGCCATGATTTCATATGCAGGGACATATTTCTCGGCTGCCAGATATGCAATGCGGTGCGTGAGCACGCGCGTTTTGCCGGAACCCGGTCCGGCAAGCACGAGAGTCGGGCCAGGTCCAGCAGTGACGGCCTGGCGTTGTTGGGGGTTCAGGACTTCGAGAAAATCCATGTGGGCTATGTCTTCACCTTACGCCATACATTCAACTGCATCCTGGCCGGGGAGATCCTCGCTGTCGTTTTACAGATGAGGCATAAGCGCGGATGAAGTGACATTTTAATGGTCGACGTCAGCCAAGACAAGGAGCGTCATGCAATGAGCGTTTCTCAGGGCTTGGGTGGGTTAATGTCCAACGTCCCCGAGCCAGTGAGTTGCCCGGTTAGCGGTTGAGCCGGCAGAGCCATGATTTTGCTGTCGGCGAAGTACGGGAAATCGAAATGGACCTCATCCCCTGCACGTTTGCCCGGGATGGGCATCAAGCGCGCCGTGAGCGGCTTGCTATGACGTAGAGCCAACGCGCCGAGATCTAGCAGTAGGGCGGTGATCGCTTCCTCGTCCGTGTCACCAGGGAGTGGAACCGTGTCGAGTCCTGTCCCGCACAGTGTGGAATAGAGCAGCAAATCCTTGATCGTCAATGATCCCTCGGCAGCTCGTTTAGCAAGCACGGAATCTTCCAGGACCGGCAAAAACAAACCGCAAAAGCCAGTACGTTTGAAATCGGCTTTGTCGAGACTCGCTGCAAAGAATGCGGCTGCAGCGACCGAGCCGGCCATGCCAAGAGCAGGGATACCGAGACCTTCCATGGCGGTCCCTAATGAGCGTTCTGGTTCAGGAAATGGGGCAAGCGAGAAATCGATGCCGTGAAAGCGTACGTCGAAATTGCGGGCCTCGCGTTCGGCGATATGTTCGAGTGTGGCCGCCTGGGTTTCGATTGCTTTTACGAGCTGACTCCCGGTCTTGCTTGGAGAGGATGAATCCTGAAGCGCGAGCACGGCCAGGTCGCCCGCTTCGCAAGCGATCGCGATCGAAGCTGGCCCACCGCGATGGTACGCCGCCGGAAAGAAGGGCGCTCCCGCGGGCACGTTCGCTAGCGCCGCGAAGCGCAGGTTTGCGAATCCATTTGATTCCAGCGTTGCGATGTCGACGATCGCCTTGGCGCAGGCGCGTGCGGCCGGCAGGGAGATCCCGGCAGATGGGTCGGCGAAAATGCCCGAGGTGAAAATATGCTCGGTTGCAGAGACGATTTGAACGGCGGCTTCATAACTCTGTGGATCGTCGGGTATCGCCGGGCCGATGGCGGCGTAGTCGATCCCATGGACGAATATCTCTGCCTCGAGCGCACGGGCGAAATCGGCGCGCTCATCGATCGGTACAGGGATTTCCATCTCGCTGGGTGGCGGCGTAGCCAGACGCAGCGTCTGAACATCGAAATTCGAATTCTCAAGAGCCTCGCGTAACGACGAGAGACAGGCTGCCATCTCCTCGATTTTGTCGGTTTCGAGCGGCCAACCCGTATCGATGAATCCGGTGATTGCACGTATCTTCATTGAAATCCTCGCTGGCGGGAAATCTCAAACATCAGGATTGATCCCGCTACTGCGGCGTTTAGCGATTCGCTTTCATCCCTGATGGGGATATGCACATGTTCATGCTCAAACTTTAGCACATCCGGTGAGGGTCCGTGAGCTTCGCTCCCGATTAATAAAGCGCAAGGCTGGATCCAATCAACATGGTCATAACGCAACCCGCGGTGTGCCTCTGCGATTCGAAAGCTCTTTTCCCGCAAATATGCATCAAGCTCGTCGATTTGAACCATTTTTATTGGAAGGTGGAAATGGGCGCCCATTGCGCCACGCACGACCTTGGGGTTGAGCGGATCGACGGTGCCCGGCGTGAGCAGCATAAGCTGCATCCGGCTGGCAAGGGCGGTGCGCATCAATGTCCCAAGATTGCCTGGATCACGCAAGCGATCCACGATCAGCAGCGGTTCGCTGGCGTCTGCGACGGATATCTGCGGCAGCGCGGCCACAGCGATCAATCCCTGAGGCGTTTCAGTATCTGAGCACGACTTCAGAACTTCTGCTGAGGCGGAGATCACGTCCGCGCCTCGATTGGCAAAGGCCTCGAGCAAGTCTTTGGTTTGGTCGTCCGTCGACTCCGGGTGGAGAACCAGCGAGACCTCCACCTGCGCTTGCAGCGCTTCCAGCAGCAGCCGGTGACCTTCAATGACGAAGCGCATCTCTTCGTGGCGGGCGGTCCGGTGTGACTGCAGCTGCCGGACCCATTTGACTCTCTGGTTCGTGGTGGATGTGATCATGGTCATCGAGTCGAACCTGGCCATCGGTCTTGCATGGCGGTCGTGAATGTGTCGGTGGCAGTCTGGTCGAAGAGGACCAGATCCACGCGCCGGATGTCGCTATCGGGCTCCTGATCGAAGAATTCCTCGATCGCTGCAAGCATCACGTCGGCGGCGCGGTCCATGGGGAAGCCGAAAATCCCGGTTGAAATCGCCGGGAAGGCAATGCTCTCGAAATGTTTTTTCTCAGCCATCTCGAGCGCGGCAGTGACTGCATTGCTCAGCTTGCGATCCTCATCGCCCTCCCCCCAGCGTGGCCCGACGACATGGATGACTGCTTCGCCGGGCAAATCGCCGGCGGAGGTGAGCGCGGCCTGGTTATGGGCAATCGTTCCATGTTCCCGCACCCACGCATCGCTCTCATCCTGGATGATCTTGCCCCCACGCCGGACGATTGCGCCTGCCACCCCGGCACCATGTTGGAGTTTCTCGTTGGCAGCGTTGACGATCGCAGCCGCGTCTGATTGGGTCAGATCGCCCCGTAGAAACCGCAGCTCAGTCAGGTCGGTAATTTGTTTGGATTGAACGATCTGCATAATGCCCCTCCAGGGGCTGAATGAATTCGTTCAAATTGTAGCACCAAGATGATTTTGACCGCCGCGGTATGCGCGGGTTATTGTGTCCGAACACATCTAAAGTCCTATGGATTGAGGTGCAGGGCGCTGGCTATAATTGAACTGCCATTCCGCCTCCTGAAGGAGACCCTGGTTGCCAGCCACAGGTTATAAGGAACGCAGCCCGTGCAAAAAAGTTCTTTAATCATCGCACTGCTCACCATCGCGCTCGGCGTTATTGTGGTGTTGGCGTCCATGGGAATCTTCCCTATCGCGGACGAAGGTTTCAATGCGCCTCGCTGGATCGTGGGTCTGGCAGGGGCGGCGTTCCTGATTGCCGGTGTGCTGCTGCTCCTGACGTTGCAGAAAAGAGCCGAATGGGACTACATGACCCAGGAGCCGCGCGCCAAGGTTTTCCTGCGCGGTGGGTTCACGGTCCTGCTTTTGGCTATTTTTGCGGTGCTTTCGCATTGGGTTGCGTTTGGTTCAGGTGGCAGGAACTTCGAGATGGAAAGCCGCATGCCGCTCCTGACGCTCTCATCGACTGCGAACGGCGTGGTAGGCAGATTGGGATTCATGGCCGGGGCTCTGCTCATTGATGGATTGCTTGTAGTCGGGGTGGTCGATCTGATCCGACGGGTGCTCTACTGGCGGTCGACATCATTAGACGAATAGAGGACTACCGGAATCAAAAAGGCCCCCGGGGGCCTTTTTAATTTGAGAGAACTTCGAGATCAGACGGCCTTCTGGGCCGTTTTGACAACCTCTGTAAAAGCCTTCGGATCTCGCACCGCCAGGTCAGCCAGCATTTTGCGGTTGAGCTGGATGTTGGCCTGTTTAAGTCCGTGGATCAGGCGGCTGTAGGTCATGCCGTTCTGGCGCGCAGCCGCATTGATGCGACTGATCCAGAGCCGACGCAGATCGCGTTTGCGGGTGCGTCGGTCGCGGTAGGAATACCACAGGCTTTTCAGCATGGCTTCGTTTGCACGGCGGAACAGGTTGTTGCGTGTGCCGTACATGCCTTTGGTCAGTTTCAGGATTTTCTTGTGGCGTCGACGGGTTACGATGCCGCCCTTAACTCGTGTCACGTTTCACACTCCAGTGAACCACTGGGCGCCGACACCGCGCAGGTGCCTGTTTGGTACACCCAACAGTCACAACTATTCTACGGATGGACTAGGAAGAACTCCCGCTGCGTGCGTTGGGGTTAGCCTTGTACTTATTGAGGTACGGGGCTAAACGGCGCACTCGCTTGGCGATCTTCTTTGAGCCCACAGGCTGCATTTCCGTATACTGGCGTTTCACGCGCGCCGATTTCTTGCGGCGCAAGTGGCTCTGCGCGCCTTTGGTGCGCATAACTTTGCCCGAACCGGTGATCTTAAAGCGCTTTGCAGTCGCCTTGTGGGTCTTCAGTTTGTATTTACCTTTTTTCTTCTTGCGTGCCATGAATCAGTTCCTCTCTTACCTTACGAATCAAGCAATGCGGCGCGTTCGCCCGCTCAGGACGCAGGCCCGCGGACGATCCTGCTGTCCGCGGGGACGTCATCCTGCAGTTAAATTTTCCTGTGATCGTCGCTTATCAGGATTTCAAAGGGGTCAGCATCATGAGCATCGTGCGCCCTTCCATCATGGGCGCCTGCTCGATGGCTCCCACATCCGACAATTCTTCAGCGATCGATTGTAAATCTTCGAGGGCTATTTCCGGGTAATGAATTTCGCGCCCTCGGAAACGAATTCGTACTTTGACTTTCTTGCCTTCATTCAGCCAGCGTCGGGCATCCCGGACTTTAAAACCACGGTGGTGCTCAGAGGTCTTTGGCCGTAATCGGATTTCTTTGACCTCGACCTTGGTTTGTGATTTCCGGGCTTCACGGTCTTTCTTGGCTTTCTCGTATAGGAATTTTCCGTAATCAAGCACCCGGCACACAGGTGGATCGGAGTTTGGTGCGACCTCTACGAGATCCAGATCGGCTTGTTGTGCCGTCCTGATGGCCTCATCAATGGATACGACGCCCTTGTTTTCTCCGTCCGCGTCAATGAGGCGTACCTCTCTGGCGCGAATTTCATCGTTTATTCGAAAGTCTGATGCGCTGATCTCCTGCCCCTCCGATCCTTATTAAACACATAGAACGCACGAAATCGGGCGTTTCTACAACGCGCGGATGATACCATGACAGGCAAGGAATCGTCAACCAGATTCAGGCGTACTCACACAGGTGTAAGGATGTGAGCATGCATTAAAGCGTTGTGGCCGGCAGGTCTGTGCCCGCCGGCCACACAAGCATTTGTCCCTTGGGGGAACGGAGGTACCTATTTGGTTTGCCCGTTGCGCCGTGGGCCAGGGGTGCCGAAGTTGCCGTCGCCGAAACCAGATGAATCCGATCCATCTCCGTCGCCCGATCCGTCAGCCGGGCCGCCCTGTCCCCCACCCGGCGGGTTCACTTCTGGCTGGTCGGGTGCGTCTTCATTCCGCTCTGCACCGTATCTGTTGCGCAGTGTAGTAGGATCATCCAGGGCACCTTCAGCCTGAATCTGGGAGCGGATGACCGCCTGTTCGGCAACTTCTAAGTTGCTCTGTGGTCCATCACCGTTACCCGATTTAAGTTCGTTCAGGATATTTAGCTGGATGCGGCTCTGTTCACGGACGCGCTCCATCGCTTGCAGCAGTTCCGGATCATCGAGTTCCGCTGCGTTCTGGAACGCAGATTGAAGCTGCTTTTGCAGGCGGTTCTGAACGACCTCGCCGATTGGGTCTCCGTTCTGAGCCATCGTCTGAATCTCGGCAAAGCGCTCTTCAAGGAACTTCATCAACAGGTCAAACTCAGCCTGCGGGTCGTTGATCAGCTCCAGGCGGAGATCCTCAATCAGTGTCTTTACCGGGTACAGCGCCTGATCGGGCAGGCTCTCCTGGGCTGCGAAGGCGGTGCCGGCGGTGCCGCCCAGCAAAATCGCCGCGATGGTGATGATCCTTGCGATTGCAAACATAAATGAACGCTCCTTTCGAAATATCGACATCCACCCATTAAGACGGCTATTTCGCCTGGGAGATACGGCCGAATTTAACGCTGCCGCTTCCGCGAGATACTTGTGACGTATTCGTCTGGCGCGCCGAAGATCGCGGTCAGGCACTTGTTCAAGCGATTTGAGCGCGTGCAGTGATGCAATATGTCCTTCGAGTTCCTTGCTCAATACACCGTTCTCAAGGAAGCGTTCAAGTGCCCGGTTCATTCGCTCATCAGAGTCGTTCATGCTGCTTGCTCCGTTTCAGACTGGAGAGCCTCGAAGGCGCGCCGCAGCGAGTTTAAGGCTCTGTGCTGCAGCCCTTTGACTGCTCCGACTGTCTTTTCCGTTGTGGCGGCGACCTCTTCGTTGTCCATGCCCTGAAAGAACTTCAAGATGATGACTTGTCGCTGTTCTTCGGTCAGGTCATTGAGCATAGACATAGCCTGCTCTCTCTCGAACTTGAGTTCCACAGATTGTTCTGGGTTTCGAATACCATGGTCCACCTGTGGTTCGACAGTCTCTTCGATCAACTCTTTCTTCGACTGCCGAAGCTGGTCCATCGCCAGATTGTGCGTGGTGCGATAGAGATAGGCTCGCAGATGAGTCTTGGGTCCTCCACCGCGCTCGAGGGCTCTCAGGAGCCGGCTGAAGGTTTCACTCATCAGGTCCTCGGCGCGCGCGACGTCGCCGATCAAACGGAACGCGTAACGATAGAGTTCATCGCTGTAGGCGTCATAGATCGCGGCAAGCGCCTGTTGGTCAAACCGCCGCGCCGCGTCCAGCCAGACATTCTCCTGTGATGGCATCAATCATCCTTAAGACGGTTCAAAAGCAGATTCGATACGGGTTGTGAAGGCAAGCCGCGTAGCGATCCCCCATTTCGGATAACGGGACATCAGCGCAGGTGTTTCAGTTCTTTATCAAAGTAGTGACATTCATCATGAGCTTGTGACTTCGCTGGCCCCGGATACGCAACCGCTTATTTGTTCCCGGTTTCATCTTTGTCGTACCTATCCTTAATGAAGTATGGACCTAACGAAGCGCCTACGAATCTGAGCGCCAGGGCGACAAACGGGCTGAGCGTCCATGCAACGGCCAGCGAAAGCAGCCAGCCGCGGGCGCTGCCCGCATCAATATCGAGCATCTCTGGCAGGACTATCATGACCCACAGTGTCAGCAGCGGCAGGGTGCCCAGCGCGTTGAGCAGGAACGCGGCGACCCCCGGCGGACCGGCGTGCGGGTGGCGCTGCGTGCGACCCCAGACCCAGACCGACCAGACACACAAGCTGTATGCCATGCTCACGAATATGACCGCGACCGTCGCGCCGTCCGCACCCAGATCCCGGGGAAGCCAGCCGCGATCGTCCAGCGTGCCCAGGATGGTGATGACGTTCGCGAGTAGGCCGACCCATCCACTGATCCATAAGAGCATGTTGTACCGATTCATCTGTCCCGCCTCATCTTAATACTGATAAGCAATCAAGCCACTAAGCTGCCAGGAGGTGCACGCGCTGCGGCACCTCCACCGGGGCGCGATCACGATCAAGCGCCGATGGCCGCCGGATGCCGAGCGGTGATGCGTAATGCGCTCCAGCCAGCAGTGGCAGACCCGGGTCGATTCCCGCCGGCGGCAGCACACCGGGCGGTCCCCAATAGCCGACGTTGCCAAGCAGCCACGTTTCGAGCGTGCCCCGCCCAACGCCCAGCGGGGCGACCAGGCTCTCGATAGCACGCAGCAGTAATTCGGTGTAAGCCGGCACGTCGTAATTCGAGTCTTCATCGGCTAATTCCCAGGCACGCGCTTTCTCTGGGCCAGGCACGAGCAGAAACCTGAGCTTCTCGCCAGGATGCAGTTCAATGCCCTGCGCAGAGAGTTCCTGTGCAACACGCGCTGCGGCGGTGCGCACGGTGTACTCATCGGGTTTACGTGACAGCCGGTGGGTGACAACAAGGTCGCGCTGCTCGACTTGCCCGGCGCGCAGCGACTGCAGGCGCTGGTAGGCGAAGCGCATCGCTTCCGGCAGGTAAGCTCGGAAGCCGGCGGCGTCCTCGCCTTGAGCCAGGATGTCGAGCATCTGTAGTTGAGTTTGCTTGATATATGCTGGCGTGTCGCGCCGGCGGGCCTCGATGCCGCGCACCTTCAGCGAGCGGTCTTCGAATGCACCGAAGTAGCGGTTGGCGACCGCCACGCGCGGCTCGGTGCGCGAGGGCAGGAAGGCCAACCAACGGTAGACGCCCTCCAGCCCGACCTGCAGGCCGGTGTGGGCGTGGATCGTCTCCAGCAGCGCTTCGTAATCCGGCCGGTCCTGCGCGCCGGGCTTGTGGATCCACAGGCCATCGACGTACAGGTGCAGCACGCGGAAGCCCTGCGTTTCGACGATTTCCTTGGTCTGCAGCAGCACTTCGCGGCCGTAGGCATTCACGGCCTCATGCGCTTCGATGCGCCCGAAACGGGCGTTCTTGTAGCCCAGGTAGCCGAAACAGGTCACCAGCAGCCACTTGTGCGCCGAGTAGCGGCGCTTGTAAGCCTCCACGCGCCGGTCGTCCGCGGGCAACTCGCGGATGAGCTGCTTGTATTTGCCGCGCTTCTCGAGCAGCGGCTCGAGCGTCTCGGGCACGAGCCCCTGGCGGTGACGGCAGATGTGCGTGCCCAGTTCGGGGATGTGCTCGCCCGGGCAGCACTGCGAGCCGACCGTCTCGGGCGAAACGTTGAAGTGCACCATGATGCTGGGGTACATGGCGGTGAAATCGAGTTCGGCGACATGTTCGTGCAGCCCGGCGATGGGCGTGTAGACCAGACCGCCTTTGTCGGCGGCGAGCAGGTCGTTGCCGGATTTGAGATCCTCTGGCTGGCGCTTCTGCCAGGGGACCAGCACGCCGCGCCGCAGCGCAGTAGCGACCTGCATGGCGCTGATGCCTGTGCCGGTTGAGACGCGCGCCACGATCTGCGGCGGCAGCCCGGATAGGCGGGCGATTTCGAGGATCCCGTCGATGCCGTAATCGTTGGCCAGAAAGGCGTTCTGCGCATCCAGGTGCCAGCGGCCATGGAGGGTGTGCTGTTCGTTGCGAAAGACGACGCGTCCGTAGGAAAAATAGGAAGAAGCCGATTTGCGCTGCACGCGCATGTGCGCGTCGCGATTGAGCGGCAGCGGGATGCCGTAGTGCTGCGCCAGCTCGATCAGGCGCGGCAGGATGTAGTTGTCGCCGTAGGTGCTGATGAGAACATCAGGGTCGTACCGTTCGAGCAGATAACGCACACCCAGTACTAACTGGCGGCTTTTACGGCGCGGGAAGCGCGTGACCTGGCCTTCGATCTCGACGAGCAGGTCGCTGCGGTGGCCACGCCCGGGGTCCTGCATGTCGCCCGCAAGACGCAGCGACATGACCCGCAGTGGTGGCAGCGCGTAATCGATTTCCCAGGGCGAATCGAGGTTCTGCAGCTGCTGGATGTGCCCCTCTTCGACCTGCAGGCTGCAGTATGCCAGCGGGAAGGTCTCGCGCTGCAGCACGTAGCGCTGGGCCAACCCGATGTCGGCGTTGTAGTAGGTCAGGTCGGGAAAGGCGTCGGCGACCTGTCGGAAGAGACGCGGCAGCTGGGCGGGCACATGCACGACGACCTCGAGCACCTCGATCGGACGGTCAAGGAAAAGGTCGGTGCCCTCGCTGCGCTTGAACGAGACCGGGGAGCGACGGTCCTTCAGCCACAGGCACAGCACGCGCAAGCGCTCGTGTGGACCGCTGGCGCAGAAGGACGGCGTGAAGCGATCATGCAGTTTGTGGGCCTGGCCCTCGGGGTCGAGGATCCACACCGTCATGCCGTCACCGGAAGGGTAGACGTCGAACAGCCACCCGAAGAGCGTGGTCATGCAGGCCCTCCGGGATCGCGATCTCTTTCATTCTCTTGCTGTAGGGCAAATTCATGAATTGTCGCTACGTTATTTGTGCCCTCATGAATTTTCCCCGTGACGGTGTTGTCCTTCAAGTTTGCATCTACGCGGGCCTTCAGGGCGTCTAATTCCTGCTGCAGGCGCAGGACCTGTTTGTGCTCCTCGACGAGCATCGAGAGCAGCATGACCTCAAAAGGAAGTAAATGTGAGGCGTAGGCCGCCGCGGCGAGATGGCGGCGGGAGGCGCCTAGCAGATCGTCCAGAGCGCGTTGGTCCTCCAGCCGCAGTGCGCGCCGGAAGCGCGCCAGCGACTGCTGTTCGTTCAGGAATGCCTGCGTGATCGATGGTAGTGTGCGTCCCATGAAACCTCCTCAAAACGGGACCGGAAATGAGCGGTCTGCTCGGCGATGGAGGGATCAGGTTGCCGTTTTTCAGGTGCGTTCATCCCGGCGACCGCCCATTTCCGATCGGCTCAAGAAAACATGTTCAACTGGGTCGTCGATGACGGCATGTCCGGGCTGCGCAGCAGCCAGGCGTTATCCGCGGCGACCTGCAGCTGGTCCAGCAGAGTCCAGCGTTCTTTGACCAGCGCGCGCGGCTCACGGGCGCCGACGATCACTGGACCTGTCGCCGACAGGCGTTTGAGGTGTGTGACCGTCGTGGTGTGCAGGCGCTCGACATCGCGCAGCGGCACGCTCTCGTCGTAAAATGTGCTCAGCAGGTCGAGAACAAAGAGCGCGCTGTGCGCGCCGTCTGCAGAATCGGAATCCGCCGGGAGGGCGGGTGCGTTCTCGATCAACTGCGCCAGTTGGAAGCAGGTGAAGGCCCGCGAGAGGCGGATGCGCTCGAGCACAGCGTGTGGATCGGAACTCAGGCGCCGGGCCAGACGGGCGATGAAGTAACCGTCGAAGCGGTTGCCGCCATCGAAAACCTGCACGCGGTGGCCCTTGGCTGCCAGCACGGTCAGGCAGGCCAGCAGGGCGCGCGTGGGCGTGCTGGCCCCCCAGAAGAGCGAGAGTCGCGGCTGCAGCAAGACCCGCAGCGTGGCGGGGTCATTGGCCGGCATCGGCAGGTCGGCCAGCGCCGGCGATACGGTTTGGCGATACATATCAACACCTCCGCAGCGGCCAGCTAGTGGCGGACCGCGCATAGAACAAATGTGCTAAAAGTGTATCGCTGTGATGTCGTGGCGCAATCCCAATAGAGGTGGAAAAACCAGGGTGAAACGCGCCTCACCCGCGCGGGGGACGACAGGGAGGCTGTTTGTCGCCACCCTGTCCCGTAGGGAAATTCATGAATTACCCTTACGGTTTTGAGGTGAATCAAGAACAATCGTTACAGCAGTTCTTGCAGCCGTGGATGATCGGCATACACGCCGCGGTATTCGGGCGGGAGCAGCGCGGCGATGCGGCACATGATCTCGTCCGTGTCGCGGCGCAGGCTGGCGGTGCGGTTTTTGGGATCTAGAGGAGGCAGGGTGAATGGTTCGCCGATGCGCATGTGGAACGTCGGCCGGCGCAAGCGCAGCCAACAGCGGATGGTGTCCTCCGTGCCGAAGAGCCCGATCGGCACGATCGGCGTGCCGGTCAGGTGGGAAAGGTACGCCACGCCGGTTTTTCCGCGTTGCAGCTGGGTGTCCTTGCTGCGGGTGCCTTCCGGCGCCATGCCAAAGATCTTTCCCTGCGAGAGCCAGTCTTCAGCTGCTGAAAGTGCGCTGCGATCGACCACGCCGCGATCGATGAAGATGCCGCTGCCCATGCGAAGGATGGGACCGAAAATCGGGTGGCGCGCGTATTTCTCTGCCGCCCAACCGGTAACGTTCTCGCCGCCGATCAGCCCGAAGACAAATGGCAGGTCGAAATAACTGAGATGGTTGAGCGCCAGGATGTAAGGGCCGGATTCGGGCAGGTTATCGAGCCCTTCGACCTCTCGATGTGCAAGAAACCCCGAAAGCAAGTTAAAAATCCAGCGCAGAAAACGAGGGAACATAGATAGTGGCGAGCTCCTTATCGCAGGTCGTGTGATTGTAGATGGATTCTGGCGGTGCTACAATCGATGCTGACATCGCCGGGAGGTGGCCATGCTTTCCATCCAGCAGGTCGACACACAGTCGCGGGCTGAGGTGCAGCGTTTCATCCAATTTCCATTTGGATTATACGAGGGTCATCCGCTGTGGGTGCCACCGATCCGTATGGATTTGCGCACGCGTATGAACCCGAATAAGCACCCCTTCTACGAGCACTCGGACGCGGAGTTCTTCCTGGCGATCCGCGAGAGTGATGTCGTCGGGCGCATCGCATTGATTGAGAACAAACCTCACAACGAATACCACGATGTCAGGCAAGCCCAGTTCTACTTCTTTGAATGTGTCGAGGATCTGGATGTGGCCCGGGCGCTGTTTGAGTATGCCTCCAGTTGGGCGTCAGAGCGCGGGCTAGCTCAGATTGTTGGCCCGAAGGGTTTTGGACCACTTGACGGCTATGGCATGCTCGTGGAGGGCTTCGAATTCCGGCCGGCGATGACGATGATGAACTACAACCCGCCCTACTATCCGGAGTTCATGCAAGAGCTCGGGTTTGTCAAGGAAGTGGATTTCGTCTCCTGCTATCTGAGTGCCCGCAAGTTTCGACTACCCGAGCGCATCCACCGTATCGCCGAGTGGGCGGCAAAGCGCAGCGGGCTGCGGGTTAAGCGCTTCTCGAGCAAGCGCGAATTAAGAGATTGGGCGAAAAGAATTGGAAGAGCCTACAACAACACGTTTGTGAACAATTGGGAATACTATCCGCTCACGGAGGCTGAGATCGACTATGTGCTCAGCGAGATCATCACGATCGCCGATCCCGGACTGATAAAAGTCATCGTCGATGGCGAGGATGTCATCGGATTTCTGTTTGGTTTCGCAGATGTATCCGCGGCGATCCAACGCACGCGCGGGCGCCTTTTCCCGTTTGGGATCATCGACCTGCTGCTGGAGATGCGCCGGACGGAGTGGATCGCTTTGAATGGCGCCGGGGTGCTTCCTGAGTATCATGGACGCGGCGGCAACGCGATCCTCTACGCGGAGATGGAAAAGACGATTCGTGAATCAGGATACAGGCACGCCGACCTCACCCAGGTGGCCGAATCGGCGGTGCAGATGCGCGCCGACCTCGAAAACGTCGGCGGAGTGGCCTATAAGAACCACCGTGTCTTTATCAAGAAGATCTAGGAACTACACGCAGGATGGATAGTAAAGGAGATGACCGATGATTGATCGAGTAATACGAGCCATTCGCCTCGACCCGACGCTATATCGCGAGGTGGCGGATGATGAGCAGTACACCAATGAAGGCCTGATGATCGTGATCGCCGTGGCTTTGTTATCCGCGATCGGCTCATCGATCGGGGCGGCGATGACCGATGGTCGACCCATCGTGTCCTTCATCGTGCAGATCGCTAACACGTTGATCTTCGGCTGGCTGCTCTGGGCTGTGCTGGCTTATTTCATAGGCACCGCGCTAGGCGGCAAGAGCACGGTTACGGAGATGGCCAGGACCCTGGCTTATGCTAACGCGCCTGGCTTGATCGGTATTTTTGCTTTCATCCCCTGCATTGGCTGGCTGCTAGTGCTCGCCGCGTTTGTGCTTACGATCGCAGCCGGGGTTATCGCCATCCGCGAATCCATGGAATTCGACACAACCAATGCCGTTGTAACCGCCGTGCTCGGCTTTGGGCTCTACATCGTGGCGCGGCTCGTGATCGGTTTGTTCCTGGGTGGGCTCGGGGCGTTAGGGGCGATTTTCGGCGGCTAAAAACAAGCAGATACGAAAAATATGTAGAAGGGCGAGTGAGAATCTCGCCCTTTTTTATTGGATGGCGCAGCTAGTTTGCAGCGGGGCGCTTCCGGTGAGACTGCAGCCAAGCCTCTGCGAAATCGACGGCCTGTCGTTGGTGAAACAGGCGTGTCTCGGCAGAGCCGACTTTGCCGATGAAGACGCGGTGTTCGGCTTCAAACGCTTTCCCCAGTGCAGCGAAGTCGTCGCTATTAACATCGACATCCTGGTAGGTCTGCCACACTTTTTCTCCGTCGACGAAGACCGGGGCACCCTGGTTGATGTGCGGCATCCAGTCGAGACGGTACTCCGCTAGATGGAGAGATGTGTTGCTCTCGTACCCGGCGCCGAGCAACAGCACATGGCCGTCATGTTGGTAGATCTTGTCCAGCGGTGACCAGGGCCCCAGCCCAATCGATAACAGGTGATCACGGGTCACCACTTGTGCCAGGCGTCCCCACGCGCTGAACGAATGAGCGGGGTGGACGCTGCGCAGCACATCCGGCCAGGTGCGGAAAAGTTCAGGTATCTGGCCGATGCCGCGCGTGGGCGTGCGGTGCGGGTCGTAGGCCGGCATCGTGGCGCGTACCGTCTCCCACCAGACTTGCGGAACAGGAGGGTTTTCCCATTTTGCGGGATCAGAGAGGTCGGCGGAGTGCGCCGGCATGACGAGCGTGCCTTCTGGGGTGAGCACGTCCTGGAGCGCCTGGATGACTGCCATCGCTCCACCGTTGACCCAGCCCAGCGCTTTCAACGAGCTGTGCACGATCACGAGCATCCCGGCTTCCAGCCCTAGTGTACGCAGGTCCTCGGCTAGCGAGACGCGCGTGCGCGGCTCGGGTGTCGATTCGATTAAGTTTGATTCGGACATGGCTTCTATCTGCTCTGGATTCTTGCGGGAAATTATATCTCTTTGAGCAGAATCGCATAACAAGACAAATATGGTCTAAATATTGGAGGCAGAAATGTCTGGAAGAAGGGGATATTTCTTGATATCGCTGATGGCAGCCGTGTTGCTGACAGCATGCAGGCCATCGGACAGCTGGCAATCATGGACAAACGTTACGTATCCGGATGCGACGATAACGCCTACTGTCCAGCCGTCTGAACCGCCGCGGGATGAAAATGCCACTGTGCCTGTCTCCACAGAGATATTCAGCCCCGTGGGTCGCGATATCCATTCTGAGCTTCCCGTTGGCGATGTGAGTCGTGGGGCGCAGTACTGGAAAGAGAAGCGGTGGGAGTGTTCGGGCTGTCATGAAATGCTGCAAGTCGGACCACCGCTCGAGGGGTCCGAATCTCAGCAGGGCATTGCCACGGTCGCCGCTCAACGGCTTCAGGAGCAGAGCTATGCAGGGCAGGCGCGAATGGTCGAAGAGTATTTGTTTGAATCGATTGTGCTGCCGGGGGA
>CBFDDM010000055.1:0-21600 GCA_965603565.1 uncultured Anaerolineales bacterium | reverse complement strand
CAGCCATCACCGACCCGGAACCGATCCCGAACCACCCGAATGGCTTTTCATTCCACAGATGCACCCCTAGTGAAGCCTGCACATCGAGCTCCCTAAGGACGCCCTCTTCGATCATACGTGCCGCGCCACCACCCCCTTCCTCCGCCGGCTGGAAGATGAGATTGAAGTCTCCGCCAAGCCGGTCAGCATACCGACGCATCACATCTGCTACGCCGAGACCAATTGCCATATGCCCATCATGACCGCAAGCGTGCATGACGTCAGGATGGATCGAGACGTAGCCGGTCTCGTTTTTCTCATGGATTGGCAGCGCATCCATGTCAACTCTGAACAAGATACCACCTGAACGCCGGTTGTCCCCTAACTTGGCCAGCATACCAGTCTCTGCTATGCCTGTCCGCAGCTCGTATCCCCAACCGGTTAACAATTCGGCGATGATCCCTGCACTGCGTCGCTCTTCGAATGCCAACTCAGGATGACGATGAAAGTCTCTACGCCATTCTTGCAGCTGACCGGAGATTTGATGAGCGTCCTGGAGGAACTTCTCTGGAGAGGGCACGGCTAACCTAACGCAGTTCTATTCGGCGAAACGCCTCAATTATGCGTGGGGCATCTGGAGGGCTATTGGGGTCGGTCATGTTCTTTCGCAGGCGTGCTTCGAGCGCCTCGATATCATTTATCTGGCTGCTATGTGCGCTGAGGGCTTTTATTTTGAGTTCAAAGTGATTGGTGATGTCGACAATCGTATTCGGATGCTGTGCACCAGCGACATAGACCTCTTTAACTTTATGCGGTGACAGACCCCCTTCACGGAACAATTCAGGAAAATATAATGCCGACCGTGCAGCAGGATAGACTGCATCCAGGGTCGCCTGGCCTGCGGCGCGGTGATCGGCGTGGTTGATATAGCGATTGCTCGGAAAGAAATTTGTGGGGTCAGAGGTGATGACGATCGTTGGCCGGACCTTACGTATGACACGCACTATTTCACGCCGCAGGTCGATGGTGGGCGTGACGTAACCGTCCAGTTCATTCAGAAAGATCACCTCAGCAACTCCTAATGTCCGTGCCGCTTCCTGCTGTTCTGCTTCACGGATCCGGGCAAGTTCATCCGGGGGCGTGCCATCGTCATCGGCACCTTTATCTCCCCGTGTTAGCAGGCAGTAGGTGATTTTCCGCCCTTCTGAGCGCCAACGCGCGACGGTGCCACCACAAAAGAATTCAGGGTCATCCGGATGCGCCAGCACCACCAGAGCGCTGGTAGTCCCGCTCACATCGGAGTTTCGTTCACTCAAGGCTACGCCTCTCCCCGGCCACAGTCACAATCCCCGTTTTCATGCTTATCACAGGGCGAGTTTGCTTTTTCTTGAAGCGCTTTCCATTCTTCATAAGGCTTAATTTCGTGCTTATAGAATTCCACGCGTTGGCCCTCTTCCAATTGAACCACCACAGCTTCTTTCAACGGAAGCAAATCAATGACCTTGCCCTCACCTTTAGGCGTGATCACGCGTTTCTTGATTTTTGGGAGCTTCTTGCGCGCTTCGACATACTGCTCGTACTCATACATCAGGCAGCAGCGTAGCCGGCCGCACATACCGGTGATCTCCGATGGGTTCAGTGAGATCCCCTGAGCCTTTGCCATACGTATCGAGATCGGGCTGAATTCAGTCAGGAATTTTGAGCAACAGCGCTCAACCAGGCCGCAAGCGCCCATCCCGGTGAGTATTTTGGCGACGTCCCTCGGGCCGACTTGTTTAAAATCGATGCGCGCCTTGCTGTACGCCTTGCGCATCTCCTGGTAAAGCTCCTGGGGATCGGCGTCGTTTTCCACCTCACTGTTGTAGAGGAAGGTCAATCTCGAACCATCGTACGAATACTCCGCCCGCACGATCTTGAGTGCGGTTAATCCGAGCTCTGCCGCCTTTGCACGGCAGTCGATCATCGCCTCGAGCTCACGGCGCTGCCACATCCTGCGCATGACCAGATCGCGGGGCGTCGCCCGACGTTCGACTGGTTTGTGCGAGCCTCTCGCACTTTCATCGTCAGCGGATAGGATCTGGACAACCTCACCAAGTTCGCGTCCTTTAGAAGTTGAAACAATTACAAAATCGCCGACTTTAACGTCCTGGACATCGGCAGCGTCAAAATGATAAACCTTTCCGACAGGATTGAATTTGATCCCAACGGTCAAAGATGTCTTCGCATTTGTGGACATACTTACCTTCCCTGGAAACCTATATGCTATTTTACCTATCCTTGAATCTTATTCGATCCCTCACCAAAGGCAAAGGGCCGACAAATATCGGCCCTTCCTCTATCAGACCTGCTTTAAGCGAAAAATTAATCGGCCATGATCTCACTAGTCTGTGATCTCTATATCGAAATCGCCAGCTTTGTCGGGCTCTGCGGCACGCAGAGTATCCACAAGCGCAACCGCGATTCCATTAAGCGCTTTTGCTGCCGGCGAATCTGGTTCAGAGATAATGATGGGCACACCTTCATCACCACCCTGCCTTACGGCCGGATCGATCGGAATCGCGCCCAGGAACGGCACGCCCGCATCCTGCGCCAGATCCCCGCCACCGCCCTCGCCAAATATATCGAGCTTCTCACCATCCGGCAGGGCTAGAAAACTCATGTTTTCTATGACGCCCAGTACATCCACATCCATGGTCCGGAACATTTCAAGCCCGCGCAGAGCGTCTTCTAGCGACACTTTTTGGGGTAGAGTGACGATTACTCCTCCGGTAAGCGGTAGAGTTTGAGCGAGGCTCAGCTGGGCGTCGCCAGTGCCCGGAGGTAAATCAATGACGAGCATATCCAGCTCACCCCAATCGACATCCTGAACAAACTGACGGATGGCTCCATGAAGCATCGGGCCTCGCCAGATCAGAGGCTGACCGGGTGGGACAAGGAAGCCAATGGATATAAGCTTCACCCCGTGAGCCTCGGCCGGTAGCAATTTCGGGCCGGATGTCTCGGGCAACCGGTTAACGCCCATCATCGTCGGTACGTTGGGACCGTAAATATCGGCATCCATCAGACCGACTTTTAATCCCTGCTGCGCCAGGGCGACTGCAAGGTTGACCGCGACGGTGGATTTACCCACACCACCTTTGCCGGAGGCGACAGCTACAGCAAAAGTAATTTTGTTCTGACCGTCACCCGCTTGTTCGTTGATCATATTCAAATCAGACATTGAGAATTTGCGCTTTCTAACTGGGTGAATGCGTATCGTGCCGGCCATTGAGGTAAGCTTCTATCTCTGACCGGGCTGTTTCGAACATTTCAATAAGCTCCTCATCTTCGCCCCGATATCTCCGCACCGATTGCGATGCGCAAAAAGTGCAGCCGCGCAAAGCACGGTAAGAATGGGTGTGGCAGGTCAAGCAGCTGCTTAGTCGGATGAGGAGCAGGCTGAAGGCAAGGCGATCGAGCGAGGTTTCAGGGGAGCTACAAACTTTTTCAACAAGCACAGCCCAGGGCTGACCACGCAGGTCCCTGAGTTCCTCTGCGACACGGATCGGAAATAGTAGCTCGGTATCACCCTGATACATGGATGCGCAACTTACTTTTTTCTGGCGAGCGTCTGGCGTTTATTTCGATTTCCGCCGGGCAGCCTTCGCTGCTTCCTTCTCGGCACGCGCCTGTTCTTCGACAGCATAGTTGCGCGGTCGGATTTCGGCGTAATACGAAAGCGGCCGGTCAAGACGCTCCTTATCAAATATGTGATCCTTGAAACGATCGTACGAGGCAAGCTCGTAATCGTGATCCATCTTGATCGCGTCAAAGGGACAGTACTCAGCACATAGACCACAGTTCATGCAGATATCGATATCGATGAAGAAATCGGTCGGTGCTGGTATCGGCCTCCCGGTCTCTGGATCGTTCGATCTTACGATCCAGATGCACTGGGGTGGGCACACCTTGGCACAGATACCACAGGAAGTACAGCGGTCCTCTTTCGTCCCATCTTCCTGCTCTTCATAAATCAAGAACGGAATATAACGGAACTCCTCGGGAACGGGCAGCTTCTCTTCCGGGTACTGCACGGTGAAGATACCGCGAGCGTCTGTGCTCTGCCGCACTTTCAGGGCTTCATCGTTGTAATAGCGACCACCACGGCCTAACCAACGGATATCTTCGATATAGGTCTCCACGAAGTGTTTTAACGTCACCCCGAGACCTTTGATCAGCCCAATACCGTACATCTGCTTCTCCAATGCTCCTGCAGCTAACTAACCAACCTATCTATCCGTCTCTCCAAGAACGATATCAATCGATCCAAGAATGGCAACCACGTCAGCAATCTTCTGTCCGCGCGACATCTCGGCCATTGCGGTGATATTGATGAACGACGGCGCTCGAATATGGTAGCGGTATGGTGTTGGCGAACCGTCTGAGATCACATAAAAACCGAGCTCACCCTTGGGGTTTTCAACGCGACCGTAGGATTCACCTGCCGGTACTCGCACCTGATACTGCGGCCTTCCCGTCTGGATATCGCCTTCGGGCAGATCTTTGATCGCTTGCTGCAGAATACGGATGCTCTGCCTGATTTCATCGACCCGGATCAGATAACGATCGTAAACATCACCGTTGTATCGTACGGCCACATCGAAATCAAAGCGATCGTATATAGAATAAGGATCCGCCCTGCGGACATCATATGCGACTCCGGAAGCGCGCAGCACGGGCCCACATGCAGAGTACGCAATCGCTTGCTCAGCGGTCAGAACGCCCACGCCCTCACCCCGGTTTCGCACGATCTCGTTTTCGGTCAGGTAGCGCTCCAGCTCATCGATCTTTTCTGGGAGGCGCTCATAAGCGAGATCGTTAATCACGTCCGCCGTGCCTGGCGGTAGATCGCGCGCAAGACCTCCAAACCGGAAATAATTACACATCATGCGTGAACCAGAGACCGCTTCGAAGACATCCAGGATGAGCTCACGCTCGTTAATCGCATAAAGTGCAGGTGTAAAAAATGCACCGAGATCGTTGAGCAGGAAGCCGATCGCCCAGAAATGGTTCACGATCCTGGTCAGTTCCGCCATGATCACGCGGATGTATTCCGCTCGTTCGGGCGGCTTGATGTCCATCAGTTTCTCGACCGCCATGGCGTAGCCGAAGTTGTTGCTCATAGAGCTGATGTAATCGAGACGATCGGTAAATGGCATGTTCATGATGTATGTGTTTCGTTCGCCGATCTTCTCATGGTTACGGTGAAGGTAACCCATCACCGGTTTGAGATCGACGATCGTCTCGCCATCCAGCTCCGCGACCAGCCGGAATACTCCATGTGTGGAAGGGTGCTGCGGACCGAGGTTTACGATGATGTGTTCGGTCTCGAGCCCAGGACCGTTACTTCCGTTACCACTCTCCACTTTCCCAAGTGAGGCGTAGAGGGAGCCCTCGCCCTCGGGGACCCATCCTTCCGGAGTGAAATCAGCGGGGAACTGAATGTTCTTGCCGAAAGGCACATTGTCCTCGATCCGGTAGACATTTCCTTCCGGCCAGCGATTATCAAATGGCTTCTTGTCTTCCTCGAAATAGGGCTCGCGCCAATCTTTGCGCAGCGGATGGCCATGGAAGCCCTCCCATAATAGGATGCGCCGTAAATCGGGATGCCCTTCGAATTTGATGCCCAATAGATCCCAGGCCTCACGTTCCTGAAAATCAGCGCCAGGGAAAACAGGCACGAGCGAAGGTACCACACTGTTATCTCGCGGCATCTGCACTTTGAACAGCAGTGCCTCCCCGCCATCCGTGTCGTAGGCGTGGTAAACCACTTCCAGCTTGTCTTCAACAATGTAATCAACGCCGGTGACCGAGGAGAGGTAATCGTAACCGAGGGTATCGCGAGCAAAGGAGGCGAACTCCAGTAGGTTTTCTTTAGCGACGATGTAACCAGAGTAGCCCTCGCGCTCATCCGCAGAGACAGCCTCCCCGAATTTCGCTTTGATCTCGTCGAGCACTTTTGTGGTTTCTGTTTCCGCCATTTGGATTATGACCTTTAATTTGCGGGTTGATTATGCTTCGGCTTCTGTTTCTGTCTCAACGGGTGCTTCTTCCTGCACACCGGCCCGTAGCCGCTCGAAATTGGGCAAATCACGTGGGTCGATCAGATCCGGCCCGAGAATCGGGATCGGGATGGGTTCAGAAGCTTCTTTCGCATACCAGCGAACAGCCTGAATGGACTGCTTGTCAATTTTCTCCTGCAACGTTATCAATCCGTGAAGCAACGCCTGCGGCGTCGGTGGACAACCCGGGACGTAAACATCAACGGGGACAAACTTATCGACACCAGACACGACGTTGTAGCCTTCCTTGAAGGGCCCTCCGCCAGACGCGCATGCGCCCATGGAGAGCACGTACTTTGGCTCAGGCATTTGATTATAGAGCCGCACGATCTGCGGAATCATTTTCTTGGTCACCGTACCGGAGACAATCATAAGGTCCGATTGACGTGGGCTGGGCCGCATGACTTCCATGCCGAAACGTGAAAAATCATAACGGCTCGCAGCCACGCAGATCATCTCGATCGCACAGCACGCGAGCCCAAACATCATTGGCCAAACGGAATTGCGGCGTCCCCAATTATAGAGCTTGTCAAGCGTTGTAATCGTCACCTGACTGCGCAGCTCCTCGGGGATTTCAAACTCCGCTTCGTTTTCAATCTCCGGCTTGGGGGCTTCTTGTTTATTTTCTTCGGTCATGCATACCTCCGCGAGAAGGGGCCTGCCACCTGTCCCGTTGCCAGGCCCCACCCAGAGAAGATTATACTTTCCCCACATGTCATGTCAAGACACCTTGATCGCGCTCGAGGATCAACCCAATTCTGAATGGGTCATTTTACCCAAGCCCATACAGGTGGCCGGGCATCAATTGACAACAGCCAGATATACTGATAAATTAAGTCATATTAGTTGGTAATAGAAACTCTACGGTCCGTTTGCCCGATTCGGAGGCCCATTCAAATGAGCGAAACGAACGAAGTTATCGGTATAGAACCAACCACAATAGCGCTCACAGGCAAAGCTGCCGAGCGCATTCGTGCCCTGATGCAGGAGAAGCAGCTCGACAATCATGCTTTGAGAGTTTTCATTTCCGGTGGTGGCTGCTCCGGATACCAATACGGCATGGCGTTTGAAGGGCAGCCACGCGAGGATGATATCAAGGTCTCCTACGATGACATTCAGGTGGTCATTGATCCGATGTCCTACGGTCACCTGGCCGGCTGCCGGATCGATTATGTAGAAGATTTGATGGGCGGCGGATTCCATATCGAGAACCCTAACGCGGTTTCGACCTGCGGTTGCGGCCACTCCTTCAAGACAGAAGGAGAGCCGGCGGCAGCTGATAGTCACGGTGGAGGCTCCTGCGGCTGCCATTAATCAAGCCAGACTGCATACCAGCGACGGCTCGTCACGTCCTCAGGTAGAATAGTTGAGGAACACGACCGTCGCTTAATTTTTTAAATAGATATGACCGCCTTTCCCTACTTTCAGCGCTATTTCACACAGAAGCAGGCCAATCAGCTGCTCGAGGTTTTGCAGCCGTTGGTGCAGGAAATGATGGAGGCCGCGCAGGTCCTGCTGAGCCATCACCCAGAGATGGCCCCCATGCTTGAGAAAGCGATCAATAACGGAGGCTTGCGAAAGCCTGGGCCGGCACTCGAGGCCAGTCTCAAAATACAGCAGTTGGCAACACAGATTAAAAGCTACGATGTACTCATCAAGGATGTGCAGAACGGACTGATTGATTTCCCATCCAGGCGTGAAAACCGCATTGTGCTGCTCTGTTGGCGTTGTGGGGAACCAGAAGTTGCCTACTGGCACGAAATCGACAGTGGCTACGCCGGCCGGGAGCCGCTTTAACGACCCCGCAGAACCGAGATAAACATCCCGAACACTCCCACCGTCATCAAACCCAGGATAACCAGGATCGTGGGGAAACCACGGCCATCGGCTTGAGCTACAGGCTCAAAGGTCGGGTATGCCACAGGACCGGCAGGCGTGAACGTTGGCAGTCGCGTCGGAACGGCTTCGCCGATGTTGAATTGAGCCGCCAGGGTCGGATCAATGGTCGCAGTGACCCGGGGTGTTGGGGTTGGAGGAGGTTCGACGACGGGCAGAAGTCGCTGGCTTGTCTCCAGGGTGACAAAGGGAGCGTAAACCCAGGCGATGTTACCCGGCACCCCCGGATACTCAATCTGAATCCAATCACCACCGGGAGACCGGCCCAGCGCGGTAGCCCGCTGCCCGCTGATCAAAACACCCACCAGTTCGTATTCAATGCTCGGACCGATCCGGACGTTAACCTGTTCGGGAACCAGGATCTGGGGACCCTGAGGGGTCACAGTCGGGTCCTGTTGTAAAGGCGCTGCTGAGCCTGTATTCCCCATGAGGAAAAAAGCTCCGATGACCGCTAACAGCATACACGCCGAGAAGATTTTCAAACAAAACTCCCAAATTGCCGCCCGGATTCCGCCGGATTATACTACATGCCAATCATTGAAAGGATTGAGCCTTAGTATGCAAAAATCCACGCTTGAACAGAAGACTTTCTACGGCGAAATGAGCGTAGATGACCTCGCCAGGGCACTGGTCGCTGAATTTCACCAGGGCAATTTGATCAGTAAAGTCATCGGTCGTGGTGAACAGCGTATCGTTCAAATTGCCAGCCCGGCCGATGTTCGCTCAGGCGGCCGCACGGCGATCAGTGTGCATTTGACCAAGGTCGAGGATGGCGTGCACGTGCGCGTCGGTCAGCAGGATTGGATCGGCGTCGCAACCAGTATGGGTTTTACCGCATTGACGACTCTGCGCAGGCCATCAGCGCTCCTAAGTCGTATCGACGACCTCGCCCAGGATATCGCCTCGCTGCAGTTATCGACACGCATCTGGAAAACGATCAGTGATACCGCTGAATCGTTGGGCGCGGCGCACGAGCTTTCCGAGCGTCTTCGCCGACTCATGTGTGAGTACTGCCTGACCGCCAACCCTGTGGGTGCCCCTCACTGTGTAGCATGCGGCGCCCCACTCGGTCCGAATCAGCCCATCGCTTGCCCCTCATGTGGGTACATTGTCGAACACGACCAATCGATATGCCCGGAGTGTTCCCAACCCATCCGCGCGGCTCCATAAGAAAAGCCCTTCCAGAGCTCCGGAAGGGCATGAGCAGCATCGCAGCCTCTCTTTCAGGCTGCTTTTGCCGGTTCCTTTCCCAATTCGGCCCCACGGCTTAAAGCCTCCAAATTTGCCTCGAGCAGGTTGCGCCTGTGTTCCGGAATATGCACGTCCAATGAGCTGCCGACTTGCGCAACGGTTAGCACACCCAACCGCTCCACAAGCGCCCCAGTAAGCACCAGGTTTGCCAGGCGTTTCTCGCCCAACTCCTCTGCGATCTCATTGGAAGGCACTTTTATGATGTCAATATCTTCTCGAGTTGGCTCGCGATCGATGAGGGATGTATTCACGACGAGCACACCACCTTCGGAGACGAGCGGCTCGTATTTCTCGAGCGAGGGGATGTTCATCACGATTGCGGCTGAGGGATTCTTCACGATCGGCGAACCGATCTCATCATCCGAAAGGATCACCGTACAATGTGCCGTTCCCCCACGCATTTCGGGACCATATGAAGGGAACCAGGTCACGTGCATACCATGATCAAGACCTGTGTAGGCCAGCAGCTGGCCGGCAAAAAGGGCGCCCTGACCGCCGAAACCAGAAATAATGACTTCTGTTTGCATGCCCGCGATCATCCTTTCTTGCGCGCGCTTATCGATTCGTGGACCTTATAATCTCCGAGTGGAAACGCGGGAACCATGTGCTCTTCAACCCACGTCAGGGCATCCTCTGCTGAAATGCCCCAGTTCGTAGGACAACTCGAGAGTAGTTCGACCATCGAAAAGCCGATGCCCTGTTCTTGAACCTCGAATGCGGTGCGGATTGCCTTCTTTGCCTTGCGGATGTGCGCCACGTCGTGCAGACTTCGCCTGACGATATAAGCGGCGCCGTCCATCTGAGATAGGACTTCGGACATTTTCAGTGGGAAGCCATGCACTTCGATGTCGCGTCCAGAAGGTGTCGAGGTCGTCTTCTGACCAGGCAGCGTGGTTGGCGCCATTTGTCCACCAGTCATACCGTAGATGGCGTTGTTGATAAAAATCACGGTGATGTTCTCACCCCGTCCGGCAGCATGCAGGATTTCTGCCGCCCCAATCGAGGCGAGATCACCATCGCCCTGATAGGTGAAGACCAATTTATCAGGGCTCACGCGCTTCAAACCGGTCGCCATCGCAGGTGCACGTCCGTGAGCTGCCTCCGCGAAATCCATGTTGAAGTAGTCATAGGCGAAAACAGCGCAGCCCACCGGAGCGACACCGAGAGTAGATTCGCGTCGACCCATATCATCGATCACCTCTGCGATCAGCCGGTGCGCAATGCCATGTGTGCAGCCCGGGCAGTAATGTGTCGCCCCGGTCGTCAAGCTTACCGGCTTCGTATAGATCAATGTTTCGACCATGCCATCACGTTCGGTCATCAATTCATCTCCCATTTGCCCGCTGTGCATAGGTCTTCTCGATCTGCTCATAGACTTCATCCGGCAGCGGTACGATACCGCCCATGCGACCATAGAAATCGACCTGCACTCGGCCTTCTACAGCCAACCGCACATCATCCAGCATTTGACCACCGTTCATCTCTACGACGAGTATGCGATTAACTTTGTCTGCGACTTGTTGAACGGCTGCGTATGGATAGGGGTACAACGAGATCGGCCGCAGTAAGCCAACTTTCATTCCATTCTCACGGGCATCTTTTACGGCCGACTGAGCGATGCGCCCCGCGGTCCCAAACGCGACCAACGCAATCTCGGCATCGTCGATCCACATCTCTCGAAAGCGAATTTCTTCGGCCTCAATTTGCTTTTGCTTTTCGACCAGCTTCAAATTGAAAACTTCTTCCTCGACCGGATCGATGTAGATCGAGCTTACGACATTTGGTTCTCGGTCGACTGCACCGGTCAATGCCCAATGGGGTCGTTCAGCAACCTGGCGCAGCTCCCGCATCGGAGGCAGCTCGGCAGGCTCCATCATTTGACCGATGCTGCCATCAGCGAGTACAACTGCGATTGTGCGATATTTCTCGGCAAGATCGAACGCGATCACGGTTAGATCAATCAGTTCCTGTATCGTAGCCGGGGCGAGGACGATCGGTTTGTAATCCCCATGGCCTCCGCCCTTGACCATCTGGTTGTAATCACCCTGGGATGGAGCAATGTTGCCCAAACCGGGTCCGCCCCGCATAACGTTGACCAACACGACCGGCACCTCTGAGCCAGCAATGTATGACAAACCTTCCATCATCAGGCTGACTCCTGGGCTGGATGAGGAGGTCATCACGCGCACGCCAGCGCAGGCCGCGCCGTAGACCATATTTATCGCAGCCACTTCGCTTTCTGCCTGCAAGAAAACACGCCCTAGTTCGGGCATGCGTTTGGACATGTGCTCCAGTGCTTCGGTCTGGGGTGTTATTGGGTAACCAAAATAGGCTTCACATCCCGCCCGGATCGCCGCTTCCGCGAACGCGATGTTTCCCTTGAGGAGCTCTTTAGGCACAAGACACCTCCATCAAGATACTGCTGCCTTCTCGGCTGGCACAAATCGGTAGACGGTAATCGCCGCGTCCGGGCAAATCACGGCGCATATTCCACAGCCGGTGCATTCACGATCCGGATCGACGAGCTCAGCGGGATGATAGCCTTTTGGGGTAAAGCGATCCTGTGCCATCGATATCAGATCCTTCGGGCACACGGTTGTGCAAAGCTCACACCCTTTGCATAAATCTTCATTTACCACGATATAGCCTGTCGCCATCTATCCTCCTGGATCAGCCAATTCTCAGCAATAAAGATAAACCTAAATGCGGTGGATACCAAAGTGCAGACCGTCATAAGCCGAAAGAACAAATATCCTATTTCGGAGAAGTCCTATCCATAAACACGGACACGCTTCGCATATATTAAACCGCCAAACCAGGACGCAGACAAATGCAAAGCGATCCCCGCAAATCTGGGGGCAGCAATTCCATCAATGAATGGTTACGTGGGAGATTACCCGCTTGGCGGGTTGAAGTAGTTGTAGGCAGCCCTTGAAAGGTCGGCGATCAAACGCGAGGTCGGTTCCCAGACCATCTCCTGGTCATCCCAGAAAAACAGCGAGATTATGTAATCGCCTCCCGGAGAAAAGACGATGCCTGCATCGCCGATCATATCCAGTGGAGAACTGCGCCAACCGTGCTTATGAGCCACGCGGGTTCCGTCTGGAACACCGCCTTTAATCAAGGAACCGAGCACATTCTCGGAAAGCAGCTCGAGCATCAAATCGCATTCTTGCGGTGTGATCTCTTCAGGAAAAGCGGCGATCATCGCCCCTCCTCCGCCATTTGCACAAGCATAGATATCGCCGAGCAGGGTACCTATCTCCGAAGGGGTGGTCTGCGTATAGCGGTCAGGACCCGTGTCGATATCTACACGGCTGTTCGCTTCCGTGCGGTAGGTTTGGAGCAGCGGCGCCTGCGGGTAGTAATATCCCCCGATAAATGTATTGTCCAGACCTAGTTCCTGCATCGTTTCACTCACCACCAGCGGACCACGCACTTCATCGATGCGCTGCATCAACCAGTCGGAGGGGTCATTCCCGGATTCGGTGATCATTTCCGTCACCCATCTCTCGGACTCGGGATCGAGAGGCTGCTCCTCGTACCGGAAAAAGGTTGTCATAATACTGATCTTTATGATCGAGGCGGCCGAAAATGCGATGTCAGGATTCGTGCTGATTTCCTGGCCGTCGAGAACTGCAAAGTGGATCGTACCACCCGTGCGCAAATCACGAAGATAAAGGTCGACGAGACCATCAAAGTCTGCTACTTCGATGTTTTGCTTGAGTAATATTTCTAGATTTCCAAGAGACGGCTTTGGAGCGCCGGAATCGACCACCGGGAGGTTCGCAGTACGATCACGTGCAGAAAGGAGCGCTGAGCCTACGATACTCTGTGCACGGGCAACGTCAAGCACGCGACCTGGCTCACCAGAGGTGAAGCGCGTCGTGCCCGGAATAGGTTCAGGCGGAATGGGCGGTTGATCGTAACGAGCAGCGATGTCCTCAAGGTAACTCACTAATTGTGAGTTGGAGAATTCAGCCTGGAGAGGAACAGAGGCTGGATCGCCCGGGCGTTTCCACAGAAAATCCCAGAAACCTTCCCAGAATGGCTTTTCTGTTCGTTCACGCTCAGCCGCTGCCAGCATGACGTCAGTGTCCAGGCCGAAGCCGACGTTGGATGGAAGCAGCTGCATCGAGGCGTCATCATAGGAGAGCTCAATTGGCGTGCTATAGGACTGGAGCAGGCGTTCCATCGCTTCTGAAGGTGTGGCTCCGCCTACCGGGATGTCAGCGATGGTCAGCTGGTCAGGCAGCCGGGTGCGATCCCTTGAATAAGCGACTAACTCGACGAAGAATAGCGCTACAGCTGCAAGCAGCAGAAGTATGGAAACCCAGCGCTGAATATCAAAACCATTGCGTCTCATCCAACCTCCAGAGGCGCGAGTATATCACAGCGAGAAGGCCAGATTTCGCCTGACATACATCTTCAAAATATTTCTTAATATATCGCTAGAACGATCAAAGGAAGCACATTTGCGAAGGCATGCGCGCCCCAGGGTGCCCAGACCGAACGCCTAGTTTCCATCAACCAGCCTGAAAGGAGACCAAAAACAAATATACTGATCATGCTCCACCCACCCTGCCCGGTGTGGGACGGCAGCAGCGTGAACACGATCGCCTGAACGAAGATCCCGGCAGCAGGACCCCAGGCCTGGCTGAGCGATCGACCGATATATCCCCTGAAGAAGGTCTCCTCGACAAAAGGTACCCAGATTATCGACGTTAGCAGATCAAGCGATGTCCCTGTCAGTCCGCGCAGATCGAGATGCGAGTAATTTAGCAGTACGCTCATTACACGCCAGACACCGCCGGCGACCATCCCCCACCCAAAATGCAGAAAAACGTTCTCCCGCCTGTACCCTAAAGAACCAGGATCAGCGCGCGAAATCAAAACCGCAATCCAGGGCAGCAGGAGCAATGCCGCGGTGAGCAGCACCTGGGTCCCGATCTCGAATTCAATCAATCCAAGAAGTATCAGTAGTTCAAAGCCGAGAATCACAAACAACCCGGGAATGGCCAGGTGAAGCGGCAATCCATAACGAGGAGTTGTGCCAGGGTTCAATGTTTATCCTTCATTATCACCCCTGAACCCGTTTATCGTCTGGGACGAGGTGAACCACCCTTAGATCGCTATCCGCGCAACGCTCCCAACTGATCCTTCAGCTTTTGTGCAGTTCCTTCATAGGTGTCGAGCTTCTCGCGTTCCTTGTTGACGACCTCATCCGGAGCTCGTTGCGCAAAAGGTCCTGAGAGCAGTTGTTCCAGTCGGTCAATCTGTCCCTGCACTTCCTCGAGTTGACCTTGCAGCCGCTCTACCTCTTGCTCGACATCGAGCATATCCTGGAGCGGAAGAAAAATCTCAATCCCCTCAATGACGATCGGGATCGAATCAGACGGCTTCTCCTTAAGCTCTTGTTCGATGAAAAGTTGATCGGGATCAATCCCGGCCAATGACGAGATGATTTCACGCGTTTGCTCAAGCGTCTGCGCAGTCGTTCCAGCATCGAAGTACGCTGCAATTTTGCGGCCTGGTTCAACCTTTCGCTCAGTGCGTATGTTCCGGATGGAAGTGACGATGTCCATGACCGGCACGAAGGTCCCGATAGGATCCTCCTGCACGAACTCCAAGTTGAGTCGCTCTGGCCAGGAGGCGATGATCAGCGCCTCTTCCCACCCCGATTCTGGACCAAGACCGACATCACGATGGCTACACGCATCCTTTAAATGGCCCCAGAGTTCTTCGGTCACGAATGGCATGAACGGATGCAGCATGCGCAGGCAGCTGTCGAAGACCAATACAAGATTGTATGCTGTGCGCCATGCTGTCGGTTTCCCCTCAGCCATCTGCAATTTTGCTATTTCAAGATACCAATCAGCGAACTCGAACCAGAAAAAATCATAAATCTGGCGTCCCGCTTCGCTGTACTGATGCGCGCCGAACAGCCGGTCCACATCTTGAATGAGTTCATCCAGGCGAGCAAGGATCCATCGATCCGCAAGAGTCAGCCCCGGATCGTCAGTGGGTTTCTCGGGCGCCCGCTCGATATTGCTCAGGATCAACCTGCCTGCGTTCCACAGTTTATTAGCGAAGTTGCGGTTCGCCTCGAGGCGATCCATATTGAGTTGTGTATCCTGCCCGGGAGTCGAACCGGTCAGGAGCGTGAATCTGAGCGCGTCGGTTCCGTAGTCTTCCATGAACTTTAACGGGTCGACCACATTTCCCGCCGACTTGCTCATCTTTTCGCCCTTGGACACGCGCACGAGCCCGTGCAGGTAGACGGTTTCAAAGGGCACCTGATCGGTGAACTCGAGCCCCATCATGATCATGCGGGCGACCCAGAAGAAAAGGATGTCGTACCCTGTTTCCATCATCGTTGTGGGGTAGAAGTATTCCAGATCTTCGGTTTGCTCCGGCCAGCCCAGTGTCGAGAAAGGCCACAGTCCCGACGAGAACCAGGTATCCAGCACATCCGGGTCTTGCTCGATCGTGGTCGAGCCACAGTGGGCGCACTTGTCCGGATCTTCTCGCTGCACCGTGATCTCACCACAATCCTGGCAGTGCCATGCCGGTATGCGGTGGCCCCACCACAGCTGTCTTGAGATGCACCAATCGCGGATATTCTCAAGCCAGTTGAAGTAGACCTTATCAAATCGCTCTGGAACGATCTCGATTCTTCCATCGCGAACCGCCTCAAGCGCTGGCGCTGCCAGCGGTTCCATCTTTACAAACCACTGGGTGGAGATCATTGGCTCGATGATCTCCCCACCCCGCTGACTGCGCGGCACCTGCATGGTATAGGGCTCGGTCTTGATCGTCAGCCCGGCTTCGTACATATCCGCCCAGAGTTTTTTCCGACATTCAAAGCGATCCAGACCTTCATACGGGCCGGCGGCTTCGTTCATGCTCGCATCCTGGTTCAGAACGTTTATGATCTCGAGATCATGACGTCTGCCGATTTCGTAGTCGGCGGGGTCATGACCGGGCGTGATCTTCAGCGCACCGGTGCCAAATTCCAGATCGACATAATCATCGGCGATGACCGGTATCGGCCGGTCAAGCATCGGCACGAGCGCCGTTTCACCCACGAGATGCTTGAAGCGTTCATCTGCGGGGTGCACGGCGACGGCGGTATCGCCCAGGATCGTCTCAGGACGCGTTGTCGCCACCGGGATCGCTTCTTGAGAGCCGTCGATCGGGTAGTTGAAGTAATAGAGCGTGCCCTGCTCCATGTGATACTCGACTTCCAGATCGCTGACCGCCGTCTTCAACCCAGGTGACCAGTTGATCAGATAAGAACCGCGATAAATTAATCCCTTGTCATAAAGCTGGACGAAGGCCTCCCTCACCGCCTCTGAGAGACCCGCATCAAGCGTAAAGCGAGTGCGTGACCAATCGCACGAAGCCCCAAGACGACGCAACTGATTGAGGATGATGCCGCCATACTTCTCTTTCCACTCCCATGTTTTCTCGATGAAGGCTTCGCGTCCGATCTCCTCACGAGTGACCTCTTCCGTTCGCAGCAGGTACTTTTCGACCTGCAGCTGCGTGGCGATACCAGCGTGATCAGTCCCCGGCAGCCAGAGTGTCGGGCGGCCTTGCATACGAGCGTGGCGGATCATCATGTCCTCGAGCGACACGAACATCGCGTGCCCAAGATGAAGTTCACCGGTAACGTTGGGTGGAGGCATAGAGATCACATAAGGCTGTTCACCGGGGACGATCTCGGGCCTAAAATACCCTTTCTCTTCCCACCATTGATAAAGCCTTTCCTCCACCGAGGTATAGTTATAGATCTTGGGCAGTGAGTACTCACTCATCGTCGTCTTCTCCTTCAACGAATTTCGATAATATCGATTTAAAATAAAAAGCCTTCGTCCCTGAGGACGAAGGTTCACCCTCCGCGGTACCACCTCAATATGCAGCCCATTACTGACCTGCACTCTCGCCACCCAGACCATCATCTGGGCTTCGCTGTATCGGGCTCACCCGCGCCGGTCTACTCCCGTGATTCCGGTTTCTTCGGCGTGCCTGTCAGGCGACTTTCGATCCCTTTTTGCTGCAGCGGGCTCTCAGCCAATGGCCCTGCTTTCTCTTTCAGCGCCGGGTGATCTACTCCTCCTGATCTTTCGGCATGCTATGCTATTGTTGGCAGAATTATAGCAAAATCGAACCGCCTGCGTCAATAAGCAATGCGCTCGCTAGCCCTCAATCGCTTCGGGCTCGACGATTTCCTCGGGATGAATCGGGAACTCAAGCGTGAACACACTGCCCTCACCAAGTTTACTTTCTACGCTGACCTTGCCTCCATGGAGCTGCATGATCGACTTAACAATAGCCAGACCCAATCCAGAACCCTTGACATTCAAGGTGGCGCGCCCACGCGCGCGGTAAAATTTCTCAAACAAACGCGCTTGATCCGTCGGAGCGATGCCTACACCACTGTCACCGACCTGGACAATCTGCCGCTCGTTGCGCTGGAAAGCCGTGATTGAGACTTCCCCATTTGCTGGAGTGTACTTGAGCGCGTTATCCACAAGATTAGCGATCGACTGTCTGATCAAAGTGGTATCCACTTCCAGCGGCTCCATCTCTTCAGAAAGCTCCACATCCAACTCAATTTGCTTGTTTACCGCCTGCGGGCGATATGCCTCAACAACCGATTGGATCACATCTCCAATTGGCACGGAGTCGAGATCGAGGCGGATGCCTGCCTCCAGGCGACCCAGATCGAGCAGGTTCTCGATGAGTTCGCCCATTTGATCCGCAGAAGTGAGGATTTTGCTGACAAACTCTTTCTGCTGCTCGTTCATTGCGCCGACCATCGTCAGCATCGTTGCATAGCCGCGCATGAGGGTGAGCGGCGCCCGCAGGTCATGGCTGACCGTAGAGACAAATTCAGATTTAAGCGTATCGAGCTTTTTATAGTGGGTGATGTCCCAGAGGACGCAGACACGACCGGAGGCGCCCTCCTCCTCAGCGGGAATATCGGATACCGAGGCATATAAAACCTGACCGTTCGGCAGCGCGATTTCGCTCGAGCGCGTCTCCGAGCCAGGTTCGATCAAGAGTGAAAGCAGGCTTTGCGGTTTGACCGCTTCTTCAATGGGCATCCCGAGCGCTTCATCTGGCTCCATTGCTAGAACAATCTCGCTTGCCGGGTTGGCAAGTGAAACGCGGTCACGCTGATCAACAAGGATCACGGCATCCGGCGTCGCTTCCAGAACGGCGGTCAATCGCAGCCGCTCCTGCTCAGCTCGCTGGAAGAGACGCGTGTTTGATACGGCCACGCCGAGCTGGGCAGAAAGGATCGAGAGCAGTCTTAGTTCATCGGGTGTGAAGACGTGAGATCGCCGGTAGCCCAGCCAGAGCGCGCCAACAAAAACGTCCTCGTTCTGCAATGGCACCGAACTCAATGCTTCGAGCGGAGCCGACAGGGCTTCGATCTTTAAGACCGCTCTGGCACGTCCGGGGTTTTCAAGCGTGAATCGGCCCTTATCTCTTGTGAGAGCGAGCACCTGGGCATCGAGAGCCCTCCAGTTTCCAGGATCGCTCCCAGCGGAGAAGACCTCCAACCGGCCCTCGAACGTCTCCGGATGTTCCAATGCCAATCGGACCAGATCTGCGTGCGTGAGTTCCCGGATCCCTTCTAGAATCGGAGGCATCGATTTGGTCAGATCAAAACTGCGTGTAACCTCCTGGCTGGCGTTCATCAACAGGCCCATTTCATCCAACCTGGCCTTCAATCGACGGCGCATGCGCTCAAAAGAAAGCGCTAGCTGTCCAATCTCATCCTCGCCTTCGTCGAGAATCGGTTGATCAAGGTTGCCGCGCGCAATCGATTGGGCGACGACGGCCATCATGCGCAGCGGACGCGTGAGCCTACGGCTGATGAAGTACGTCGCCAGGATCACGACCGCACCTACCAAGGTGAGCACGCCGAATAGATTGGCTGCGATACGCAGCGCAACCTTCTGAATTTCACTCTGCGGGGTGATGATGACAATCTGCCACGGATAGCCCTCAATGCTGTGCGTGTATAGCATCCTCCGGGTGCCATCCGGCGCCGTATCCGTGACGACTTCATTCACAACGGCCGTTTCGGTATCAAATTCCTGAAGCACACGAGCGGGATTGGTGTGCAGCAAGATGGTGCCTTGTGCATCGACGATGAAGGCCTGTCCCGGGGACATCGCTTTAATCAGATCAACGACAGGGAGCAAATACGGATTGGCATCCAGTTCTGTCACCGCAACGATCGCACCGATTGGTTCGCTGGTGTCGGACAACCTCACTGGGGCCAGGAAGGCGAGCCTTGCCGCGCCTGCTTCATGTGCCGGCCGCAGGATTACTTCCTGCGGCAGCCCAAGCAGCACAGCATCAAGCGCCGCGCCCAGTTCAAACGGTGTGCCCTCGCCAACGATCTCATCCGATGGATATCTCGCCACAGTTTCAAGCTGATCATCGTAGATGGCTAACGATTGGAAGAAGGCGTAGCTTCGAACGGTAGACTGCAGACGTTCCTCTGAAAGCCCACCTTCGCTGAGCTGCGGTGCGTATGATTCAGCGAGTTGTGCTTCGATTGATCGTCCGGTCTGCACGAAAAACGGTATTGCTCCCCCCATTTGCTCGCCCATCTTGACCATCTGCCCTTCAAGCAAATCGCGGGCTGACCGCTGCGCCAGAAGCCAATCTCCATAAAGCAAAACTCCGCTCGAGAGCAGACCTAAAACCAGGAAAAGTGAGAGCAGCCTGGAGGCAAGCGAACGATTGTAAGGTCCAACGACGATGTGCTGCGGCTCGAACCAGGGAACACGACCGGAAGATTTCAACCATGTGGCAAATGTGCCGGCCAGTCCGCTGTGCAATACAGCCGCCAGCAATGTCGCTCCCATTAATGAAAAAGCGAAATCCAGACTATCGTAGAATCCGCCACCGCTAGACGCAAATCGCTCGAACGTACGCAGCAACCCGTAAATAAGCCCACCCGCTAGACCGCTTATGAAGGGGATACGCGCGGCTCGTGCGGGTAGTTCGGCGTAATTCTGCCGCATCAACCAGGCGATGATCCCGGCTTGCATGACGTAGTGCAGTGGCGTGAGCAGGCTGTGCGTACCCCAGGCAGCGGTCATCATTCCCCCCACAAAGGCGATAAGCATTGCGGGGAGTTCGCCAAACATGCCTGCAGCCAGGATCCATGGCAGCGCACCGAAGATGGCGAATGAGGCCCCCTCTACCGATGCAGGTAGCCCCGGTGACACCAACGAAGCCGGTGGAGCAAATTCAACGATAAAAAGCCGGGAAGCGAGCGGCGCAGCCAGCAGGAGCAGGACGAAGGCTGGCTGCCTGAATATCCATTCCAATCTAGCTCGGGCACGCCGCAGGCCGCCAGTAAACCATATAAGCCCGACTCCAACGAGAAGCTCCAATACGAGCAGAACGTAGCCTGCCGTATGCAGTGGCAGCCGGAGCGATGGGCCTCCCTGGAAACCCCACAATTCGAGCGTCACCTGCCCTCACAAGTGATGTGATTAGATGGCATGTGGCGCATTATAGCACCGCCCCCGTCTGCCACAACTTGATATTCTTGTACCTCATCCCTCTTTATGTTAAACTGCCTTAACTAAGAAAACTCCCCCCTGGAGCGCCTTCTATGGCTGATAAAGTCCTGATTATCGATGATGATGTCGACACCCTGAAGCTTGTCGGCTTGATGCTTGAACGGCAGGGGTATGAGATCGCGGTCGCCAGCAATGGAACCATCGGGCTCCAGAAAGCTGTCGAGATCAAGCCCGATTTGATCCTGCTGGACGTCATGATGCCTGACCTTGATGGTTATGAGGTTACAAAAAAGCTGCGCTCCGATCCTGCGCTGGCACACATCCCGATCATCATGTTCACGGCTAAAACGATGGTCGACGACAAAGTCGCTGGTTTCGAGGCGGGCGTGGATGATTACCTTACCAAGCCCACACACCCGGCCGAACTCACCGCGCACGTTAAAGCCGTTCTGCAACGCTCCGCCCAAGCGCGTTCAGCTCCCGAGGCCAAAGCACAGACCGTTACTTTCCTGGGCTCACGCAGCGGTATCGGAACGACAACGCTGGCACTAAATACCGGCATCATTTTGCAGGATGAAGGCTTCGAGGTCATCGTGGCTGAATTAAATCCCGGCCGAGGTTCTATGGGCCTCGAGCTGAAACTCGAAGCATCATCGGGATTGACTAATCTGCTCTCGCGCTCGCTGAAAGATATCCATCTGCGCTCTGTTGAAAGCGAGATGGTAGAACATCTAAGCGGGGCTCGTCTGCTGCTGTCATCGTACCATCCGCGCGAGACTGAACTGGAACAAGCTGTGCCGCAGATGGAAGCG
>CBFDDM010000054.1:0-21820 GCA_965603565.1 uncultured Anaerolineales bacterium | reverse complement strand
CCCGCGCAGGCTGTAGCCTGCGGTTACAGCATTGTATTGCTGGGTGCCCGGGTGCCGGAGTGTTTAATCGCTTAACCCTGAATACTAATCCCTTGCCTTAATCCATCATTCCGAGGTCGGAGGCAGAGGAATCCTCCCGAAGGATCGTAACCTGAATGATGGTGCTGGTCCTGTACTGATCACCACGAGGCCAGTTAACGTTGTTTCCGGATGAACCGATTGGGAGGATCCTTCGCTGCGCTCGAAATGACAAAACTATCGGGCACGGCGGCGCCGTGACCCTTCTGTCGTGGAGGGCGGGCGAACAAATGGGTCCGTTTCTTCACAGCATCTGTCATTGTAAGGAGCGCTAGCTACGAAGCGATCCCTTGCAAAGACTATGGGGATTGCCACGGTGCCTATGGCACCTCGCAATGACACCCAGATGACTGAGTGACCGACTCTTGATCAATGATTCACCAATGCCTAATCCCCATTCCCTGAACCTAGTACTTCACTCCTATTCCCGGTTCACCCCGTAACTTTTTGCCTGCCTCAACCGACATACAAGATGTAAACCATCTAAAAAGTACTAGAAGGAGGCCGTATCAAGATGAAAACCCGTTTTTGGATGATCGCCATGCTGATTGCATTGGCATTTACGTTGAGCGCTTGCGCTGAGGGTGAAATACCCGCCAACCTCCCTGCGGATTTAGAGGGGCTCGAATCCGTCGAGATGGAAGTTACCAGCGAAGGCACTTCTGTATCGATCGACGAGATCGAGGTCACCGGCGTAGTTTCGATGATCTCAGACAGCGCATGGACAATCGCCGGTCAGGATTTCTTTGTCACCCCGCAAACAGAAATCAAGGGAGCGCTGGAAGTTGGCGATAGTGCCAAAGTGCATGCCTTCCTCGGCGAAGGCGGGGATGTGCTCGCCCGAGAAATTGAGCCCGCCGAAGATCAAGACGACGGTGAGTCCGAAGATGATTCATATGACGATGACTTGACAGAGTTAGAGCAGAACGGGCACGAGATCGAGTTCGTCGGAACAGTCGAGAGCATGAGCGATCCATCGTGGATGATTGGCGGCCGGGAAGTCGTGGTCATCGCTCAGACCGAAGTCAAAGGGACGATCGTCGATGGGATGCTCGTAAAGGTCCACGCTTCATTTGTCGACGGAGAAGGCCTGGTCGCACGCGAAATTGAACCGGCCGAAGAGGATGACCTCGATGAAGATGATATGGACAATGATGACGACTTGAAGATCGAAGGCTTCGTGGAGAGCATCGACGAGGAGACCGTTGTCGTCGATGGCGTTACCTTCTACTTCGCTGGCTTCACCGAATTCGAAGATGAGATCTCCGTGGGCGATTTTGTCGAGATCTATTTCCTCGACGATGACGGGCAAAATGTCGTGCGGGAGATCGAACTTGAAGATATGGATGATGATCTCGATGATCTCGATGACTTCGATGACGACATGGATGACGAAGATGACGATGACGAAGATGACGAAAATGACGACGATGACGACGATGACTACGACGACGATGAAGACGAAAGCGATGAAGATTAGCACTGTTAGGTCTGATTGAGCTTATGCTGGCCTGTGGTACGATTGCCGCAACGTTTGACCATCAACTTCCTTCAGTTCCTTGGGGTTCATGCTCAGACAACCGGGAAGATATCTCAGCAGCACTCCGGGCGATAACGGATGAACTGCAGGCGAGCAGATCCTTGAGTCAAAAAACTGAAAAACTGAAGGACCTGCGGGAGCTTGATCCGCAGGTCCTCTCAGAAATTCATCAAACCTATTTCACCGAACTCTTCCGATACGCTCAATACCGTGTATCTGATGCGACGCTTGCGGAGGATATCGCCAGCGAGGTTTTCCTTCGTTTGATCGAGGCTGTACACAGCAATAATGGCCCTAACAGCTCGATCCGCGGCTGGCTGTTCGGCACAACAGCCAATCTCGTCAACGACTACTTCCGACAATCCTACCTAGATAGAGAAATCCAGGTGGAAGCAGCGCTCGATACCCATTCCAGTCAAACTGCAGAAGCCATCAATCGAGTCGACCAACAGGATTACCTCAGCGCAGCGATTAATGAATTGACGGAGGAACAGCAACATGTCATTGCACTCCGCTTTGGCAGTGAATTGAGCATCGAAGAAACTTCCATGGTGATGAGCAAGAATGAGAACGCCGTGAAGGCTTTACAGTATCGCGCCATTCGCTCACTTCGCAGAGAACTCGGGGTGGATGAATGAACGCGCAGACAAATGACCTCTTAGAGAATTGCCTCGCCGAATTGCAAGCGGGCAAAAGCCTGCAGGAAGTCCTGGATAGACACCCGCAGGCACGTGACGAACTGGAACCGCTGCTCAATTTAGCGTTGCGGACATCGGCAGAGCGAGTTCAGGATCCCTCGGTGAAGGCGATCAACCGCAGCCGGACCAGGATGCTCGCCAAAGCAGCGCAGGTTCGCGGTTCTACGCAAAGATCCGGATTCTTCGGATGGTTCCCCCGCTACGCCGTGGGCGTGGCGGCCGCGCTGCTTATTCTTGTGAGCAGCTATGGTTTGCTTTCTGCTTCCGCCGGATCACTTCCCGGTGATTTTCTTTACCCTGTCAAACGCTCGGCAGAGAATCTGCGTCTGGGCTTGACGAGAGATGATTCGGAACGAGAGATACTTGAAGAGTCTTTCGAAGAGCGACGTTCCGAAGAAGTCGGATTCCTGCTGCAGCAGGGACGCGTTGCGCTTGTCTCATTTGAAGGGCGCGTCGCACAGATCGGTGCAACAACATGGATTGTCGATGACGTCCGGGTGCTCATCAACGAAGATACCCATATTATTGGTGACATCCAGGTGGATGATGAGATCGAGGTCGAAGGCGAAACTCGACCGGAAGGATACTTGTTGGCTTTCGAGCTGCACAAACGTTTGATGACCTTGGTTGGTAGAGTGGATCAAATCGGTGCCGATCATTGGGAAATCGATGGACACATCGTGGCGCTTATTAGAGAAAGCGACATCAAGGATGAAATCTCGATCGGTGACTTCGTGATCGCACTTGTAGCCGTAGCGGATGATTACTCCCTCAGCCTGATCGAGGTGCGCCTGGAAGATGGAGAGCAGGATGAGCAGGCGCTACGACTCACCCCTGACCCCGGTGGGGAGCAGGTCGAATTCACCGGCATCGTCGAATCTATGGGCTCAAACACTTGGATCGTGGACGGACGCCTGATACGCATCGAAACGAACACAAATATCGACGAGGACATCGAAATCGGTGATACGGTCAGGGTCAGAGCCGAACTGCGCGATGACACCCTCTGGGCGTTCGATATAGATGAAAGGGATGACGAGAGCGACTCGGATACAGAAGAGTCGGATGGATCAGACGACCCCGACGATGACGGAGATTTGTCCGATAACGATCCCGGTGATAGCGATGACGAAACTGACGATCTTGATTCTGACGATGATGGTAGCGACGATGACGAACAAGATGAAGAAGAGGAGGATGAGGAGGAAGAATTCGACGACTAGATCCTCTCCTCAGTGATGTACCCATTGTGCTCTACTCACACCACTTCTCGATGTTGGATCGGTTGCCAGAATCAATGTAGCCACGGGCTGAAGCCCGTGCTTGAGCGAAACAAGAGCCCGGTTGTTCCAATCGTCGACCCGTATAGTCGATCCGTCCCCGCGCAGGCTGTAGCCTGCGGCTACAATGTTGTTTTTCCTGCGCCTGTGTACCTGGGTGCCATGATCATGGATACCCATGCCTGATTCTGTCATTCCTCGCTTCGTTTGAGCACAGCGCTGCCGTGTCCTTACCTATACCACGCAGCGCCCGGCGAAGCCGTGCGCTGCCATGACTAAACCCAATATAGTTTGTTTTTGCTACAAAACGTCAAATCGCCAAGAGCCCTCTGACAGACTGCTCATCGAGCGCATCCAAGCTCTTAACAACGATATCGGCTTCTACCAGTGATTCGGCATCATGTGTTGTCGTCACACCTATCGCAGCCATGCCCGCGTTCAATGCACCCTCCACACCGACAACCGCATCCTCAATCACGATGCAGTTCTCAGCCGGCACGCTTATGCGCTCCGCCGCCTCCAGGTAGACCGCCGGGTCTGGCTTCGCAGGCAGCGAAAAGCCCGATACCAACGCCTGGAAATATTTCCCCAAATTCATGCTCTCCACAAGCGTCTCGATATTCTCCAGCGGCGCCGATGAGGCAATCGCCTGACGATAACCCCAATCTCTGAATCGCTCCAGCCAATCAAGCACGCCCTCCATCGGCTCCACTTTATCGCGTGCAATCTCCCTGAAGGCTTGCTCTTTCCTCTCACTGATCTCGTTTAGCAATTCTGGTTCGGGTTCTTCACCCATCAAAACCGTCAGGATCTTCTTGTTGTTCATACCGAACGTCTGCTTGTGAGCCTGCTCCGTCATTCGAAGGCCATAATCTGGCAGCACATCCCGCCAGCTCTCAAAATGCAGTTCGCTTGTGTCGGCGATGACACCATCCATATCCCACAGCACACCGCCAGGGACACGACCATCCTCGTGTTGACCCAATCGATTCTCCTATTCTATTTTCTCTCGATATTCTGTCTGATCGGATTCAGCAAGTGAGGTGCAGGGCGGCAACCACTCGTTCCAGATCACGGCGCTGATTATACATTTCTACCGCATCCTTCGTGCCCATGACATGCAGCTCAAAGCCTTCATCTTCGATGCGTTCGCGCGTGTCCTCTGGCACTCGCATGCGGCTGTAGGCCCCTTGACCCACGATAAGCACGTCCGCATCATTCAAGAAAACCTCCCGTAAATCCTCCGGGGCGAGCTTATGACCACGCTCACGCCACCAATCCGAACGGACGCGATCAGGAAAGATGATCACGTCCTTCTTGTAGTTCTCACCGTCAATATTTATGTTCCCGAAACGATAGGATTGGATCTCTGGGGGCATCGCTTTACCCTTACGCGCTCGCTGTCATGCGCACGCGGAAGCTATCAAACTCGCCTACCGGGTCCTCCCACCCTACATCGCAGCCATTAACCTGCGCGCTGGATGGCCCGTGATGAACCCAATCGACCATATGTTGAATGGCGTCCTCCTCACCCTCGAAAACCGCTTCCACGCGCCCGTCCCAGAGATTCCGTACCCAGCCATCGACACCAACTGATTCGGCTTCTTGAACTGTGTAATAGCGGAAACTGACCCCCTGAACACGACCGCTTACGAGTACATGTGCCCTCTTTTGCGTCATAGAAATGCACCTCCCGACTCCATCCGGTGGTTAACTATAGCGGAAGGTCCTTGCGAAATTCTAGTATGCGGTTGGTCCTAATCGAGCCTTCCTGCTTCTCTAACGCAGGCCGGGCGTAATGAAAAAACATCCCACACATGCAACGGTGGGATGCTCATAAAAAATCTTGCTTAGATGTTACAGATTGATGAAGTCTGCCATGCGAGCCAGCGCCAGCAGCGGCGCGGGCAGCACGCCTAAGATGAACGTCCCGAGCGCCGCCAGCCATACGGTTGAGTTGAGCAGCGGTTCGGTCTGTGTTTCGGGCTCCCCCGGGCGCATGTACATCACGACAACGACCCGCAGGTAATAGTATGCGGAGATCAGCGACGTGATCACGCCGACAAGCGCCAGCCAGATCAGGTTGGCATCGATCGCCGCCCGGAAGAGATAGAACTTGCCGATAAACCCAACCGTCGGTGGAACTCCAGTAAACGATAGCATGAACAAAGCCATCGCAGCGGCAAGGATTGGGCGCCGCTTCCCCAAGCCGGCGTAATCATCGATTTCCAACCCTGTCCCCTCGGCCTTCTCCATCGCCAACACGACGCCCCAGGCACCGAGATTGGTGATAGCGTATGCCATCAGGTAGAAAACCGCGCCGCGCACAGCCTCCGCAGCTACTTCCGGGACTGCCGCAGCCGGCACAGCCATAAAGATGTAGCCGGCGTGAGCGATGCTCGAATACGCCAGCATGCGCTTGATGTTGGATTGTGCGATCGCGGCGACGTTGCCCCACGTCATGGTCAACGCTGCGATCCACATCGTCACGGGACCCCATGTAGCCGCTGCCGCTGGAAAAGCGGCGATGAGAATACGCAGCAGCGCTGCAAAGCCGCCGGCTTTCGCCCCGACGGACATAAACGCTGTCACGGATGATGGAGCACCGACGTACACATCCGGCGTCCACATGTGGAAAGGCACGGCTGCGACTTTAAACCCAAGCCCTACCATTAAAAGCGCTCCGCCCACCATGGCCAGCGTAGGCATAACCGATGCGGCCGCGAGCACGCTGAAAATGCCTGCTAGCGAAGTTGTCGCCGTCGCGCCAAAGATCAACGCGATGCCATAGACCATGAACCCGGATGCAAAGGCGCCCAGGATGAAATACTTGAGCGCCGCTTCTTCCGAGATGGGCTGTGGGCGGGCAAACCCCGAGAGTACATACAACGGGATCGATAGCAGCTCCAGGGAGATGAAGATCACGATCAAATCGCCCGCCATCGACATCAGCATCATGCCGCTGATGCTGAACATCAGAAGCGTGTAGTACTCGCCGCGCTCGATTTGGCGCCTGCGCAGGTAATCAAACGCCTGCGCAATGGCGATCAGACCCGCACCAAGGAAGAGAATCTGCAGGAAGGCGGAGAAGCCATCGACCAGCAGCATCCCCCCGAAAAGCGATCTGGTCTGACCGAAGTTCAAAATGCTCGCCGCTGCTGCGCCGAGCAGCCCTACTGCTGCCAGACTGGCGGTGATGCCCTTGCGGTCGTCCGGGATGAACAAATCCACGATGAGCAGAATTGTCGCCCAGCCAGCAACAATCAGCAGCGGCAGGATCGAAAGTAGGTCGTCTATGAGCATCGTTTATCGCACCACCATGCTCGCTGTCCCCAGTGCGGACACGAGCTTCTCAACGGAAGGGGCTATCAGGCTGAAGAACGGTTTCGGATAAAGACCGATCCAGAAAATGAAGACCAGCAGCGGCACCAGCGTAGCAATTTCGCGCCAATTGAGGTCCTTGAGGTTCTTGTTCTCTTCCTTGTCTACGGGACCCAGGAACAGTTTCTGGAACATGAAGAGCATGTAGATCGCTGCCAGGATCACGCCTGCGGCCGCGAAACCGGCATATACGCTCGACCCGATCGCGTCGGACCCGAACGCGCCCAGCAGGATCGTGAATTCGCCAACGAATCCGTTTAATCCCGGTAGGCCCATCGAGGACAGCGTGACGATCAGCGTCATCGCGCCGTAGATCGGCATGACCTTCCATAAACCGCCGAATGCCTCCATGTCACGTGTATGGCGGCGCTCATAAATCATGCCGACGATGATAAATAAGGCGCCTGTGCTCAAGCCGTGGTTCACCATCTGCAGGATGCCACCTTGAATCCCTTGTGGATTCAAGGCAAACAACCCCAGAATGACGAAGCCGAGGTGGCTGACCGAAGAGTATGCGACCAGTTTCTTCACATCCTTTTGGGCATAAGAGACCGCTGCGCCATACAGGATGCCGATCACGGCCAACAGCGCCATGTAGGGCGCAAGCTGTACCGCCGCCTGAGGAAAGAGCGGGATGTTGAAGCGCACAAAACCATATGTGCCCATCTTCAGCAGCACACCCGCAAGGATGACCGAACCTGCTGTGGGCGCTTCGACGTGCGCATCCGGAAGCCACGAGTGCAGTGGCCACATCGGCACCTTGATCGCAAACGCGGCAGCAAACGCCAGGAAGAGCCACGTTTGAATGTTCCCGGGGATGTTAGCCGTTGCGATCAGATCCGGCACAGCGAACGATTCGAACTGGATCCCCAGCCACAGGATTGCCAGAAGCATCAGAATTGAGCCGGCCATCGTGTAGAGGAAGAACTTGATCGCTGCGTAGACGCGCCTCGGGCCGCCCCAGATGCCGATCAGGAAATACATCGGCACGAGCGTGAACTCCCAGAAGATGTAGAACATAAACAGATCCTGCGCCAGGAAGACGCCGACCATGCCGACTTCGAGGAGCAGGAAGAAGACCATGAACTCCTTAACGCGCTCCTCGATTGCGGTCCACGTGGAGAGGATCGAGATAGGCGTGAGGAAGGTAGTCAGCAGCACAAGCAGCAGACTCAATCCGTCGACGCCCAGGAAATACTCGATATCCACACCGGCAAGCGAGAACCATGCCCTACGTTCGACCATTTGCAGCGCGGACGAGCTGCGATCAAATTGAGCCAGCAGCGCCATCGAGATAGCAAATGTCGCCAACGAAGCCGCCATCGCCAGCCAGCGGATGGCTGTCTCGCGCTCTTTGGGGATGAACAGGATAACCAGCACACCGATCAACGGTGCGAAGGTTACCGTGGTAAGTAAAACGTTCGAAAAGTCCATAGATCCATCCTCAGCCTGATTATCCGAAGATAAAGTAACTTAATACCAGCAGACCGCCGACCAGAACGGCTAATGCATAGTTCCGGACATATCCGGTCTGCAGTGCGCGCAGACGAACAGCAGCTCCCTGCGTGACCGTACCGAGCCCATTGGCGATAGCATCGATCACGTTCAAATCAAACGCCGTCGCCAGCCAGCGGCTCCCGTTCTGATAGATCGCGCCCAGCACGCTGTCATGGAACCAGTCGTGCCAGAAGCGCCAGTCGATTGTGTCTGCCAGGAAATCTGCCAGCCTCACATAAGGCTGGATGAAGAGCACCTCGTACAGTTCATCGACCCACCATTTGTTCTCCATGCCCACAAAAACCGGGCCAAGGATCGAGCGCAGCGGATCGGCTTCTCCCTGCTCCATCGTCTTTCGCCCGTAAAGCAACCACGACAAAGCGATGGCGACGAGCGCCAGGATCGTGGAGATCGCAGCCACCTGGATGTTGAATTCGGTCACGTGAGTGTGGATGCTGTGTTCGAGCCAATCGGTCAGAGCGTGCACGCCCGGCAGATTCAACGCGCCGCCGATGATCGATAGGCCGGCCAGCACCATCAATGGGATCGTCATGACCGGTGGGTTCTCCAGGGCGTGTTCTGCGGCTGCGCTGCGTGCCTTCCCGAAGAAGACCATCAGGATCTGTCGCCCCATGTAAAACGCGGTGAAGACGGCCGCGACCGCAAGCAAGACATAGACAATTGTGTTCTCCATGCTTGCATCCGCCAGGATCTCGTCCTTTGAGAAGAAACCTGCAAGCGGGGGCAGTCCCGCCAGGGCAAGCGCGCCGATCAGATACACCCAATAGGTGATCTTCATGCGCGCACGCAGTCCACCCATGTTGCGCATATCCTGCGGGTCGAATGGCTCAGCGTGCTGTTCACCTTCATGCTCAACATGATGATGTCCGTGCTCGATACCCTGGATCACCGATCCAGAGGAGAGAAACAAGAGCGCCTTGAAGAAAGCATGCGTGACCAGGTGGAACATGCCGGCGACGTACGCGCCGATGCCGACTGCCGCCATCATAAAGCCCAGCTGGCTGATCGTTGAGTAGGCGAGCACGCGTTTGATGTCAAACTGCCCGACGGCAATCGTCGCTGCAAACAGTGCCGTCGCTGCACCGATGAACGCCACCAGGTTTGCACTGCTGTGTGCGGCGTCGAAGAGCGGCCCGCTGCGGGCGATCATGTAAATACCCGCCGTAACCATCGTCGCCGCATGAATCAGCGCCGAAACAGGTGTCGGACCAGCCATCGCGTCGGGCAGCCACACAAAAAGCGGCAGCTGAGCCGATTTACCCGTCGCGCCCAGCAGTAAGAAGAGCGTAATTGCTGAGACCACGCCGATGTTGGCCATGCCATGCGATTCGACCCAATGAAAGACTGCGTCAAACTGTAAGCTGCCTGCGGCGCCAAAGATCAGAAACATGGCGATGAGAAAACCAAAGTCGCCAATACGGTTGACCACGAAAGCTTTCTTGCCCGCTATCGCGTTGCCGATGCCGTCTTCGCCTTTTTCGTACCAGAAGCCAATCAATAGATAAGAACAAAGCCCGACACCTTCCCAACCGACAAACATCATTAAATAATTGTCAGCGGTCACCAGGACCATCATGGCAGCCACGAATAGGTTGAAGAAGACGAAGAAGCGTGTGTAACGGCCAGGATCGCCCTGGAAGCGCACATCCTCATGCATGTAGCCGGCGGCGTAGATGTGAATCAGCGTGCTCACCCCGGTGACCATGAGCATCATCGTCGCTGACAGGGTGTCAACTTTTAGCGACCATGGCACAGCCAGCTGGCCGATCGTTATCCAATCCGCGATCCGGACGGTCGCGCCTTCCGGGTGCATCCGGAGCGCTAGGAACTGTAGGACCGCGACGAGGAACGCCAGTGCCACTGCACCCGAAGCTACGCCGGCTGAGAAGCGTTCACCAAAACGTCTGCCGAACATGACGTTGATCAGCAAGCCCAGCAAAGGCAGCCCAATGATCAAAGGCGCGTATGCAAATAATCCGCCACCGCTCACCACTTCACTAAGAATCATTCAAACCCTCCGCATGCAGGTTTAACCCCGCAGGGTGTTAACAACGTCGATGTCGATGCTTTCCTTGGTCCGGAAGATCGCCACGATCAGCGCCAGACCCACGGCGACCTCGGCCGCGGCGACAGCGATGACGAAGAAAACCAGCACATGCCCGCGCAGCGCTTCCACTGCGGGGCCCATCGCTCTCGCGAACGCGATTAATGCCAGGTTGGCTGAGTTGAGCATCAATTCGACGGACATGAAGATAACGATCGCGTTCCTGCGGATCAGCACGCCCAAAACACCGAGCACGAAAAGCACCCCGGATAATGCAACTAGATATGACGCAGGAACGTTCATCGGCTACCCTCACGCTTCTTGAATGTCAGCACAATCGTTCCGACCATCGCGACCAACAACAGGATGGAGATCACTTCAAATGGGACCAGGTACTCGCTGAAGAGCAGCCGGCCAACAGAAGCAGGGCTTCCAAAGCTATCCGGTACCGCCGGAAGTTGGCCCGTCACCCCCTCTGCGCTGCGGAAAAGCCCGATAACCAGCTCTGCCGCCAGACCTACGGCCAGCAAGATCGCCACCGGCAGCTGCCAGCGGATGCTGCCGCCAATATCCTCACGCTCGGTCCCCAGGAGCATGATCACAAACAGGAAGAGCACCATGATGGCGCCTGCATAGACCGTGATCTGCACCATCGCGATAAACGCCGCGTGTAGCAGTAGGTAGAAGGTCGCAACGGTCAGAAAATTCAACACCAGGAATAGTGCGGAATAGACCGCATCCCGGCTCGCGAGCATGCTCACAGCTGAAACAACTGCGATAAGTGCGAGTCCGATAAATAGTGCCAGATCCGTCGTCATGTAGTCATCATCCTCAAATTCGGCAGCTTAGACCGGGTCCTCCATCTCGGGGATTGAACGCGTGTAGACCCCAGGCTCGACGACCTGTGGTGTCGGCTCCCCATCTGGAGGCACGGGTACCAGAAGCATCTCGCGATCGTAAATCGCCGAGCGCCGGTCGTAGAATGAAAGTTCGTAGTTGTGTTCAAGAACGATCGCCTCGGTCGGGCAGGCATCCTCGCAGTAACCACAGAATATGCATCTCAGCATGTTGATCTCGTACGTGCTGGCATAGCGTTCGCCAGGAGAATAGCGTTCATCGTCTGTGTTCTCGGAAGCCTCGACGAAGATCGCATCCGCCGGGCAGGCAGCCGCACAGAGCGCGCACCCGATGCATTTCTCGAGACCATTGTCATAGCGCTTCAGTTCGTGGCGGCCCTTGAAGCGCTGCCTGACTGGCCGTTTGACCTCCGGATACTGATAGGTCACCGGGGGCTCGAACATGCTCTTGAATGTGGTCCACAGACCTCGCAGGATTTCTAAAGGGTTCATCATTTTCAGCCTCCCACCAACACAATGATCGCTCCCGATACCAACACATTAAGCAGCGCAAGCGGAAGCAAGATCTTCCAACCAAACTCCATCAACCGGTCATAACGAAAACGCGGGAGCGTCGCCCTGAACCAGATCATGATGAAGAGCACAAACAGCACTTTGATAAAAAGATAAATCGGCCCAAGCCACCAGAAACGGTCGACGAATGGACCCAGGTAACCGCCCAGGAACAGCGTCGCGCTGATGAAACTCACGGCGATCATCTTGCCGTATTCTGCCATGAAAAAGAGTGCGAATTTCATTCCCGAGTATTCGGTATGGTAGCCCGCGGTCAGCTCCTGCTCTGCTTCGGGCATATCAAACGGCGCCCGGTTGACCTCCGCAACGGAGGCGATGAAGAAGATCAGGAATCCCAGCGGCTGCAGAACCGCATACCAGAGCCCACGCTGGCCCTCGATGATCTGATCGATGCTCATCGACTGCGAGAGCATGATCGGCCCGACAATCGCCAGAGCGAGCGCCAACTCGTAGCTGATCATCTGCGCCGACGAACGGATGCCGCCCATCAACGCGTACTTATTGCCCGATGCCCATCCTGCGATCACGATCCCGTAGACGGCGATGGAGGCTACCGCCAGAATGTACAGCACCCCGACATTGACATTTGAAGCCAGATCCAGCCGGATGCTCCGCCCGAAAAGACTCGCCTCCGGACCTAGCGGAATCACCGCCAGGATGATCAATGCCGGAAGCACCGTGATGACCGGGGCGAGGATAAAGAGCAGTTTATCCGCTTCGCGAGGGATCAGTTCCTCTTTAAAGATCAATTTGACCCCATCGGCAACCGGCTGAAGCAAGCCCCAGGGCCCGGCCCGGTTCGGGCCGATACGCGTTTGGATGCGTGCCAGCGTCCGCCTCTCAAGCAGGGTCAGGTAGGCGAAACCACCCAGGATGATCAGGATAATCACGACTGACTTGATCGCCCATTCAATCAACAGCGCAACGCTCATGCAATCCCTCGCTAGCTAACCGCTTTAATTTCGACTGCCGCCGGCACGCTCACGGGCACGCCTTGACTGCGTCCGACCAGCACGACGCCATCGGGAAGCGACCCTTCAACCTTGACCGGCATGACGTGGACATCGCCGTTTAAGTGCACTTCAACATCCTGACCTGGCTCCACGCCAAGCTTCTCCATGCTATCTTGGCTCACTCGTAGAACCCGTTCAGCCAACCGAGGCCGAAGGACCTCGGATTCAGTGACCATCCGACCGTGGTCATAGAGCTCGCTAACCGGAATCAGCACCCACTCAGATTGCGGGAACTCGCCGGATACCTTTGACTCCGCTGCAAAAGCGGCTTCTCTTTCAGCTCCGGGGGCAACCTGCACACCAAGACCATAGATATTCTTAAAAGCCGTTCCGCCGAAATAGAGATCCTCTTCGCCGACCGGCGGCCATTGCTGAGCCACTTGCGATAGCGCTTCATAGGTCAGATTTCCGTAACCATCCGTCGAAGCGACGATCTGCTCAAAAACATCGATTTCGGAAGTGAAGGTGATCTCCAGGTCAAGTTTCTGAGCTATTTGCGTCAAAATCTGCCAATCGGGACGGGTCTCACCTTGCGGTTGAAGCGCCTGCAAGAAACGCTGCACGCGGCGCTCACCGGACGTGAATGTTCCCGCCCGCTCGATGAATGAGCGTGCCGGGAAAACCACGTCCGCCAGTTGGGCAGTATCAGACAGGAAAAGTTCCTGGACAACCACAAACGTGTCGTCTGTAAGTTTCTCAGCAAGGTGGGACTCGTCACCGGCAGGATCTGCCGCGAGGACAATAACTGCCTCAGCGTCATCTAACCCCTTTGCGAGCCCTGCCGGATCTCCGCGCCAGCCGAGATCCCAGGCGCCCTGCAGATTGCATTTGGACCAAACTGCGACCAAACCGTTTTTTGGCTTACCAACCTGTCCACTCGCTTTCAGCAGCTCCGCACACGCGCTGGCGAGTGCCTCAGAACCAGCATAATCGAGCCCCTCCCCGCCGAAGAAGACGATCAAGTTTTCGGCTTCAGAGAGCGCCTGGGCAGCCGCCTTTACGGTGTCACCGCCGGCATATTTCGATCCGCTATCCTTCCCGGACAGCGCCCTTGCCGCCTGAGCTGCATCACCATAGGCGTATCGGACAGAGTGGTCTGCATACTCATCCAGACGGGTATCGCGTGCGTTAGCGATGATCAGTGTGGCGCCGCGCTTGGTCGCGGCGAAAATGCGTTTCCACCAGATCGGGGCTTCTTCGTGAAGATCGGAGGCGATCACCAGAACAGCATCGCCATCTCTCAGGTCTTTCAAATTGGTACCGGATCCGAGGCTGAACTGTGCGGCTTGTTCCCCACCGCCCATCGTGTCGTGCAGGACCGCGGCGCCTTCCAGTTCGTCCAGGATGCTCCTGAGTACGAAAAGGTCTTCGTTGGCCGCCCGGCCGCCTGCGACGCCCAGCACCTTCTTTCCCGCCGTCTTGATCCCTTGCGCGGCGGCGTTGAGCGCTTCTTCCCAGCTTGCCGGGACCAACTCACCATCCTTGCGGATCATTGGCTGGCTCAATCGATCGGGGCTCGATGCGTAATGGTGGGCAAAGCGCCCCTTATCGCAGATCCAGATCTCGTTCACTGCTTCGTTCTGTCTCGGCATCACGCGTTTGATCACCGTCTTGCCGCCGGCTTTAACCTCGCGGCGCGTATTTAAGGTCAGGTTGCATCCGACCGGGCAGTGCGTGCAGATCGATGGCGCCGCGAGCAGTTCCCATGGTCGTGCGCCGAAGCGGAAATCGCTCGTGGTCAGCGCTCCGACCGGGCAAATATCGGTAGTGTTGCCTGAGAAGTAGGAGTCGAAGCCGGGATCAGAGTAGGTCACAATCTGGAGCTTGCGACCGCGCTCTTCGAAACCGAGCACGGGATCATCGACGAGCAGCTCCTGATAGCGAATGCAGCGCGCACACTGAATGCAGCGCTCTTGATCAAGGACGATCAGATCGCCGAGCGGAACGTGCTTGCCCAGGTGCATCTTGTTTTCGTAAAGGAACCGGCTTTTGCCAGGTCCGTGCTCCATGGTCAGGTTTTGCAGCGGACACTCGCCGCCCTTATCGCAAATCGGGCAATCTAATGGATGGGAAGTGAGCAGAAACTCGACGATATTTTGTCGCCCTGCGACCGCCTTTTCACTCGAAACCTGAACGACCATCCCCTCGCTGACCGGCAGTGTGCAAGAGGTGTCCAATTTCGGTCGAAACTCGATGATCGCTTCCCCGTTTCCATCCTTGACAACCTCACCGGTCTGTCGATCGCGCTTGGGCATGCCAACTTCAACCAGGCACATTCGACACATGCCCACGGGCTCCATCTTCGGATGGTAGCAGAACACCGGAATGTCGATCCCGATCTTTTTGGCGGCATCAACAACCAGCGTTCCTTCTGGTACGCTGACCTCGTTGCCGTCGATTGTTAGCGTTACCAACGATTCACTCATCTTTCATCCCCGATGTGGGCTTCAAAATCTTCCCTGAACTGCCGGATCCCAGAGATCACCGGCATAATTGCAAATTCACCCAGCGCACACAAGCATTTGCCCTCAATCCCATGCGCAACCAGATTGGTGAGCTCGATGTCCTGGATTTCCGCCTCGCCGTGCTGGATCCTGTCCAGAATGTGATACATCCAGTAGGTTCCCTCACGGCATGGGGTGCACTTGCCACATGACTCGTGATTGAAGAACCTGGTCGTTTTGTATGTCGCCCAGGCGATATCCACCGTCTCATCAAGGATGATCACGGACGCCGATCCCAGTTGCGATCCGATTTTGGGCAGCGACTCGTAGTCCATGGGTGTATCCAGCACTTCATCCGTACCCGGGATCATCGATGAGGATGCGCCGGATGGCATGATCGCCTTTACTTTGTGCCCACCAGGGACGCCGCCCCCATGCTCGTAAATTAATTCCCTGAATGTGGTGCCCAGAGGTAGTTCGTAGTTACCCGGATGTTCGACGTGCCCTGATAGGCAGTAGACTTTGGGACCCGTGCTCTTTTCTGTGCCAATCGAGCTGTACCAATCTGCACCGCGGTTGATGATCGGCGGCAGATTTGCAAGCGTCTCAACATTATTGACGACCGTAGGCTTAGCGAATAAGCCCTCTGCCGCCGGGAAAGGAGGCCGCAGACGCGGCTGTCCAAGCTTGCCCTCCAACGATTCGAGCAACGCGGTCTCTTCCCCACAGATGTAAGCTCCCGCGCCGACATGCAGATACATGTCGAGGCTGTAATCGGTGCCAAACAGCCCCTCACCGAGCAGATTGCGCTCGTACAGCAGGTCGATCTGCTTTTGCAGCTCATCGACCAGATCCCAGAACTCTCCCCGGCAGTAGATATAGGCAACGTTGGCCCGAGCGGCATACGAGCAGATCGCGACCCCCTCCAGGAACTGGTAGGGGTTCTTCTCCATGATTTCGCGATCTTTGAATGTGCCCGGCTCTGATTCATCGGCGTTTGCGACAACATAGCGTGGGAACACGTCCGGCGTGAGAAAGCTCCACTTCACGCCGGTCGGAAAACCTGCACCGCCTCGCCCGCGCAATCCGGATTTCTTGACCTCGTCGATCACCTCTTGCGGTGACCGGCTGGTGACAACCGTCTCAAAGGCTTTAAACCCGTCATGCTCGAGATAAACATCCAGGTTATCGATGTCAGGGATGTCGCGATGACGCAGGAGGATAAATTCAGGCATTACTTTCCCTCTTCCGATACTCCTCAATCACATCCAGGGCCGTTTCTACCGTCTGATTTTCGTGATAATGAATGCCTTGCGACTCCTGGACCTGGAACATAGGGGCGCGATCGCATGCCGCCAGGCACATGACTTCCTCGACGGTCACAAACCCATCTTCCGTCGTCTCGCCAAGACGGATGCCAAGATTCTCACAGAGGTCCTCGGCGAACTTGTCTGCGCCGCGCAGCGCACAGGGCAGATCCGTACAAATCTGAATGCGGATCTTGCCTTCAGGTTTGTCGTGCAGCAGTGTATAGAAACCGATCAGCCCGCCGACCTGGGTCTCATCCAATTCCAGCAGCTCGGCGATCTCTGCTATAGACGCCTGCGTAATGGCCCCGGTCTCCCGCTGTGCCAGATACAAAAGCGGGAGCACGGCGGCTCGCTTCTTATCCGCAGGGTACTTTTCGAGTATCTGATCAATTTCTTGTTGATATTTCTCAGCGAGCAACGTTTTCGCTCCTCATCCACTGGGTCTCAATATGGCGTTTCGAACACGCCCTTCTATCGGTCCGAATCTCCCAGAATAGGATCTAAACTGCTGATGATGGCAACGATATCCGCGACGAGGTGTCCCTCCGAGAGCTTGGGGAGCACCTGCAGCGCCGCGAAACTTGGCGTCCGGAAGTGCACACGCAGCGGCTTGGCGCTTCCATCCCCCTCCAGGTAGCATCCTAATTCGCCGCGCGGTGATTCTGTGGCTACGTAGACGCTGCCTTCAGGCGCCGGAAAGCCCTCTGTCCATAACTTGAAATGGTGGATCACGGCTTCCATGGAGTGCCCGAGTTCTGATCGCGGCGGTGGGACATATTTCCGGTTGTCGCTGCGTATCGGCCCTTCGGGCAGTGCGTCGAGTGCCTGCTCGATGATCTTGAGCGACTCGCGCATCTCGCGGATGCGTACGATGTAGCGGTCGAATGTATCACCGTTTTTACCCACCGGGATGTCGAAATCGTATTTGTCATAACCACTGTATGGGTTCGCTACACGGATATCCCAGGCGAGACCTGTCGCTCGCAGGCTCGGTCCGGTGAGACCCCAGGCCAGCGCCTCTTCGGTGTTGATCACGCCGATATTCTTAACGCGATCTAGATAGAGCGGGTTGTTCGTCAGCAGCGCTTCGTATTGATCGATCCGATCGGGCATCATCTTTAAAAAATCTCGCACCGCCGGCTCAAATTCATCTGGGACGTCGCGCCACAAACCGCCCGGTCGGAAAAAAGAGGTCATCATGCGCGCACCCGAACACAGTTCAAAAATATCCAGGATGTGCTCACGCTCACGGAAGCAGTAAAGGAAAACGGACATCGCCGCCAGATCCAGCGCGTGGCTGGCGGTAAACACCAGGTGCGAAGCGATGCGCTGAAGCTCGGTCAGGATCACTCGAATGACCTGTGCGCGCTCCGGCACATCTAAATTCACGAGTTTTTCAATCGCCATACAATAGGTCAGGTTGTTTCCAAGGTTATTCAAATAGTCCATACGGTCGGTCATCACGAGCGCCTTCTCGTAGGACTTGGCTTCCATATTCTTTTCGATACCCGTATGCAGGAAACCGATGTCGGGCACACAGCTGACAACGACCTCACCATCCAGCTCAAGCAGTAAGCGCAGGACGCCATGCGTGCTGGGATGCTGTGGCCCCATGTTGAGCAGCATGGTCTCGCCCTCTAGCGCCCGGTCTGAAACCAGCCCTCTCAATTGATCAACTGTGATCTCGCTGTGTTCTCCCAGCATGCTCTACCGCCTCTATCCTTAACCTGGTCTATTCCTTAGCGTAAGGTTTGCGTTTATCGATTTCGTCAAAGTTGAATGAGAACTGGATCTCCTCGTATCCCAACGGGAAAGTCTTGCGCAGTGGGTGACCCTCCCAATCCTGGGGCATGAGGATCCGCCGCATATCGGAGTGCCCTTTGAAATTTACACCGAACATGTCGAACACCTCACGCTCATGCCAATTCGCATTAGGAAAGACACCCTCCATAGTTGGCACTTCCGCGGCGTCGCTGTTCAGCGGCACTTTCAAACCGAAGAAAATCTTGTTCGAAAGACTGTAGAGTTGGTAAACCATGATGAACCGCGGCTCTTCCGGCCAATGATCGACTGCGGTGAGCGCAGCGAGCAAGGTAAACGCGTAGGTATCGTGATCTCGCAGGTACTCACACACCGACACAATCGAGCCCGCCGCTGCAAATACGGTCGTGTCTCCTCGGAACTCGACAACGTCCAGGATTTGCTCGCCAAACTCATCCTTAAGCGATTCGACAATCTGCGCATGTATGCTCATATGTTTTCAACCTTTGAAGTAAATCCCTGGAGATGTGTCACTCTGGATGGACCGATCTCGAAGACGCGACTCAGGCCCAGTCCTTCACGGATTCCCCACGGACTTTTTCATGCAGCGTCAGGATCCCGTGGATCAACGCCTCAGGGCGCGGAGGACAGCCGGCCACATAGATATCCACCGGGACGATTTCATCCACACCGGGGACGATGGCGTAGTTGTTGAAAACACCTCCACAGGAGCAGCAGTCACCCATGGCCAGCACCCACTTCGGATCGGGCATCTGGTCGTAGAGACGCCGCAGCACAGGGGCCATCTTCCGGCTCACGCGTCCGGCAACGATCATCAGATCGCTCTGCCGTGGGCTGGCGCGCATCAATTCCATGCCAAAACGGCTCATGTCGTAATCTGAGGACTGCGCCGCCATCATCTCGATCGCGCAGCAGGCCAGCCCGAAGAGCATCGGCCACATCGCCCGCGTACGACTCCAGTTGACTACCTTTTCAAGACTGGTCGTAACGACGCCAAAATTGCCTAATTTCTGCTCTAATCCCATTCCAGCGCTCCAATTTTCCATGCATAGATCAAACCAACAAAAAGGATACCTACAAACAACACCATTTCGATCAAGCCGGTAAGCTTGATCTCTTTCAGCACAACTGCCCAGGGAAGCATGAAGATAATTTCAATATCGAAAAGGATGAAGAGCACAGCCACGACGTAGAAATGAACCGGCACCCTGCGCCGGCCGGGACCGTATGGGCGCATACCTGATTCATAGGGCGCTTCTTTTCGGGGATTGGGGCGCCTTGGACCAAATATATGCCCCAGGATGACGACTATAAACGCGAGGCCGATCGAAATAAACAGTAGAACAGCGATAGGTAGGAAGTCACTTGGCATCCGGCCCTCATTACATGTGGAAAAACGTTAGACTGGGAATGTACTTCTAGCCTCTGTCCTCGAAACAACGGGTCCATTTTATCATAGTGGATCAGCCATCACAAAAATGCAGGCTGTCCCGGACCCTATGAATTATGTGTGCATCATCCCATTTATTGTAGTGTCAGATGACCCGTTCAATTTGTGATTTTCTGGACAGACAATTTCTCGAGAAGCGCACATGGATTGGACATGCTGCCATTGAAAAAACTCCCCGCTCGGGGGAGTTCTGGTCGTGATTTCTAGGAGAGGTAGTCTCGCAAATGACGGCTGCGAGTTGGATGCCTCAGCTTACGCAGCGCTTTGGCCTCGATCTGGCGGATGCGCTCACGCGTCACCTTGAAATGCTTGCCAACTTCTTCGAGCGTGTAATCTTTGCCGTCCCGAAGTCCGAAGCGCATTTCCAGAACTTGCCGTTCACGCTCAGTAAGAACGGAAAGCGCGCTCTGCACCTGTTCTTTCAATAATTCGCGCGCCGCCGCGTCGACCGGTTCCGGCATCGTCTCGTCCTCGATGAAGTCTCCCAGCTGGCTGGAATCCTCTGCGCCCACAGGTGTTTCAAGCGACATCGGCTCCTGGGCGATGCGGATGATGCGCCGCACTTTCCCGGCCGCTCGCTTCCACTTGCGCTCGAGCATCGGATCGACCGGTTCTTCCCCTTCTAGCGATTCGCGAATCCGGCTGACCTCTTCAGGTTCGAGCAGATCCATTTCGAGCGCGATCTCCTCGGAGGTCGCTTCACGCCCAAGATCCTGTACGAGCCTTCGCTGGATACGGATAAGTCGGTTAATCGTCTCCACCATATGGACGGGGATGCGGATCGTGCGCGCTTGATCGGCGATGGCACGGCTTATAGCCTGCCTGATCCACCAGGTCGCATAGGTACTGAATTTATAGCCCTTGGCTGCGTCGAATTTCTCCACGGCGCGCAGAAGGCCGATGTTGCCCTCTTGAATTAGATCCAGGAACGCGATGCCGCGGCCCATATAACGCTTTGCTACGCTGACGACCAATCGCAAATTGGCTTTGATCAATGCCGCCTGGGCGATCTCAGCCAGAAATACGATCTGGTCGACGTTCGCACCCAGCACACCCGGGTCGGGCAACCAGCGCTTGAAGGTCCGGTTGGTCGGCAAACCCTTATCATCGGCGAAGCGCTCCATAAGCTTCTCGGTGATCACATCCGGGAAGATATAGAAAGCCATGAAGACATCCAGCGCGTTGCGAGCGACCTGTTCCCAGGCAGGATCAGAACCCCACATATCCGTGTCGAGCCAGGCACGGATGTAGGAGATCGATTCGCTCTGCCACGTTTCGCGCAGCTGGCGCGCTTCGACCAGGATCAGGTCAAGATCAGGGATGGATTGACCCATTCGCTGTGCATCTTCTCGGACACGCTTCCACCCCGTGCGGGTGTCGTCGAAAAGCGTACAGAACACAGCCGTCCAGGCGTCGTCGTCCGAGCGCTTTGCCCCACGCCCGGAACGCAGGACGTCCAGCCGGCGGATCGCTTCCATGCGTATCGCCAGCCACATCTCCTGATCGGTGGAAAGCAGTTCGACTCGACCAATTTCTTTGAGGTATAAACGCACGGGATCATCGCTGAGCTCAAGCGCAATGGAAAGACGACTTATCGTCCGTTCATCGATCTCGCTTTCCGCCTCAGACTCTGAATCTTCTTCCTGTTCGTCTTCAAGATCAGGGTCGATCTCAATCTGCTCACCCTCGATCACGTCGACAGGTTCGGACTCAATTTCCTCAAGATCTTCCTGCTCTTCGATCTCAAGTTCCTCTTCGTGCGGCTGTTCACTCATACTGCTCATCCAGAAACATTACTCCCCTGTCACGACTACATTCGAAGTGGACCACCTGCCCTTGAGCGCTCGATCGA
>CBFDDM010000053.1:0-21891 GCA_965603565.1 uncultured Anaerolineales bacterium | reverse complement strand
CGCTGACCATCATTGCAGCTATGCTGGCAGTCATCTTTGTCGCGGCTGCTTGCAGCACGGCCGCCGGGGGTTTTCTGGGAAGTACCGCACCATTGACCGGACCTATGGTGACTGTACCGCCAGATGCCACCGCGACAGCCACTCCGTTCAGCCCGGTCGAGCCGACAATCACGCCTACACCGCTTCCGCCCACGACACCCACACCCACACCGTCACCAACACCGATCGACCCCTGGGAGAATTTCCCGGCACCGCGCGAAGCCTCGGCAATCGAAATTCGGCGGCCACTGAAACCGCACGAGAACAACGACCAGCTCGTCAATATCATGCTGCTTGGTTCAGACCAGCGTCCATACGAGTACGGCCACCGCACTGACGTGATGATGCTCGTTTCGATCGATCCGAAGGAACACACTGTTAAACTGCTCTCTTTCCCACGCGATCTGTATGTTTTCATCCCGGGCTGGAGGGCTGATCGCATCAACGTCGCTGACGGCACCGGCGGAACCGAGATGGTCAAGAACACCATCCTTTACAACTTCGGCCTGGAGGTCGATCATATCGTGCGCGTGAATTTTTATGGTTTCATGGGTGTCGTCGATGCGCTTGGCGGAATTGACGTCGAGGTAGGTGGCTACCTGTCGGATAAATGCGGCCGCCAATGGACCTACTCGCCGGGGACTTATCACATGGACGGGTTCCAGGCGCTATGCTACGTACGCATGCGCAAGACAACCGGCGATTTCGATCGCCTGCGCCGCGAACAGGAAGTGGTCATGGCGCTCTTCAAGGAAGCGCTGAGCGTCAATGGTCTCAAGCGGGTGCCTGAGCTTTATGAGCAGTTCAAGACATTCGTCGAGACGGACATGACCGTCGAGGATGTGTTTACCCTGCTGCCAACCGCAGCCGAGGTCGCCCGGGACCCGACGATGATCGAACACTACGACGTCGGACCGGAGATGGGCAGCTTATGGCGTGTGCCTTACAGCGGCGCGTCCGTCATCCTGCCGAACTGGGGAGCGATCGAGACCATGTTAGTGGAGTCATTCGGCGTGCCGGAGCAGAATCAGGAGGGATAGAAGTTTGGGGATAAGGTAATCAAGGATTAGGTAACTTAGAATTCATGATCAGGCACTTAGGAAAAGTCTAGGTGCCTTCTTATTTAACTCCTGATCTCCAATCGCGATTCTCAGATCCCTCAATTTGTCATCCAGTGCCAGCGGTCTTTGCTGCGCGAAGGATCTCGTTTCTAGTTGGCGGCGGACCGGTTCAGACGACAAACGAGAATCTATGTGTCCGCGCATCTCTGAATGACAGATGAGGTGGATCAGCCACTCAGTCACTGGGGCACTCAGGTAGGTGCACGCCGCCGCCGTGCCCCTGACTCCCAGACGGATCGGATTGAATGACCTCGTAGATAGGCGATGGACCCGGAATATTCTGGCGTCTGTAACGCACATCCCCTTCTTCTGCCGTAGGGGAAAATCATGAATTTCCCCTACAGTGGGAACGTTTCAAGCTACCCGGAGTGACCAAGCCGGTCGCCCCTACGAGGTGAATGTCATCGCGAGGAGCGTTTGCGACGGAGGGATCTCCCTCTACACCATACGCATTTCTCTACAAATTGAGATTTCCAGCGTGCCTTATTGGGTGGGTATACCCGTTCTTGTAAATCTCTGATCACTAATCGCCAGCCCCTTCTCACCAGTACCCACGTCCTATCCTCAATTGACTTTTGGACAATATCGACCTACCATCGTACCCGCTCGTTGGCTATGCGCAGGCTCATCTGAGAGGGACAATGGACAACACCTTTGAAGATCTGCCCTTGTTCTCATACGGCAGACAGCAGGACACAAAAACCCAGGCCGGGAGCGCACGACTGACCTCTGAAACCAGTCTCAGCGCAGTGATCAAGTCCTGGGGAGAAGCACTCGAAGATCAAGGCTACTCGATCCATACCGTAAAAGCGTTCACCGGCGACCTGCGGCTGGTGGCTAAATTTGTCGGGGGCGGCGTCCCAATCCGGCAGATTAGCACGCATGACCTCAAGAATTTCCTCGATTGGATGCAAAACAAACGAAGCGCACCTTGCAGCCCGAAGACGTATGCGCGCAGGGTCACTTCAATAAAGGCTTTCTACCGCTGGCTCAACGAGATAGACGTGCTCAGCGAGGACCCCTCCGCCCACATCCCCCAGCAATCCGCGGTCAGCCCACTGCCGGATGTGCTCACCAAAGAAGAGCGGGAGGCAGCACTGGAAGTTGCCGAGCAGATGCGCAACGCGGAAGAGCCCGACGCACGACCTTACACGCTTCTGCGCTTACTGCTCGAAACGGCGATCAAGAAGGGTGAGTGCCTGGGGATCCATTTGAATCACATCGACCTGGAGGGACCTGATGCACCACTGCTTTTCGTCCGCTATGGAGATGTGAGCAAGCGCTACAAAGAACGCAAGATCCCACTCTCTGATGAATGGGTCGAGGCTTTCCTTGAGTACATCGCTCAGTACGACATCGACGACCAGCTCTTTCCATGGTCGCCACGTCGACTTGAATACTTGCTTGAGGAAATCAGCGAGGTGGCCAGCCTCGACAAACGCATCTCTTTCGATATGTGCCGTTGGTCCGCATCACTCGCCGATTACCAGCAAGGCCTGGATAAAGACACGATCCGCCAGAAATTGGGGATCTCAAAGATCCAATGGCGCGAGGTGGGCAACAAACTCAAGAAGTTGGGCGCTCAGCAAGAGTAATTCCAGTCCACTTAATAACCAAACGGGAGGCTGAGCCTCCCGTTCTCGATTTAAGTAAGGCCCTTCAGATTTAGATCTTTTTAACCACGATGTCGCCCAGCACGTTAGCAGCTTGATCGCCGCGATCAGCGGCATTGGAGAGATGCCGGTATATCTCACGCAGTTTAAGCATCTGAACGACGTGATCGATGTCACGCGGCATGCTGAAGAGATTAGCGATCGCCTCACGGTAAACCGTCTCCATCCGGTTCTCCAGTGCTTTCGCGCGCACGGCGTGGTCATTCGCCACGCTCGGGTGATCCTCCAAACGCATCACGCCCAGATGGATCTCGTGGGCAGCATCGGTCAGCAAAGAGACCATTCGCTCGATGTAAGCGTTCGGTTGAACATCGAGCATGTACATCTCCTCGACGGTCGACTCGGCGTAGTCCAATACATCGTCGATTGTGAGCGAGAGGGCGAAAATGTCCTCGCGGTCAATGGGCGTCACAAATGTCTGATTGAGCTCGTCAATCAATACCCGTCTGACCTCGTCTGCTTCCTTCTCGATGGCCGTAACGGACTGTGCAATCGCTTCGCTGGGCTCTTGCACATATTCCAATAGCTTCTGCATGCCTTCTTCGGCATATTCAGCCTGCTTGACGAGCAGCTCGATGAACCTGTTTCGTTTCTTCCTTGAGAATATGCTCATTTTGCACCTTCCGTCACTAATATACCATCTCTCCCTCGACAAAACGCCGCGTTCTTTCGTCCTGTGGCTGGTCGAAAACCTTTTCCTTTGTGCCCGTCTCGATGATCGAACCTGATAACATCATGGCAACACGGTCGGCGATGCGTTTGACCTGGAAGACATTATGCGTGACGACGATGGCGGTCATAGTCCTGCTTCGCACGGTCGCATCGAGAATTTGCTCGATCAAGCGTGCATTGAACGGGTCAAGGTTAGAGGTCGGTTCATCCAGGAACAGGACATCTGGCTCTAGCACAAGCGCTCGAGCCAGCGCCACACGCTGAATTTCGCCGCCGGATAGCTTCCTCGCTGGCATATTCGCGAGCGGGGTGAGGTGCAGTTGTCTAAGAATCTTATCAACCCGATCGGGATCGCGCTCGCCGCGCAATCCAAGCCCATAGGCGACATTCTTGCGCACGCTGCCATGCAGCATGTGCGGCCTCTGGAAGACCATCGCCAGCGACCTGCGAAGATTCAGCGGTGAGGGGTAGCTGATCTCTTGACCTTCAAAATATATTTTCCCTTCTTCAGGTCCTGTCAGGAAATGCAGCAAGCGAAGCAGGGTCGTCTTCCCGGCGCCGTTCGGCCCGAGAATTGCAAAAATGCCGCCACTGGGGATCTCCAAAGTATCGATCTTCAGCCGCCAGGGCCCGTCGTAGCCCGCCTCCACATTCACCAGGCGATACAGGCTGTCAGTAACGCTCATCGCCGCCTCCAAAGAGGATACTGAAGCTGCAGCAGCACGCCGTTAAGCACGAAGACGATCACGAGCAGCACACCGCCTAGCGCAAGCCCGAGCCCGAAATTCCCCTGGCGGGTCTCGAGCACAATCGCGGTGCTCATAACCCGCGTGGATCCGGCGATGTTGCCTCCAACCAGCATCGCCGCCCCTACTTCCGAGATTATCCCTCCGAAGCCAGCTACAACCGAAGCAAGCACCCCTTCGCGCGCCTCAGAAAGCAATGAGATAATCTCCTGTCTTCGTGTTGCACCTAGAGAGCGAACTTGAAGCCTCAGATCAGGATCGAGACCTTCGATCGCGGCCATGGTCAACCCCGCAACCAGCGGCAGCGCGATGACAACCTGCGCTGTGATCATCGCCTGCGCTGTAAATAACCAACCGATCGACCCCATTGGACCAGCCTGGGAGAGCGCCAGATAGACGGCCAGACCGACCACGACAGGTGGAAATCCCATCCCGGTATAGACCAGCGTGACGAGCAGCTGCCGGAACCGGAATCTGCTCAGGCCGAGCCATGCACCCAGTGGTATTCCGATCAGCGCGCTGATGAGAAGCGCAGATCCCGATACCTGCAGGGATAGAAGCACAATTCGCACCAGGTCTGATACATTCACCGACATGCCTGATTTAACATCCCTTCTTTCAGGAAGAGGGTTCCGGTTGGCCGGGCACAGGCTTCTTGCCCTCTGCATCAGCAGGGTAGAAAAGCGGTTGGTCGAAGCGCTCAACACCAATCTGAGCGATGTTAGCTTTCGTCGCCGGATCCGTGATCCAGCGGATGAAATCCCTGGCCAGGTTGAATTTGACCTGCGGATAGCGTTCCGGATTGACAATCATCACGGAATAGCAATTCAACAAGGTTTCATCCGGATTAACAAAGAAAGAACCACCGCCGACGAGCACCTTCAAGTTTGGAAGGTTTTCGCTCTGGGCGAGGAAGGTGCCCCGGTCAGTGAGTGTGTAGGTACCACGCTCATTGGCAAACTGCAGTGTCGATCCCATCCCCTGGCCGAGTGAGAGGTACCAATCCTGTTCATGCGTTGGCTGAAAACCGACTTTTTCCCAGATCTGTTTCTCGCGTCCATGCGTACCGGATTCATCGCCACGCGAGGAGAACTCAGCCTGCTTTCCTGCAATCCGCTCAAACGCCTCTGCAGCAGATGAAAAGTCAAGCACACCCGCCGGATCGTCCAGAGGGCCAACCAAGATGAAATCGTTGTACATCAAGATGGTCCGCTCTACGCCATACCCGGCCCTGACAAACGCCTCTTCCCTTGCTGGATCGTGAACCAGGAGTACATCGACATCGCCACGCTCCCCCAAGGCCAGTGCCTGGCCGGTGCCGACTGCGACGACCTCGACTTCAGCGTCGTACAGTTCCTCGAACTCAGGCAGTATTGCGTCGAGCAAGCCTGAGTCGTAGGTGCTTGTCGTCGTAGCCAAAAGGAGCGTTTCCTGCGATTCCAGCCCGCAAGCGGCGATCCAACCCAGCGAAAGGACAATTAAGATTAGATAAGCCTGTAATCGAGGGAATCTTCTCATTTAGCGATGATAACGAACGTTAAATCTGCCGTCAACAGATAACCAGAAATGCATTCTCTTGACAGTCGGCAACCTTACCCCCACAATTAGGCCATGGAATACACGGAAATCCCGGAAGGACACCGATCTGGATTCGTGGCATTGGCTGGTCGACCGAATGTCGGTAAATCCACGTTATTGAACAGGCTCATGGGGCAGCAGATTGCTGCTGTCTCGCCTCGACCCCAGATGACACGGCAGAAACAACTCGGCATCCTCACCCTGCCTGAAGCCCAGGTTATCTTTATGGACACCCCCGGTCTGCACATCCCGATCCACAAACTGGGTGAGTATATGAACGCCGAAGCGCGTGAAACGCTGCGCGACTGTGACATTATCCTGATGTTATTCGACCTCAATTACCCACCGTCGAAAGAAGATGAACAGGTCGTCGAGATCGTCAGGTCATTCAAAGAGAAGTCAGAATTGCTCGCCGCGCTGAACAAGGTTGATCTCGTCGAACAGGATGAACTTGCCGATCGGAAGGAACAATTCCTCACATTGATCGGCGACATCCCAACGATGACGATTTCGGCCACAACGGGCGAAAATCTGGATGCTCTTCAAGAAGCGATCATCGAGCGCCTGCCGGAGGGACCGCGCTTCTACGCTCCGGAAACGATCACAGACACATATGAGCGGGACATCGCCGCTGATATGATCCGCGCCGCTGCGCTTGAATACCTGCGCGAGGAAGTCCCCTACAGCATCGCGGTGCGGATCGACACGTACACTGAACGGAATGAACACGGCGCGTACATCGAAGCGACCATTTTTGTCGAGCGCGATTCTCAGAAAGGCATCGTTATCGGGCAAGGGGGAAAAATGCTCAAGCGCATCGGCACATGGGCGCGCCGGGCGATCGAATCCGCCACCGGGCGAAAAGTATATCTACGGCTGCGGGTGAAAGTGCTGCCCGGTTGGCGAAATGACGAGAACGCGCTGCGTCGCTTTGGTTTCACAGCTGAACCCGAATGACCAGCGTTTGATGCTGCCGGTGAGAACCCATCGTGACCGATAAAGAATCCAAAGGAACCCGCACAAGCTCATTCGGCTCGCCCGGGCGCGTCAGCCATGACTCGTCCGACTTTTACGATAGTCGCATGTATGCTGATCGCACTCCAGATGAGAACATCGAGTACAAAGAGAACCCACTTCCGAACGAGGTCCGAGACAAGATCCACCTAAAATCTTCCGAGTCGATGGACGAAATCCCCGATTACAGTGTACACCTGATGGTCACCTCGCCTCCCTACAACGTTCAGAAAGAGTACGACGAGGATCTGACGCTCGAAGAATATACCAGCCTGCTGCGAAATGTATTCAGCGAGGTCTATCGTGTACTGGTCACGGGTGGTCGAGCGTGCATAAACGTAGCTAATCTGGGACGTAAACCTTACATCCCCTTGCACAGCCTGATCATCGATGAGATGCTCTCGTTAGGCTTCTTCATGCGGGGAGAAATCATCTGGGACAAAGCGGCCAGTGCCAGCCCATCGACTGCCTGGGGGTCTTGGTTGTCAGCCACGAACCCCGTGCTGCGCGACGTGCACGAATATATTCTTGTCTTCTCGAAGGATTCCTTCCGGCGTGAAGCGGGTCAGGCTGTCAGCACAATTGAGCGTGATGATTTCCTGGAATGGACCAAATCCGTCTGGTCATTCCCGGCCGTCTCTGCCCGACAGATCGGTCATCCTGCGCCCTTCCCCGAAGAGCTGCCGCGGCGCTTGATCGACCTATACTCCTTCAAAGGGGATGTGGTCCTCGATCCATTCGCCGGATCAGGCACGACATGTCTGGCGGCGAAACGCGCCGGCCGGCATTTCATCGGTTACGAGACCGAACGTGACTACCGAGATCTGGCGCTGCAGAGATTGAGCGACCTGGAATCCGAAGAACATGATTAGCGCCGAGCAGGATAGGAACTCGAGACGATGACGTATCAATCTCCTTACACAAACCGCTACGGCTCAAAAGAAATGCGCGCCATCTGGTCTGAGACGAGCAAACGCCGGGTCTGGCGCAGGGTCTGGGTCGCCGTTGCGGAAGCGCAAGCTGCCGCAGGACTGGTCTCGCCCCAGCAGCTCGACGACGTGCGCGCCAACGCCGACAAGGTAGATATCAACCGGGCGCTGGAGATCGAAGGCGAAATAGGGCACGACCTTATGGCCGAACTGAGGACCTTCTCCGAGCAGTCACCAGAAGGGGGAGCGATCCTCCATTGGGGTTTGACCTCCGCGGATGTGCAGGATAACGCTGAAGTCGTGCGCCAGAAAGCCGCTCTGGCGATCTTAATCGAAGCGCTCCGCGATGTCCTCCTGATTTTTGCAGATCTCATCGATGCTACCGCTGAAACCGCCGTGATGGGCTTTACCCATCTCCAGCCGGCTGAACCGACGACGCTGGGCTACAGGCTGAGCGCTTACGCCCAGGACGTCTTTGAACATACCGAAGCTTTGATCAAACTGCGCCACATGCTCAAGGGAAAAGGCATCCGCGGCCCGGTTGGCACCTCCGGTCCATTTGTAGACATGCTGGAGGGAAACGAGGTCACGCCGGAAATGCTGGAGGCCACGGTCATGGACCGGCTTGGGATCGAGGCCTCCCTGATCAGCACACAGACCTACCCGCGCATCCAGGATTTCAAGCTGCTCAGCGCGCTGGCAGGCCTGGCCGGTTCATTCCACAAATTCGCACTCGACCTCCGGCTGATGCAGTCGCCTGGATTCCCTGCTCTCAGGGAGCCTTTTGGAGAGAAGCAAGTGGGATCGAGCGCGATGCCTTTCAAACGCAACCCCATCCAGGCAGAGAAGATCTGCTCTCTGGCTCGCAGCGTCTACGCCGCGCAGACGCCGGTCTGGGAGAATGCCGCCCAGGCCGGACTCGAACGCACACTAGACGACTCTGCCAACCGCCGGAGTGCGATCCCGGAAGCCTTTCTGGCTTGCGACGAGATCGTGCGCAGCGCGCAAGCGATCCTCGGCGGTCTCACGATCGACGAACGCGGCATCGGCGAGCAGCTTGATCACTATGGACCCTTCGCAGCCATCGAACGCATCCTGACCGCGCTTGTGATGGAAGGCGCCGATCGTCAGCAGATGCATGAACACTTGCGACAGCACAGCCTCAAAGCGTGGTCCGCACTGCAGGAAGGGCAGGTGAACCCACTGAGGGATCAGCTGGCACAAGATCCAGCCATTTTGAAATTCCTCCAGCCGGGACGTGTGCGCGATTTGCTTGAAGCTCGCAGTTATGTTGGCAACGCACCGCAGCGCGCTCACTCGATGGCCGAGCGCATTCGTCACCGCTACGCCAAACCCGGGGATAAAAACTGAAATGACAAGGCTGCGCAAACGGGACTGGTCTTTTATTCTGCTCATCATCGTTGTAACCGCAGCATGCATTCGGCTCGGTTTCTGGCAGCTCGAGCGCCTTGAGCAGCGGCAAGCCGAAATTCAACGCGTCGAAGCGAAGCTGGACAACCCACCTGTCAAGGTGGCTACAACCGTGATCGCGCCGGCGTTCGCCTACCAGCCTGCCTTTGCGGTCGGTGAGTTTGACACACAGGATCAAATCCTGATAGAAAATCAATCCCTGGATGGGCAACCGGGTTTTCACCTCGTAACCCCGCTTCGCTTGGTGAGAGCCGAGGGGGCGATCTTAGTCGATCGGGGCTGGATCCCATTCGAAGATGGTATCGAAGGGAACCTGGGTCAATTCAACGTGTCAGGCATGGTCGAGGTCAAGGGCATCCTCATCCCCTCCGTCGAGCAGCCAGATTGGTCCTTCCTCGCCGACCCGGCGCCTGAGCCCGGAGAAGCGCCGCTCCAAACCTGGCGTTTTCTAACCGTTGACCTCATCCGGCGGCAGGTTGATTTTCCATTGGCCGCGTTGATCCTGGTGCAAACCGAGGCACTGGAAGATGGGCCTGCGCTGCCCCGGCCAGATCCACGCATCGATTTGGATGAAGGGCCGCATCTCGGATACGCGATACAGTGGTTTGCCTTTGCCAGCATCGCGATCATCGGTGGCACTCTCTGGATCCGCAGGCAGATTACGAGTAACGAAACTGAGGAGGCAAGCGCATGAGTTGGCTTTTCGTGATCGCTGGTCTATTCGCCGTAGCTAATTGGTACGCTGTCGCCGTTCATAACAAGAAAATCGAGTATGTCGCCAAACCGGCTGCGCTCACCACTCTGCTGATCGCCTACGCGCTCCATTTGCCGGCGGCACCCCAGTGGTGGGAGATTGTGTATGGCCTGGGTTTGCTGTTTTCACTGGGTGGTGATGTTTTCCTGATGCTGCCCAACAATCAATTCATCAAAGGCCTGGCCTCGTTCCTGCTGGCTCAGATCGCCTACATCGTAGTCTTCAACATCGAGGGGTTGTCTTTGAATTTCGCCACAATTCTTATGGCTGTGGCGATTGCGCTGATCGCCTTCCCGGTGATCGGCTCGATCGCCAGTGCGCTTCGCGATGCGAAGCGCACTAAGCTGGTACTCCCCGTGATCATCTATGGTGTTTTCCTGAGCCTGATGTTCTGGTCCGCAGCTGCTGCGCTTTACCGACCGGAGTGGACGCGACTCAGCGCTGGGCTGATGACACTCGGCGGTGCGGCGTTCTTCATCTCAGACAGCATCCTGGCATGGGACCGCTTTGCGAAGCCGATCCGGCGGGCGCGCTTGCTCACGATGTTCACCTACCACATCGCCCAGTTCGCGCTCACATTCGGGGTCCTTCTTCACTGGGGATATCTGTAATTCAGCTCGCATAGAAGAGAGTCGCTATGGCACTGCTGGCGGTCATGGCTATTGTGATTAATAACACCCCGCTTAGTACCAACGCGATTGGTCCAGCGTAATTAAAACTGCCATCTTTCGGATTGATTATCAGCCAGGTTTGCCGGGTTCTACACCGGGGACCAGTAACCGTAGATAAACCCGAATTCACACCGGGTTGCGGCCGAATACCCGGCTGCTGCCTCGAGCATCGCACCGACCACGAAGAACACATTGCTGATCGCGCGTGGCGAATACCATCCAACCAGCCAAATAGCCAAAACAGATAGACCGATTAAACCTATGTTGAACAGGAGTTACAGTCCTGCAGCCCGCAGCCAGCTCGAGGATTGGACATCATCATTCCCCCCTTCCGCGCCGATAACACCGGCAGGGAACAGCCCCTGGTTTTCCAATCCCACTGTGGATGATTATTCATATGGCATTCTAGAAAAAAAGGGTGGCTTTAGATGCAGTGATGGTCGCAAAGACACGCTTCTCATCCAGCTAACAATTGCTAGACCTTGGCGAAATTCTCCTGCTCGACCGATCGCCAGGTTTCGCCCTCGGGCATGCGTAGATAAACCGCCAAAAGCGGGTGAATGGACTGGACGATTTCTGCCATACGCAAAGCAATCCTGCGAATGGAGAAATGCGCATTCTTCTCTGCGCGCAGCTCGCAAAAATGGAACACCTCACGCAAGTTCATCGTCAGCAGCACCCGGCGGTTGAATCCGTTGGGGACCAAATACGCGGCGACATGCGGGTTCCACTCGGCCATTTTCTTGTAAGCGACAGAAGCTTTCTCCATCACGTCATGGTAGCGATCTTCGAAGCCAGCCTGGATGAGCTTCAGAGGCACGGCGTAGCCCAGATCGGCGCGCAGGATCTGTGGCGTCTGAGTCATCATGCGGTGACGTTTGAGTTCAAAATAGGCGCCTTGATCCATGATTGAATCGAATGTGTATACGGCGTGCTCGATCGCACGCAGTGGGACGTCAAATTTCCCGAGCCTACCTAGCAGTTCTTCCGCAAGCGATTTCTGCGCATCAGCATCGAGCGATTGGACATGCTCCAGCGCCGTTTTGAATGAGGCACCGCTATGGTTGTAAATAGCGGCGGCAAGCACACGCTCCTCAGCCGTCTTGTCAAACGCGATCAATTCCAGCATCTCCGGATTGGGCTCAACCGGCAGGTCCTGAGCCATGCGTTCGAAGTTCTGCTCTGTCTCGATCTGGTAAGGGACTCCATCCGCATATTTGACCAGCGTGGGGGTCTCCTGCTGGGCGACATGTTTCACCTGTTCACCGATCGAGCGGACCTCTTCCAGAGGGTGAGACAGCATCTTGCGAATCGCATGCTCAAACGTGCGCGCGTTTGCGGTCATGCCGACGTTCGCCAGCGCAGCAGCGGGCAGGAGAAAACGACAGGTATCGACATATTCAGAACGAATGCGTCCATCCCAGCGCGCTTCGCTCTCGCCTGCGCGCCGCGTGTTTATTTCCTGGACGACCTTCTTTACGGGTTCGAGCGATACCTGGTAAGCATCGAAGAGCGCATCGCATGTTTCTGTATAGAGCGATTCGTATTCTGTGCCACGCACCTCCTCAGGGACGTAATAGCTCTTCGAATCCCACTTCTGGTAGCGCGTCGATTTTTCGGTATAGGATGCCAGGCGATTGGATTCGATGCTCTCGATAGCCAATCGAGATACATTTTCGAAGGCGATATGCAGCACGGCGTGCTCGGCAACAGAAGCATGACCATAACCTACGACCCACTTCTCATGGAATTCGGCGGACTGCTCGTCACTCAGTTCCGCGGCGATCTCGCGGAATGAAAGCGGTGATCGTGACGTCTTCGCAAACGTGACCGCGATCGTCTCCGGGCTGAGTTTTTTCGGCCGCAGAAGATAGATGTCGCGCTTAAAAGTTTCCGCCATCATCGGACTCCATTCTGGCTTCCAGGATCGTGTGCGCCCGCTGGATATCTCTCGAAATGCGCGCCAGGAGCGTCTCGGCATCCGGAAATTTCCGTTCATCGCGCAGGCGGGCTACGAACTCGAGCTCCATCCGCTTGCCGTACAGGTCGCCCTCGTACTCTAGCAGGTGCGCTTCAACAACGGCCTCTGACTGGTTGTTTTCAAACGTCGGGCGAATGCCGATATTTGTGACCGTTTTCCAGCGTTTCTGATCGTCCTCGATACGAGCCAGACAGGCGTACACTCCTGAGCGAGGATAGGCGCGTTGATCCCAGATCTCCAGATTCGCAGTTGGAATCCCCAGCCCCTTGCCACGGCCCGCCCCTGAGACAACCTTGCCTGGCAGCATGAACGGGCGTCCCAGATAGGTTTCGACCCGACCGACGTCGCCTGACCGCAGCGCTTCCCGCACGCGCGTTGAGCTGACCACCTCGCCGGCCATGAAGACCGGCGCCACGACATGCAGCTTAAAGCCCAATTTCTGACCTTGTTCAGCCAGAAAGATACGGTCGCCCTCGCGATCATGTCCGAGAGCAAAATCCTCGCCAATCCATAAGTCCTTGAAATTCAAATGGCGGAGAAGAAGATCCACAAAATCCTCGGCCGAGACATTCGAAAGCTCTTCATCGAATGTTTGCGTTATCACGAAATCCACGCCTAGCTCGCCGAGTAGTTCGGCCTTCTCCTCGGGGCGCGTAATATAGAATGCCGGCTTCCTGCCACGCAAAACGACCGATGGGTGCGGGAAAAATGTGAGCACAACCGCAGGATTACCGTTCTGGCGTGCATGGGCGACCATCTTGCCGGTCAGCGCTTGATGTCCTACATGGACACCGTCGAACGACCCGATGGTTAAATCACAGCTTTCAAGTTGAATGTCGGACAGGTCGGTAACATGCTCCATAGAAGAAATTACCGTGAGAAGACTTTGCGGGGGTGCCAGAGCGTGCCATCCTTAACCAGCTCGAGGATCGCAACTATATCATCGTCAGGTCCAATGGCGCATGCCATCTCGCCGCTCACTCCACCAACCGGGATGCGGTTGCCGTGGGTCACACGTTGAAGTTCATCGCCGCTAACCTTGACCTGTGGCAGCTCCGGCAATGCCTGTACAGCCGGGCGGATATACTGCTGCCAATCCCCAGCCGCAATCGCCATTTCCAGCTGCGTCAGGGAGATGCAGTCATCCAGTGTAAACGGCCCCGCCTTCGTCCGGCGCAGATTGGCCAGGTGGGCGCCCGTGCTCAGTTGCTCACCGAGGTCATGGGCGATCGAACGGATATATGTGCCCGCGGAGCACTCGATGTCGAGCACCAGGTCGGGCGGGTTGTAATCGAGGATACTGAGTTTATATATCGTGACTTCGCGCGGTTCCAACTCGACATCTTCACCTGAGCGAGCCATTTCGTATGCTTTACGGCCTTTGACCTTGATGGCGCTGTAGGCCGGGGGAACCTGCTCGATGTCGCCTCGGAAATCCGGCAGCAGGTCCTGAATGTCAGGAAGGCTCGGCGCCGCACCGGTCACATGCACGAATTCGCCTTCAGCATCATAGGTCTCGGTGCTTGAACCGAAACGGATCACGGCTTCATAGCGTTTGCTGGCCGTTGACAGGAATTCACTCAGCCGGGTCGCAGATCCCAGGCACAGCACAAGTACGCCTGATGCACGCGGGTCAAGCGTCCCTGCATGGCCGACCTTACGCACACCCGTGCTTTTGCGGATGACGCTAACAACCTTATGTGATGTGGGACCGATCGGCTTGTCGACAGTGATAAGCCCGAAAGCCTTCATGCTAAGCCTCCTGCTGGACGAGCAACGCCTCCGTCGCGGCCAGAACGCGCCCTTGGACTTCTGCTAACGATCCTTCTATCGTCGCACCAGCAGCCTGCCTGTGGCCGCCCCCGCCAAACGAAGATGCTGTTTGAGACACATCAAAATCCGGACTGGAGCGCCAGCTAACCTTGACCGAGGATTCCGATTGCTCGACGAATACAAGCGCAATATGTGCTTCCTCGATTCGCGATAATAGATTGACAAGATCCGCGTCATCCGAACCAGGATAACCAACCTCGCTGCGATCTTCCAGGGTCAGGCTGGTCCAGACGAGGCCGTTCAATCTCTCAATCCGGTTCAGGCCTTTACCCCAATAATGAACGCTGACGAAACTGCGCTCGCTCAGCACCTTTTCGTAGATTTTTGCCATCGAGGCGCCTTTACGCATGAGTTCAGCGGCGATCTCCAGGACCTCTGGGGTTACACTATGTGTCCGGAAACCTATCGTATCGGTAATCAGCCCAACGAGTAGATTTGTAGCCACATCGGTATCGAGTTCGAAACCGAGGGCAGGTAGCAGGTCAAACAGAATCTGGGTCGTCGAAGCAGCTTGATCGTCAACAACATTAACCATAGCAAATCTGTTGTTGGTAGGATGGTGATCGATTTGAATGTCGATCGTTTCCGGGAATTTCTCGGACGGAAACCCGGAGCGTTCTGCATCCGACGCGTCGACAAAGATCCACAAGTCTGCTTCAGAGGGAAGCGTCTCGCTCACAAATTGCGAGCCAGGCAGAAATTTATAACGACCCGGCAACCCATCGATCATGTGTGCAGAGACTCTTTTGCCCTGTTGTTGAAAGGCGCTCACGACGGCAAGCAGCGAGCCAATCGCATCGCCATCCGGGCGCTCATGACTGATAACCGCTATCGAATTGGCCCCCTGGATCATCTGCTGGATAGAATCCAGTTCACTCTGCGCCAGTGTCAAGCTCGGGATCCTCTTTCTCCTCAGATTTCAGCTGATCAAGCAATTCCTCGATGCGCGCACCACGCTGAAAAGAAGCGTCCCAACGGAAGCGCAGCTGAGGAAATGTTCGCAGCTGGATACGTGCTGCAAGCGCGCTGCGCAGGAATCCGCGGGCGCTCTTGAGCGCCTGGAGCACTTCTTCCTTGCGGTCTTCATCACCCAGCGCGGACACGAAGATCGTGGCGTAGGCCAACTCACGGTCGACGTCCACCCCGGTGACAGTCACCATTGTTAAGCGTGGATCATCGGCCTCCCTTTGCAGGATGACGGCCAGTTCTTCGAGAATTCGATCAGCAATTTGGCGGGCGCGTGCTTTGGTCGTCATCGATCCATCCTAAATGACCGGAACGGTTTCTTCGGTGAAGCATTCGATGATGTCACCTTCTTCGAAATCGTCGAAGCCGCGCAGTCCAATGCCGCATTCAAAGCCCTCGCGTATCTCGCGCACGTCTTCCTTCTCATGCTTGAGCGACGAGATCGGACCTTCAAAAATGATTTCGCCGTCGCGGATCACGCGTGCCTCTGCGTTCCGGCGGAGTTCGCCTTCAGCCACCCGGCATCCGGCGATGTTCCCGACACGCGGGATGCGGAAGACAGCCTGCACAAGCGCCTTACCAAGCGACACCTTCCGGATCTCGGGTTCGAGCATGCCCTTAAGAGCCTTCTCGATGTCCTCCGTCAGGCGGTAAATGATGTCATACACACGGATGTCCACACCTTCAGCTTCTGCAGTCATCATGGCGCCCTGCTCGGCAGCGACGTTGAAGCCGATCACGATCCCGCCAGAAGCGGCGGCGAGCATGACGTCGTCTTTACTGATATTGCCCGTGTCGGCATGCAGAATATTCACCTTGATCTCACCGGCGCTCAGATCTTCGAGTGAGGAGGTGATCGGCTCTAAGGAGCCCTGCACGTCGGCCTTTACGACCAGGCGCAGCTCAGCGACCTCACCAGCCTGGAATGCTTCGAAAATCTGCTCAAGGGTCTGTGCGGCGACCGGTGTACGTCTGGCTGTTTCGGCGAGTTCGGCCCGTTCCTCGGCAATGTCACGCGCCTCGCGATCGCTCTCGACAACAGTGAAGAGCTCGCCGGCTCTAGGGACATCCGAGAGCCCGAGCACCGAGACGGGCATCGAAGGCGTCGCCTGCTCGACCGCATTTCCTTGGAAATCAAACATGGCGCGCACATTGCCGTGAGAAGTGCCTACCAGCAGAGTGTCACCCTGTTCGAGCGTGCCGTTCTGGACCAGCAGTGATGCAACGACACCGCGCGAGCGATCCAGCTCACCCTCGATCACCGTGCCAAGCACGCGACCTTCCGGGTTCGCTTTAATCTCGGTCGAGTCCGCCACGAGCGTGATCGCTTCAAGCAAGTCCTCAAGCCCCTCGCGCTCTTTCGCGGAGACCGGCACGACCATCGTGTCGCCCTCCCACTCATCAGGGATCAGGCCAGCGTCTGCCAGTTCTTGTTTGACCTTGTCGGGGTTCGCGCTGGGACGGTCCATTTTGTTCATCGCAACAAGCACGGGTACCTGCGCCGCCTTGATATGCGCAATCGCCTCACGCGTCTGCGGCATCACGCCGTCATCCGCGGCGACGACCAGCACGGCGATATCGGCACCCTGCGCACCGCGTGCCCGCATAGCAGTGAATGCAGCGTGCCCGGGTGTATCCAGGAATGTAATTGTGCGACCATTGTGCTCGATCTGGTAGGCGGAGATGTGCTGGGTGATGCCGCCGGCCTCACCACCGGCCACATTCGTGGCTCGAATAGCGTCCAACAATGTGGTCTTGCCGTGATCAACGTGACCGAGCACGGTAACCACAGGAGGCCGATCGACGAGCTCATCCGGCTCCTCATCGGCGATCAATTGGCGCCAGCGGGGAAGTTCCTTCTCCTCTTTTGCCAGCTCCCCTTCTGACGGCGCGCTTGGTGTCGCCTCGTATCCAAACTCGCCGATAATGATCGCTGCTGTGTCATAGTCAATCTGCTGGTTGATGTTCGCCATAACGCCGTTCGCCATCAACTGCTTGATGATGTCGATGGGGCTGGTGTCGATCATCGTTGCCAGATCACGAATCGTGACCGTGGTGGGGATTTCAATCGTTTTATGGCCATTATCGCTCATAGTGCACCTCCGGATCGAGCTAGCCGGCCGCGCCGAGCGATCGGGCCGGGGATCTTGTTATGGGGGGACGCGTTTTCCAGGCGTGATCTGCTCGGCGTCTTTTACGACGAGGGTTACCTTCTCAGTCATTCTGCTCGTCGAACATATTGTTCATTGCCTGGTCCAAATTTTGGCGTTCTTCATCACTGATGTTTACTTTTAGCGCGTGCGCTAGCGAGCCTTTCATTGCAGCAGCCCAGCAATCCGGATCTGCGTGAACATAGGCACCGCGACCGGGCGCTTTGCCCGAGGGGTCAACGCTTACCCCCCCCGGTCCGCGCACGAAGCGGATGAGTTCACGCTTACCCTCCACCTGACGGCAGCCCACACACGTCCGTTGTGGTTTGTGCCGCCCGCGCCGTTTTGATTTCGCGCTCATCTAGCTGTCATCGTAACCGCACATGCTTAACAACAGTTTAAATGTCCTCGAAATCTTCCCATTCATCATACTCGCGCTTGCGTCGACGTTTCACAACCATCTCATCCAGCTCGGGGTCATACTCGACGACGCGCGATTTCTTCTTCTTGTCCTTCTTCTTTTCATCTTCGAAGAGTTCGTCTTCGGCAGGCACGAATTCTTCCTTGCCTCCAAATTTCTCGAACAACTCTTCGAAGGTCTCTTCGATTTCATCCTCAATATCGGCCGGTTCTTCTGCTTCTGCTTCTTCGACCGCTTCGGGTTCTGCGACCGCTTCTTCTGCCGCCTCCGCGACGGGCTCCGGTTCTTCAGCCGCCTCTACAGGGGCTTCGACCTCAGCCATCGGTTCGGCAACGGCTTCAACTTCCGCCTCGGCTTCTTCAACGGCTTCTGGTTCTTCAATGACCTCAGCCTCTGCTTCAACAATTTCGGGTTCCGGTTCAGGTTCTGGCTCGGGGTAGTCGTAATTTTCAAGAACGTCTTTCAATTCTTCCATCGACTTGGGCCCAAAACCGTCCAGCCCCAGGATGGCATCTTCATCCATGCCAAGCTTTTGAAGGACCTGGCCAGCCTTGTTGTAGCCAGATTCGTCAAGGATATTGAAGACACGCGTTGAGAGACCCATCTCCTCGAGCTCGACATCGAATGCGGTTGGCGGGAATGATGCCCTGACTTCTGCCAGGCGCTCGCGTTCTGCGGCGCGTTTGGAGTCAACCCATGCTTCGACTTCAGTCTGCACCCGGTCGACGAATGCCGTCAACGTCTGGTATTCCTCCGGTGTGATCGGACGGCCTTCATCCTTTTTGGCCAGGATCCCCTCGACCTGCTCCATCGCCTCGGCTTCGCGCACGGCGACTTCGGCGAAATTCTCATCGGATGTCAACCGGTTGAGCGATTCCTGCGTCGCTTCGGGCAGGCTCTTGATATCGATGCGCCAGCCGGTCAGCCGCGCTCCCAGGCGTGCGTTCACGCCAGCACGACCGATCGCCAGGCTCAATTGATCCTCAGGGACCACGACCATGGCTGTCTTGCCGCGGTCGGGTGAATCTTCCAGGTAGACGCCCGAGACGCGCGCCGGGCTGAGCGCCTTGGCGATGAACGTCGCCGGGTCGGGATTCCACTCGATCACATCGATCTTCTCGTCGTTCAGATCGCGTACGATCGATTGGATGCGCACGCCGCGCAAACCCACACAGGCGCCGACCGGATCGACGCCCGCACGCAGTGCGGCGACGGCGACCTTGGCGCGCTTGCCGGCCTCGCGAGCGATGCCCTTGATCTCGACCAAACCCTGGTTGATCTCCGGCACTTCCATCTCTAGCAGGCGCCGGAGCATGTGCGGGTGTGTGCGGGATACGACGATCACCGGACCGCGCGGCGACTTGCGCACCTCTAATACGTAGGTGCGGATGCGGTCGCGCACGCGGAATTGCTCGCCGGGGATCTGCTGGTTGCGCGGCAGGATCGCTTCGGCGCGGCCGAGGCCGACCGTCACGGCCGAAGGTGTGACTGAGTGCACGGTTCCGTGCACCAGATCGCCCTCGCGCTCGGCGAACTCGTCGTACTGCGCCTCACGTTCGGCCTCGCGCAGCCGCTGCAGGATGACCTGCTTGGCGGTCTGTGCGGCCACCCGCCCGAAGTCGTCCGGTGTCGATTCGACCATGACCATGTCGCCATCCTGGGCTTCCTCGTCGTACTGGCGTGCCACAGAAAGCTCGACCTCGGTCTGCTCGTTCTCGACGGATTCGACCGCCTCTTTCTCAACAAATACCTGCACTTCACCGCTTTCCGATTGGATGCGCACCTCCACCTCTTGGGCAGAGGAGGCATTCACCGACCGGCGGTATGCAGAGACCATCGCGGCCTCGAGTGCCTCCATGACAGTGTCACGTGGCAGCCCAAAACGCTCGGTGATCTCATTGAAAGCCAGGGCAAATTCAGTCTTCATCGCTCATACTTCCTTGGCTGTTTAACATCCTTGTTATATGCAGAAAAGTGGGGGTTGCCCACTTTTCCCGACCGACTCTATCTCAGAAACGTGCAATGAGATTTTAGCATAAGGGGGGTCGGGGAGCAAGGTTAAGGGGGAATGTGATTTAGGGTTGGGGATTGGGAATCTGTGATCAGGGTGCAGGGTATCGATACACCCTGGCGCCCAGGACGAAGCAATCTCCAGGATTGAAGAGGGAGATCGCGTCGTCGCTTGCGCTCCTCGCGATGACACCCAATCGGCAGGGGCGACCCGGCGGGGCGGGATAGCCTTTGGAATAAGGTTCTGAGTGAATGGCTCCAGCACGGGCTGAAGCTCGTGGCTACATCTACATGCCCACGCATCCACCCGTAGCTGGAATTTTCATTCTGAGAGGCTCAGCCCCGAAGAATCTCGTTTGTCGCCTGTCCTGAACCGTCGCCGACAAAAAACGAGATCCTTCGCGCAGCAAAGTGCGCTGGCTCTGGATGACAGTGAAGAGGATTAGGATCAGGGATCCGGGATTTATAATCAGGAATCAAAAAAGCACCCGGAAATATATCGGGTGCCTGACTGCTTTGTGCCCAGTCTCTAATCCCTAGTTACCTGATCCCTGATCAACCAATCCCCGTACCTTACTTCCTCGTCAACGACTTCCACACGTCAATATTGCTCTGCGAGCGCTCGACACGTTTGAGCAGCGTCTTCGCCGAAGGCCTCGCCCAGGAGGGCGCCGGGACGTCATAATCGAAGTCATCCAGCGTGACACGCTCGATCTCGCGCCCGAGCAGGTATTCGATGCCCGAGATCAGCGGCTCGTCCTCCGGCGTCACGAACGTCCAGGCGACGCCGTCTTTATCCAGGCGGGCCGTGCGGCCGATGCGGTGAACGTAGTTCTCCGCCTCATCCGGCACGTCGTAGTTGACCACGTGCGTGATGCCGCTGATATCCAGCCCGCGCGCCGCAACGTTGGTCGCCACGAGGATGCGGGCATTGCCCTTGCGGAAGCGGTCCAATGCACGCATGCGCTGCTTCTGGTGGAAATCGCCGTGGATTTCAGCCACGGACATATTTTCCTCACGCAACTTACGTGTGACCACGTCCGCTTCTGCCTTGGTGCGCGTGAAAACGAGCGCGCTCTCTACGTTCTCCCGTTTGAGAAGTTCGATTAGCAGGTCTTCCTTCAGGTGCTTGGGCACCGGGAAGATCTGCTGGTTGATCGCCGAGGGCGGCACGGCGGTGTCGATCTCGACTCGCAAGGGTTCATCCAGAAATTGGTATGTCAGCGAGACAATCGCCTGCGGCATCGTGGCCGAGAACAGCATCGTCTGGCGCTTCTTAGGCATGCGCTGCACGATCTCCTCGATATCAGGGATGAAACCCATGTCGAGCATGCGGTCGGCCTCGTCAAGCACGAGAATCTCCAGGTCCTTGAACGAGACGTTGCCGCGCCGCATCTGGTCGAGCAGCCGGCCGGGTGTGGCGACGATCAGGTCGACGCCACGGCGCAGGTCCTTTGTCTGGTTGCGGATCGAGGTGCCGCCGTAGACCGCCAGCACGCGCAGATGAGTGTGCTTGGCCAGTTCGTCGGCTTCCATGGCGATCTGCACCGCCAGTTCGCGTGTCGGCGCCAGCACGACCATGCGTGGGTTCTTGGGCGCTTTGCCCTTAAGCATATGCTGCAGCGAGGGCAGCAGGAACGCGACCGTCTTGCCCGTGCCGGTCTGGGCGGTGCCGAGCACATCGCGCCCTTCGAGTGCGGCCGGGATCGCCTGTTCCTGCACCCGGGTTGGTTTTTGAAAACCCTTGTCGTGCACGGCACGCAAGAGTGGTTCTCTGAGATTGAAATCTTGAAACTGCATTTTCTGTCGTAAATTCCTTCTCCGGCTTATCTTATGAAAAGACCGCTCCCCGTTTGGAGCGGTCGCGCAGCCGGTCCATTAACTTATGTAGAGTCTACCGCG
>CBFDDM010000052.1:0-22350 GCA_965603565.1 uncultured Anaerolineales bacterium | reverse complement strand
GGGGATCCTGGGCAGCCCGTATTCTGTTGGTTTCTTCGGGTACGCTTATTATGCCGAGAACCAGGACACGCTGAAAGTGCTCTCGATCGAGGGTGTGGAGCCGACGCTCGAGTCGGTGGACAGCAACGAATATCCGCTGGCGCGACCGCTGTTCATGTATTCAGATGCGGGCATCATGCAGGCCAAGCCGCAGGTGGCTGCGTATCTGAACTTCGTGCTGACGTATGTGAATGAAGAAGTCGAGGATGTGGGCTACTTCCCGGCCAGTGATGCGGCGTTGGAGCAGGCTCGCGCGGCGTGGTTCGAAGCTGCTCAGTAAATTCAATCGAATAACACCAGTTTGGTTGGTGCAAGGCATAGGGAGCATCGCTCCCTATGCCGCATCGCTTTTTGCAAGGATTGGAGTGTATGGTCAGACAGTTTGAGTTGAGTGCGATTCCGGGTCAATTCTCTAGGTCGTCTGATTTGCGAAAGCGCCCTCGGATCAAGGAAGCTTTAATCGTAGGTTTCCTCTTCTTCTGTGGCGCACTCTCAATCTTGACCACGTTCGGAATCGTGTACGAGCTGGGCAGCGAATCGCTGCTCTTCTTCACGCGTGTGCTGTGGGAAAACTCCAATCATACTCTTGAGGAAGCAGTTTGGGTTGAGGATACGGTGTTAGAGGTCACTAGCTCGGGATCGGTCCTTGAGGAAGGGATGACCATTCGTTTTGGAGACGAGGTGATGGTCATCGAAGCGATCGATGGGAACATGTTAGAGGTCACACGCGGATCCGATACAAGCACGCCAGTTGAACATCCCGCGGGCACAACAATGTTTACCGGTGAAAAAGTGACGCTGCGCGAATTTTTTACCAACACGAAGTGGAACCCACAAATCGGGGAATTTGGGATCCTGCCATTGATCAATTCAACGTTGATCACCTCGTCTATCGCGATGCTCGTGGCGCTGCCGCTTGGATTAAGTGTGGCGATTTACCTGAGCGAATATGCCTCTGAGCGCATGCGCTCCGTCTTAAAACCGGTGCTGGAAGTTCTGGCCGGCATACCCACAGTTGTATACGGGTATTTCGCGCTGACCTTCACGACACCGCTGCTGCGCGGCATTCTGGGCCGCGATGTTGTCGAAATCTACAGCACAGCTTCAGCCGGGATCGTTATAGGCATACTGATCCTCCCCTTGGTGAGCTCGATGAGCGAAGATGCTCTAACCGCAGTGCCGAGGTCGCTTCGTGAAGCCGCCTACGGGCTGGGAGCTACTCGCCTCGAGACGGCTGTGAAGGTCGTCGTCCCGGCGGCATTTTCGGGCATCGCTGCGCCTTTTATCGTGGCAGTATCGCGCGCGATTGGTGAGACGATGATCGTCGCCATCGCCGCCGGGGCCGGCCCTTCATTCACATTCAACCCTTTTGAATCTGCAGAGACGATGACCGGGCATATCGTGCGCATCAGCGGCGGAGACTTGAGCTACAACTCGATCGACTACAACAGCATTTTCGCTATCGGGTTGGTGCTCTTCATGATGACGCTCATGCTGAATATCGTCAGCCAGAGGGTGGTAAAGAAATATCGGGAGGTGTATGAGTGACCGACCAGAACGATCCCGGCAAGATCCCACCGTTTAGTGATGCGCCTCGAGTGCCGGACGATTTTGTCCACGACATCCGTAAGCGGCATCGATCCGGACTGCTATGGCGCACGATTTTCCAGATTTCTACCGTCGTGGGAATCATCGTTTTAACCGCGCTGCTGCTCAATATTCTCAACCAGAGCTACGGGTATGCTGCGGCGCGAAATAAGATCGAACCAGCCGCGCTGGCTGTGGATGAAGTTCCTTTAGAAGAACTTTCTACCAGGCAGCTGATTGAAGTCTTGCGCGAGAATGTTTCGGCGGGCTTGTTTCGAAAGCTGGAGAATGATAAATCGATGGACCAGCGCTCGGCAGAGGAACTCTACGGAATCATCATGGTTGAGGTTGTGAAGCCCGATATCGAAAAGACATGGTCGTTGTGGGATTCGATTTTCAACGTCGACAAGATCAAGGACGAAGCGGCAGAGAAATATCCGGGAACTACCATCCGATTCTTCACATGGATAAAGCCCGACTTTGTTGTGACACCGCAGTCATCCGACCCACTTCAGGCTGGCGTGCGAACGGCACTCCTGGGTTCCCTTTGGACGATTGCCATCACGATTTTGTTTGCATTCCCCACCGGTGTTGGCGCGGCGATCTATCTGGAGGAGTACGCTGTTGATAACTGGGTCAATCGGGTGATCCAGACCAACATCAATAACCTGGCCGGTGTACCTTCGATTATCTATGGCATCCTCGGCCTGGCGATTTTCGTGCGTGCTCTTGAGCCGTTGAGCAGTGGTGTTCTCTTCGGTGCGGTTACTGATCCCACAACTGCAAATGGCCGCACAATCCTGTCGGCCGGCATGACGTTGGGACTGTTGATCCTGCCGCTCATCATTATTAACGCTCAAGAGGCCATCCGGGCAGTCCCCAGTTCGCTGCGGCAGGCCAGCTTCGGGCTGGGCGCTACGAAATGGCAGACTACCTGGTCCCATGTGCTTTCGAACGCCATTCCGGGTATCCTGACCGGAACGATCCTGGCAATATCGCGCGCCATCGGAGAGACAGCTCCACTGGTTGTCGTAGGCGCTTCGACGTTTATCACAAAGGATCCCCAGGGGCCGTTTTCGAAATTCACCACCCTTCCGATCCAGATCTTCCAATGGACGGCACGTCCACAGGCTGAGTTCAGGAACATCGCAGCTGCTGCGATTATCGTGCTGCTGCTGCTTTTGTTAACCATGAACGCTTCGGCTGTGCTCCTGCGCAACCGTTACCGCACTCAACTATAGAGTCCTGGAGGCCTTTGAATGTGTCAGAACAACTCGTCGGGCAAGTCCAGGGAGGAATTCATTTGAGCGAGATTGCAATGTCCAGTAACCAACAAGCAAGTGCAGCTGCTGAAGTGCACACGGATGCGGCTGATGAGGTTGGCCGCGAGGCGGAACATGCCCTGGTCACAAGAGACCTGAACGTATTTTATGGTGACTTCCTGGCGATCCGTGACGTATGCCTGGCTTTTGAAAAGCAAAAGATCACCGCCATTATCGGACCGTCCGGCTGTGGAAAAAGCACGTTGCTGCGCGGCTTGAATCGTATGAACGAACTCGTGCCTACCGCCCATACAACAGGAGCGGTGATGTTTCGGAGTGAAAACATCTATGCAGAACACGTTGACCCGGTCGAGGTCCGACGCAGGATAGGCATGGTATTTCAGAAGCCAAACCCGTTTCCAAAAAGTATCTATGAAAATGTAGCCTGGGGCGCGAAGATTAATGGTTATCAGGGTGATCTTGACCAGCTCGTTGAGCAATCTCTTCGTGCTGCGGCGCTGTGGGATGAGGTGCACGACAAACTTGATCAGAGCGGTCTTTCGCTATCGGGGGGGCAGCAGCAGCGCTTATGCATCGCACGTGCCATCGCGGTAAAGCCGGATGTGATTTTGATGGACGAGCCATGCTCGGCGCTCGATCCGATCGCCACATTGCGCATCGAGGAGTTGATGCGCGAACTTTCGGAACAGTACACGATCATCATCGTGACACACAATATGCAGCAGGCGGCGCGTGTTTCCGATTACACGGCGATGATGATGTTGGGTGATGATCGCGTCGGAGAGATGATCGAGTATGATGACACCGAATTGATCTTCACGCGCCCGAAGGATAAACGCACTGAGGATTACGTCACGGGCAGGTTTGGATAATCGAATGGGTGAAATTGAGCGATGAAGTTATTCGTGTTTTATGATATTCACGCGAACCCACATGCCCTCCAGGCCGTCTGGGATGATCTGCAGGCACAAGGATCCCGATGCAATCTACTGTTTGGGTGATTTGATCGGTTATGGCGCCTATCCGAATGAAGTGATCGATTTCGTTCGAGCACGCGGTATCCCAACGGTCATGGGAAACTACGACGAGGGGGTTGGTTTTGACCTGCACGATTGTGGGTGTGTGTATAGAGACGCGCTGATGGACAAGCTGGGAAATAAACCACAAGTCCAATTTCGCCGAGTAAGTTATGATGTAGAGGCGGCTGCGGAAGCCATCCATACAGTCGGGCTGCCCAAACATTTCGCTTCAGATTTACTTTCGGGGGGTCAAACCGGCTGCAAGAATGGGGTCGTCAAAGGAGATTCGTTCATGGGTGAAAAGAGTGGAGTGTCAAACCCCAGGGCAAAGCTCGATCAGGATCTCGACCGTCTGCGCGATGATATCTTGCGCATGGGCGATATGGTCGATAATGCCATCGTCCGCGCCATGGAAGCCCTGGTGGAACAGGACACGGTTCTAGCCCAAGAGGTTATTGCAGGAGACGAGGCCGTCAATGCGATGCGTTTCCAGGTCGAGGAGCACTGCCTGAGCCTGATCGCAACACAACAGCCAGCAGCGGGTGATTTGCGCGCAATTGTTGCGGCGATGAACATCGTGAGCGATCTGGAGAGAATGGGCGATCACGCAGCCGGCATTGCAAAATCTGTTCTGAGGGGCGAGGATGACCTCAAGCTGGAGGTGCCGACGGACATCATGCTGATGGCAAAGGACGTGCGCGAAATGCTGCAAATGGCTTTCAAAGCCTATCGCAATCAGGATCTCGCATTGGCACACAAAGTGGCCGCGAGGGATGATGAAATCGATGAACAATACCGCAAGCTGTTCCGAGATCTTTTGCAGACGATGGCTGAAAAGCCGATAAAGAGTGGCGCTGGAATTCGTCTGCAGTTTGCGAGCCACAATCTCGAACGCATCGCCGACCGCGCCACAAATCTTGTTGAGCGGGTGATCTTCCAGCACAGCGGCGAAATGCAGGAACTCAACCCTGAACCAGGCGAGACCGGTTTTAACTGAGCGTTGTTGGGTTGCTTAATGTCCGCGCAGCGCTTCTACGCTGCGCGGTTTTTTTATTTGTATGCAGCCCCCTTGCCAATAGCGGCGTGGGATGTAAAAAAAACCGTTTCTTTGTTATACTTTTTCCGGTTTGGAGGGTGATCTATCCTGTCGGTAAGTCAGTGGGTTGGTCGATCGGATACCACATGACGGTGACAGGGTCATAACCCTCGCTTTTCTTAAGATTAGCAGACCTGCCGTACGACCATTTGGTCATACTGACATCGTATTGTGAGAGAGGCCCGTCCTAAAATGAATAGTATCAAACGCGTTGAAGACTACCGCGGTATCGCCTCTGATCAGGTTCTGGATGAAATTCATGATAGAGCCAAAAACCTGAACGGTGCGACGGTCGTGCACGTCAATGCTACGAACTACGGCGGTGGTGTGGCCGAGATCCTGGACAACTTCGTCCTGCTGATGAACGACCTGGGGATCCGTACAGACTGGCGCGTAATCCACGGGATCCCGGAATACTTCGACGTCACCAAGAAGTTCCACAACGCGCTGCAGGGGCAGGAGATTGGCTTCTCGAACGCCGAGTTAGAGCTGTATAAATACATCAATGAGAAATTTGCGCGCTTCGCTTTTCTCGATCACGATTACGTCATCATCCATGACCCACAGCCCTGCGCGCTCGTAGAGTATGTCGGCCACAGCTCTTCGTGGATCTGGCGCTGCCACATCGACATCACCCATCCCAACGCCCAGGCCTGGACTTTTATGGAGCCCTATATTAATCAGTATGACCGCATGGTAGTCTCTTCAGAGATTTACAAAGTTCCCGACCTCGACCTGCCCCAGGAAATTATCTCCCCCTCGATCGACCCGCTTTCCCCCAAAAACATGGATCTCGACCAGGAGACGATCGACTTCTATCTGTCAGAATTCAACATTCCGACCGACAAGCCGCTGATCACACAGGTATCGCGCTTCGATCCCTGGAAAGATCCTGAAGGAGTGCTCAAAGTTTTCGATCGAGTTAAGCAAGAGGTGGATTGCCGCCTGGTGTTTGTTTATAACATGGCCAGCGACGATCCTGAGGGTGTCAAGATCCTTTCACAGATGCTCGAAGCCGCCCGGGAGGGCCTCGATGCCGGAGAAGTGCTTTTTGTCAGGGGCGACGACCCGGTGCTGGTGAACGTATTGCAGCGGGTTTCCGACGTCGTCATACAGAAGTCGACCCGCGAGGGCTTCGGCCTGGTGATCACGGAGGCGATGTGGAAAGGAACGCCGGTGGTGGCTTCTAATGTCGGCGGCATACCGACACAGATGGTTGACGGTGAAACGGGCTACATGCTCGACCCGCTCGATTATGATGGCTTTGCCGAGAAAATTGTCGCGCTGCTGAAGGATCGCACCCTGGCCGAGCGGCTCGGTCAGCAGGCGAAAGAACATGTTCGGCAGAATTTCATCGTCACCCGTCACCTGCTGGACTATCTGAAGCTGTTGGAACAAGCTTAGTTGACTGTCTGGTAAGCGAACTTGCTAAGACCTGGTGGATGCGCCTGTGGCGCCCCGCGGGTCTTTTTGTTTATTAACGAGCGCTGTGATAATCCAATGGATTGTCTGCCAATTGGGACATGGTTGTCAGTCGTGCAGGTGGGCCTGCATGCTATAATGCGCGCGCTGGGGATCAATACTCCTACAGTTTCTCCTGGAGATGCATATTTTGGATTCGAATGACCACCCCTTACCGGACGATTCTTCACTTACACAGATAATTGAACAAGAGGATATCTGGCATGCGCTGGAGGCTTCGGATGTCGTCCAGGCGCTGGGCACGGATCCCAAAAGGGGTCTTGATTCACAGCAGGCGGCGAACCGGCTCTCGACGTTTGGGATGAACGTGCTCGAGGAAGCTCCCAGGCCCTCCGTCTGGCAGCGCATATGGGATCAATTTAACAACTTTATCGTGATCGTCCTGATCGTGGCGGCACTGGTCTCGGCGTTGTTGGGCGACTTCATTGAAGCGATCGCGATAATGGCAATCGTTTTACTGAACGCCGCGCTGGGCGTGATCCAGGAACAACGTGCCGAAGAGGCGCTGGCGGCACTGCGTAAGCTGGCAGCGCCCGAGGCGCATGTGATCCGCGATGGTCATCACCAGACGGTTCCAGCGCCCGAACTTGTTCCCGGGGACATCGTGCTCCTTGAGGCTGGGAACTACGTGCCAGCCGATCTGAGACTAATGGAGACCGTCAACCTGCGCGTCGATGAAGCGGCGCTGACGGGTGAATCGGTCCCCGTCGGCAAGGAAGCGCGCCTGGTTCTGACCCAGGAGCAAGCGCTGGGAGACCGACGAAACACGGCGTTCAGCGGGACGCTGGTCACTTATGGGCGCGGGAAGGGCGTGGTGGTCAGCACGGGCATGCGCACACAGCTCGGCATGATCGCCCAGATGCTGCAATCAGTTCACGAGGAGCCCACCCCCCTGCAGCAGAAACTAGATCAGCTCGGCAAGATGCTCGGCTGGGCGGCGTTGATCGTCTGTGCACTGGTGTTCGGCATCGGATGGCTACGTGGTGTTGACGCGCTAGAAATGTTCTTGGTGGCGGTTAGTCTGGCGGTTGCCGCGGTTCCGGAAGGGCTCGCCGCGGTCGTGACGATCACGCTGGCGATGGGCATGCGCGAGATGATCACGCGCCATGCGCTCATCCGCCGGCTTGCATCGGTTGAAACCCTGGGCTCTACGACGGTGATCTGCTCGGATAAGACCGGCACGTTGACGCAGAATCAGATGACGGTTACCCGCATCTGGGTCGATGGGACCACATTTGAAGTCACCGGCAGCGGGCATACCCCCGAGGGTGATTTCCGCATCTCAAATGAGCATATCGATTTGAGTGACCACCCTGCGCTGACCACCTCGTTGTGGGTCGCCGCACTGGCCAACGATGCGGAACTCGAAAAACAGTCAGAAACCAAGGGGCAGCCCTCCGTGAGGGCGGTGGGCGATCCAACCGAGACAGCGCTTCTAATCGCCGCGGCAAAGGCAGGAGCGTTGCGAGAGAAATTGGAGGAATCCTACCCGCGCATCGACGAGATCCCGTTCGACTCGGCTCGCAAACGAATGACCACGGTTCATAAGATTCTCAAACCGGACCCTGCCGACCCCAGTCCGTTCTACGATGACGAACTGCAGGAATGGGAAATCGCCGCGATCAAGGGCGCTCCGGATGTCGTTCTGGAACTATGCACGCATTACCAGAAAATGGATGACCGCGCCGTTGCAATGACGGCCGAGACGCGCGAGCGTATCTTGGAGGCGAACGCTTCGCTGGCACGCGCCGCGCTGCGCGTGCTCGCTGTGGCTTATCGGGTGGAAAGAGATGTTCCCGATGAAGCCACCCCGGAGGCGGTTGAGCATGATTTCATCTTTGTCGGACTCGTGGGAATGATCGACCCACCGCGCCAGGAGGTCAAGCCCGCCATCCAAACGGCACGCGAAGCGGGTATCCGCACGGTTATGATCACCGGCGATTATCCGGATACCGCGGAGGAGATCGCGGAAGAGATCGGGCTCATGCGGCGCGGTCACGGGGTGCTGACAGGCAGCGAGATGGACCAGATCGCTGATTCAGAATTGGAAGAAAAAGTGGGCAGCACGGATGTGTTTGCGCGCGTGTCTCCGGAGCACAAGGTGCGCATCGTCAGCGCATTGAAGGAGCGCGGTGAAGTTGTGGCGATGACCGGTGATGGGGTCAACGATGCCCCGGCGCTCAAACGAGCGGACATCGGTGTTGCCATGGGCATCACCGGGACGGATGTGGCCAAGGAGACGGCCGACATGGTGCTCACCGACGATAACTACGTGAGCATCGTCTCGGCGGTCGAGCAAGGTCGCGTGATTTACTCCAACATCCGCAAATTCGTCTTCTATTTGTTGTCCTGCAACCTGGCGGAGATTGCTGTGATCTTCATCGCCATCCTTGTGGGGCTTCCTTCACCGCTCACACCGATTCAGCTGCTCTGGCTCAATCTGATCACGGATGGTGCACCGGCGCTGGCATTGGGCATGGAGGCAGGTGAACCCGATATCATGAACCGGCCTCCACGCCCACCGGCGGAGCCGATCATCAACAAGCCGATGCGCTTAAAGATTGGCGTGCAAACGGTGGCAATCGCCGCCGTCACGCTGGCAGCGTACTTCATGGGCGTGCAAATGCTTCCAGGCGTACCTGAAGAGGCGAAGACGATGGCGTTCGTCACGCTTTCATTCTCGGAGCTTCTGCGGGCGTTCACCGCTCGCTCAGAGAACTACCCGCTGATGAAAATCGGCATATTCTCGAACCGCTGGATGTTTTATGCAGTGGCATCATCGCTGCTTTTACTGTTGGCCGTGATCTACGTGCCATTCCTGCAGCCGATCTTCAACACCGTGCCGCTCGCATGGCGTGAGTGGCGAGTGGTGCTTCCGCTGCTGCTCGTGCCGGCGATCGTCGCCGAGGTGACGAAAATTGCCGTGGCACCCAGCATGCGCACTGCACAGGCATAATCGCGATAACGATCCGATCAGAATGAAAACGCCTGCCTATGTGCAGGCGTTTTTGATATCGAGTGGGAGGGCAACCATCAGTCAGAGCGGTTCACGCTGAAATCGAATTCCAGGAGTACCAGCTTGGACACATCCGCGACCTGGGGGACGGAAGGGATGTTCAGGTCGAAATCGCTTCGGTCGACCGTTGTGCTGGCGCTCCCCGTGATCCTGTCGGCGGATTCGGCGTTTAGCGTGACGTCGAAGGTCACCGGTTGGGTGGTTTCACGGATGGTCAGGTTGCCGATCACCTCGAACGAATACGTCTGCCCGGGCTCGGCACTCTCCGGAAGCCCGTCGATCGAGGTCGGTGTGAAGATGATCGTCGGGTGGCGTCCCGTCTGGAGGATCGCGTCCGAGATGGCACGGTTGCGGAAACTGCTGTCGGTTATGAAGCTGCCGGCATCGATCTCGAACGGTTGGAGCGTGACCGTCAACGGGTTGAGCGATTCGATCGAAATACCACCCAAGACTTGCTCGGTTGTACCCGCCACCCGCTTGGGCTCACCGCGCAAGACCTCGTCGATGTAGAAACGCGCCTGGCTGCTCCCGGGCAGAATTGTGAATTGCATACTGCTGCCAGATTCAGCCTCGTCGTCGGTCTCGTTGGCGGCCTCCTGGGCGCTCGGCTCAGGCGCGCTGGCCGCGGTCGTTGACGGTGACGGAGCGGAGGTCGGTTCTGGCGCTTCCACAGTTGCGGCACTCCCTGCGCAGGCCGCAGTAAAAAAGACCAGAATCAAGAGAAACGGTAGAAATTTGATCTTCATTTGTTCCATCCTTTGGCGTAGTTCCATCCATCAATACGCTGTGCGCATACGAAATGGATGTGTGCATTGTATCGAAAGTCTGAAGTGGGAGGGTGTTATTCAGTCAGGGGATTGTACAGCTCAGGGCGGCGGTCGTTGAACAAATCGAGTTCGTACTCGTTCGGCTCGAAGACCAGGTGCTTTTCGTCACTCTTCTCAGGATCGATTTGAGCGTAGAGGATCGTCTCGTCGGACTCGTTCGCCTCAGCGAGCACGCGCCCCGCAGGATCGGCGATGATACTGCGACCGAGGTAATGGGTGCCACGCTCTTCGCCAACGCGATTGGCGGCGACCAGGTAAACTCGGTTCTCAGCCGCCCGGGCGCTGACGACAAACTCGGGATAAAGACTTGCGGCTCGGGGCCATGCCGTGGACAGCAGGATGATCTGTGCGCCGTCTAAGGCGAGCACCCGGGCAGGCTCGGGAAAACGCAGATCGTAGCAGATCAGCATGCCGACGCGCCCTGCGGCGGTTTCCACTGGGTCTAGCAGGTGCGTCCCCGCCGTCACATAGCGATCGACTCCGAGTGTCGGCAGGTGTGTTTTGCGATAAATAGCGCGCAGGCCTTCGGGGTCGATCAAAATTGCCGTGTTGAACAATGCGCCCTCCTGCTCGGACTCGATCGTCCCGATCATGATGGTCATATCCAGCTGACGGCAAAGGTCGGTAAGAGCCTCGCTTGTGGGACCGGGGATAGGCACCGCGATCTGACGGGCCTCGGCTTCGCTCAGACCGTAGCCGGTCAACGCGCACTCCGGAAAGACGGCGAGCCTGGCGCCTGCATGGCTGGCTTGCTCGGCGAAGTAAGCGACCTTATCCAGGTTTGAGCGGACATCCATGAGATCAGGGTTCATTTGGACTGCGGCTACGTTAATCATGAGGGCTCCTGCTCGATAACACCTAATGTCCAGATTAATGTAAAGTATACTGAACCTGCAAAGATATTCACTGAGGTGAGCCTGTGGTTATGGAGGCACTGCCTTGATTGCACAATTTGTAAATCTTGAACCGTGGTGGCGCTTTGCGGCGGCCCTATTAATCGGTGCATTAGTTGGACTCGAGCGGGAGTACGTCCAGCAGCGCAGCGGCGAGCAGGAATTTGGCGGCATCCGCACATTCTCGTTGATGGCGCTGCTGGGAGCGGTAGCTGCGTACCTCACGCAGGATTTCGGCATCGTCATTTTTATCGCTGCATACCTCGGCTTGATCCTGCTGCTGTGGGCCAGCAACCTGTCGACAGCAGTGCGCGGCATCGAGGAAGGGATCACGTCAGAGATCGCCGCACTGCTTGTACCGCTCCTTGGAGCGATGGTGATCTGGGATTACGCTGCAGTAGCCGGCGCGATGGGCGTCATCACGGCGCTGCTGCTTGCATTGAAACCGAGTCTCCACGACCTTGCGCGCCGGATGAGCTCTGCCGATCTGCGCGCCACACTGGAGTTCGCGCTTATCTCGGCAGTGGTCCTGCCGCTGCTGCCGAATAGAGGTTTCGGCCCGTTCGGTGTGCTCAACCCATTCCAGATCTGGCTGCTGGTCGTGTTCGTCTCCGGGATTGGATTTTTCGGATACGTGTTGATGAAAACACTGGGGACGGAGCAGGGCATCGGTGTCACCGGTCTGCTCGGAGGGCTGGTGAGCAGCACTGCGACGACGCTGAGCTTCGCCGGGCGCAGCAAGATCAACGAAGCGCTCTCGACGGTGCTTGCACGCGGGATCCTGTTGGCTTCAACGGTGATGTTTCCCAGGATTTTGATCGAAGTCGCGGTGGTGAACAGCTCCTTGATTCCGAGTGTGATCCTGCCTATCGGTGCGATGTTCGTCGCGAGCGTGATGGTCTTTTTCCTCATGTGGCGGGTGAAAGGTGACAACGAGAAAGACGAACCCGGCAAGGTCGATCTTTCGAACCCGCTGCGGCTCCAGACGGCGGTTACCTTCGGACTCGTGTTTGCCGTCGTCCTGGTCGCCGTGCGTGCGGCAAACGAATATTTTGGCAGCGCGGGTGTTTACATAGCCAGTTTGCTTACCGGTATCACCGATGTCGATTCGATCACATTGAGTGTGTCCGAGCTGGCGTTGAGCGGTTCGCTTGAACCAAGAGTGGCCTCGGTTGCGATCGTGATCGCTTCGCTGGTCAACACGACAGCCAAGGGCGTGATGGCGCTCACGCTCGGATCGCCGGCGCTGCGGAAGACGATTTTACGGGCGTTTGGCGTCGTGCTTTTCGTTGGTCTGGTTGTGGCTGGATTAACCCTGCTGGCTTGATCGATCAAGAGATCATCTGTTAAACATCGTAGGGGCGGGGTCACCCCGTCCCTGCGATCTCGTTAAACCGGATAGTCAGACGCGCTCGAGGATCGTCGCGGTCGCCATGCCGTGACCGATGCACATCGTCTGCAAGCCATAGCGCACGTTGTAGTGATCGATCTCATGCACCAGTTTGGTCATGAGCACGGCGCCGGTGGCGCCCAGTGGGTGTCCGTGTGCGATCGCTCCTCCATCGGGATTGACGATTTCCGGATCGGGCTCGATTTCACTCATCCAGGCGAGCACAACCGATGCAAAGGCCTCGTTGATCTCGATCAGACCGATTTGATCGAGCCGCGTGCCGGCTTTTTCAAGCACCATTTGCGTAGCAGGTATCGGCGCATCGAGCATGAGCACCGGATCCGAGCCCACAACGGCATGCGCCACGACGCGCGCCATTGGTGTGAGCTTGTGCTGTTTGAGCGCTTTTTCCGAGACGACCAGGAGCGCGGCAGCTCCATCGCTGATCTGGCTGCTGTTGGCGGCAGTGATCACGCCACCCTCTTTGAAAACCGGTGAGAGCGAACGCATCTTCTCGCGATCGGGCTGCATGCGCACGCCCTCGTCATGCTCAACCCATTGATCTTCACCTTGCACCTGACGCACGCGCACCGGTGTGATCTGTCGTTCCTGGCGGCCCTCCCGGATGGCTGCTGCGGCGCGTTGGTGGCTCTGGAAAGCATACTCGTCAAGCGCCTCGCGATCGAGCGCCCATTTCTCAGCCATCAGTTCGGCGCTTAACCCCTGGTGAACCAGGTCATGTGGGAAATCATCTGGCCAATTTTCGGGCCAATCGGCCCCAATCGGTTGATGCGACATCATCTCAATCCCACCGGCGATGATTACGTCCATGTCGCCGGCGAGAATCGCCTGCGCGGCGAAATGTACGGCTTGCTGTCCGGAACCGCACATGCGGTTTATCTGGATGCCGGGCACTTCGACAGGGAAGCCTGCTTTGAGGGCGGCCAGTCGACCGATATTCGCACCTTGATCACCGATCGGTGTGACGCAGCCCAGGATGACGTCGTCCACGTGGGTAGGCTGGAGCCCACCTCGAAGCAGCGCTTCGCTAAGCACTTGCGCGGCGAGATCGACAGGTGCTACAGGATAGAGCGCACCTTTCTCAGGTTTCCCAACGCCGACGGGGGTCCGAACGGCGGAGACGATAAATGCAGACGAGGACATTCAAGCCTCCTCAGGTTCATTTGGCGTAAACAGCTCTTCCAGCATATGTTGGGCGGAAAAAGATGTCAATCGCCTGAGCAGCTATATTAGCCGGCAGCGCCAGAGGGCTTGGTCTACAATTGTGTTCAATCCGATCCCGCTCCAGCCAAGGCGGTTGTCAGGTCATGAAATTACGGAATCTAATTCTTACAGCGGTGGTCATGCTGCTGGTGGCGTGCACCCGGCAGACCCTGCCCACCCAAGCTCCGATTGAATCCATTACTGATTTCGAGAGCGCACTCGAAAAAGCCGGTGTCCCGGTGGAGCGTGTTGGTGGTCGTGCACCTGAAATACCGTATGCTGAAGGGCAAATCTGGGGCGTGCGCGGCGATATGGTCGTGGTGTATACGTTTGACGAAAACGCAGATCGTGATCAAGCGCTTGATGAGTTGACCGGGCCCGGGACGGATTTTGCCGAGAGGGGACAGGAGATTCAGATCTGGGAGCGCGAGTCTTTCCTGGTGGTCTATCCCGGTTCGGAAGGTGGTGTGGTACTGCTGTTAAGCGGTTTGCTCGGCGACCCGCGCACGCGCCAGGTCAGAGGTCCCGATGAACCCTATCCCCCGGCGATTTCAGCGGCACAGAATTCCCTCTCAAAAGAGCTGGGAATGGCACCATCAGAGATCAGCGTAGTCGATTATGAACCCGTCACCTGGCCGGACAGCTGTCTTGGGCTTTACGATGAGGGCGAGGCTTGTACAGACGCGGAGATGTCCGGCTGGAGGATAGAACTAAGCGCTGATGGCAGGACTTACGTGCTGCACAGCGACGCGATCGGATCACGGGTTAAACGTGCGAATTGAGCCTTTTGATCAGCAAATCCGTTTGGGGATTAATAGTACGCTTATTAGAAAGCTACGTCGAACATGAGTCAGAAAGCACTGCCCGGCAAAAAGCGGAGCGGGAACACGCGCTTACATCGCAACGTCTGGGCTGCGACGATCACAAGCTTCCTTACCGATGTATCCTCCGAAATGCTCTTTAACTTGCTGCCGCTCTATCTGTTCAATGTCCTGGGCGTGAGCACTTCGTTCATCGGCCTGATCGAGGGCGTGGCTGACTCTGTGGCGAGCTTAATGAAGATGGTGTCGGGGTGGCTTTCAGACCGTTTAGGTGCTCGCAAATGGTTGGCGGTGAGCGGTTACGCTCTGTCGGCGGTTGTTAAGCCGCTGTTCTACTTCGCAACCACATGGCTTGGTGTCCTGGGGATTCGTTTTGGCGACCGACTGGGCAAGGGGATACGCACGGCACCGCGCGATGCGCTGGTTGCCGACAGCGTACATGAAAATCAGCGCGGATATGCATTCGGAATACACAGGGCTGGCGACACAGCCGGAGCAGTGGTGGGTATCGGGCTCGCGTTAGCTGTGGTGATTCTGGCGCGTGATCCAGGTGGAGGGCTTGCGCGCGAAACGTTCCAGAAAATCGTGCTCTTCAGCACCCTGCCCGCCTTAATTGCGGTCATCGTGCTGGCCGTTGGTGCCCGTGATGTTGTCGGGCAGGAGAGCGATCTCAATCTGCAAGCAGGTCCGGGAAGCGACAGAGTCAGCCCCTCGCGTCCAGCGCTTGGCCGCCCGTTCAGGATCCTGGTTGCCATGGCGGTGCTTTTTGGTTTGGGCAATGCATCCGATGCGTTCCTCATCCTGCGTGCACGCGTTGTCGGGCTAACTGTTGCTGGCGTGCTTGGTATGATGCTCACTTTCAACCTCGTATATTCATTCGTGGCCGCGCCTGCCGGGCGGCTCTCCGATCGCATCGGACGCCGCCGGATGTTGATTGGCGGATGGCTGTTCTATGGACTGGTCTATCTCGGATTCTGGCGGGCTTCGACAGGTTGGCAAGCCTGGGGGCTCATGTTGCTTTACGGGGTATATTATGGGCTGACCGAAGGGTCGCTACGGGCGTACGTCGCCGATCTGGTCCCTTCTGGCGCCCGGGGGCGGGCTTATGGCGTTTTACACACGGCAATTGGAGTGGTCTCATTACCGGCCAGTCTGATTGCCGGGTTGCTCTGGCAGGGCATCGGGGCGTGGCGCGGCTTTGGGCCTGGAGCTCCCTTTCTCTTCGGCGCGAGCGCCGCATTGTCCGCCGCGATTGGGCTTATGGTTTTTACGGAAAGTAGCAAGCGAGGGCGAGAGGAGATAATCCCGGAATGACCACAACAATCCCCAAGATGGTCCGGGCGCCTGTGTCCCGTACCGGCGCCGAACACAATTTACTCCTCATGCTGCTGAGCTTCGCATCCTCGGTTGTGTTGACGCGGTTATTCCTGGAGCTCACCGGTTACCCTCAGTTGGGTTCGGGTGAACTCCACATCGCCCACGTGCTGTGGGGCGGCCTGTTCTTGTTCGCTTCCACATTGATCCAGCTGATCATGTCCAACCGCTGGGTATATCCATTGGCAGCTGTGCTCGGCGGGATAGGCGTGGGTTTATTCATCGATGAGGTTGGAAAATTCATCACGGCCACCAACGATTATTTCCATCCAGCAGCCGCGCCGATCATCTACGCGACCTTCCTGCTGACTGTGTTCGTCTACCTGCAGGTCAGGAAGCCGCGCACGTTTGACGAACGGGCAGAACTGTACTGGGCGCTCGAGACACTGCGCGAAGTCCTGGATCACCATCTGGAACAGTTTGAATATCATGATATCGAGGCGCGGCTTGCCAAGGTTTCAGAGGAGACCGAAAATCCGGTTTACAGATCGCTCTCGACACATTTACTCGCGTTCTTGCACTCCGAGTATGTGCAGATCGTTTCGGTCGAACCGGGATGGTGGGCGCGCGCCTATGAGTCTATGCGGCGCTGGAGCAGGCGCTGGCTGACGCCAAACAGGTTGAAAGCGGTGCTGATTGGTGGGATGATCGCGGTTGGCGCATGGGAGTTGAGAGATTTGATCCAGCTGCTCCTTGCAGCCCAGGACCCGGAGCAGTTTCGCAGGATGGTCGCGATGTGGACTGAACTGGGAGACATCGCCTCGATCACCTCGATCTTTTGGTTTGCGGCACGTGTTGCGGTTGAGGGCAGTGTCGGATTCTTGCTCATCCTGGCAAGCTCGTTGCTGGCCCTCAAACGCGAGCGCGCCGGCGCATCGCTGGCCGTCCTGACCCTGATGTTCGCACTCACAGCGGTCAATCTGGTTGCATTCTATGTGGATCAATTCTCGACGATCCTTACGGCGATGATCCAATTCGTCCTGTTGGTTGCCGCATTGCTCTTCCAGCGCAGACTGGAGTTGGGCGTGAGCGATGAGGACATCTCGTCGAGGTGAAACTGTCGGTTCTGGTGCCGCTTCTAAATAGCGCCAGTCGTCACAAAGAATAAATGCCGGACGTTTTCACCCGGCATCTTTTTTTGTGATCAATCGTGCTGATATCCCTGGTCTTGATCGAAGACTTTTTCGCCGGCACGGATGGGAACATCCACCCGGTTTTCGGGAGGGGTAAGCGGGCAGGACCAATTCTCGTTGTAGGCGCAGTAGGGGTTATAGGCCATGTTGAAATCGAGCAGCAGCTTGCCCCCGGGTAATTCATGCGGGTCGAGGTACCTTCCCGCTCCGTACGTCTCATCACCAGCGAGGGCGTCCGCAAATGGCAAGAAGAAACCGTTCTGATTCTCATAGATGGTCAAGGAAACCGGCTTCCCATCCACCTCAAATTGAACATCGCCATGGCGCGTGTACGTCTGAACTTCACCTGTGTTGGTCTGGATCCGCACTTCATCCTGGTCGTCGAATTCGTCGATCTCCAGTTCGAATCGGAGATCATCATTTTCCGGGAAATAATTCAATCCCTCAAAGTCGTCCTTCTGCTCCTTGGTGAGGGGACTCTGCGGGCTGTTTTGGAAAAAATCATCCTTCTGTTTTCTGAAATGTTTGAGTTCGTCCATATCCTTTTCTCCTCACAAGAAATTTCACGGCGATCCGCTGTTCTTCTGGTGGACATATACGTTAATCGTAACATCGCCTCGAATGATGTCGATGCAGTGCAATCAAGGTCGATATGCCTGCGCATGTATTAGACGCGCCTGATAGGCCCGTACTTACCAGGATGGTTGCGCTTAAGCAGAGGACGCGCTGATCTTAATCCAACGTCTTGTTAACGATTCTCTTGCGCGCCTCACCTATGATAGTAGGGAAATCGAGAATACAGTGAGGTGACAATCGATGGCAAAGATTATTGGTATTGACCTGGGGACGACAAACAGCGTCGTCGCGGTTATGGAAGGTGGCGACCCCACCGTGATTCCCACGGCTGAGGGTGGTCGACTTCTGCCATCTGTCGTAGCGTTCTCCAAGAGTGGTGAGCGCATGGTTGGACAGACCGCAAAGCGACAGGCTGTGGTCAACTCAGAGAACACGGTTTACTCCATCAAGCGCTTCATCGGCCGTCATTATGATGAGGTCGAGGAAGAGCGCAAGATCGTTTCTTATGAAGCAGTCAAAGGCCCCTCCGGAGATGTGCGCGTCAAGGTCCCGGCAACTGGGAAGGAATACGCGCCGCAGGAAATCTCCGCCATGGTGCTGGCGAAACTAAAGCAGGATGCTGAGGCTTATCTGGGCGAAGCGGTCACACAGGCTGTGATCACCGTCCCGGCATACTTCAACGACTCACAGCGTCAGGCAACCAAGGACGCTGGCAAGATCGCTGGTCTTGAAGTGAAGCGCATCATCAACGAGCCCACGGCAGCTGCGCTGGCGTACGGATTGGATAAGCAAGAAAACGAGACAATTCTGGTGTTCGACCTGGGCGGGGGCACGTTCGATGTGAGTTTGCTGGAGGTCGGCGAAGGTGTCGTCGAGGTGAAAGCGACCAATGGTGACACCCACCTGGGTGGTGATGATTGGGATCAGCGCATCCTGGCCCACATTGCTGACGAGTTCAAGAAGGAACAGGGCATCGACCTACGTGAAGATCGCCAGGCGCTCCAGCGTCTGCGTGAGGCTGCCGAAAAGGCGAAGATCGAGCTCTCGACCGTGACGGAGACAGATATTAACCTGCCCTTTGTCACGGCAGACGCATCCGGTCCTAAGCATCTGCAGATGAAACTGACGCGGGCGAAGTTCGAGCAACTGACCGAAGATCTGGTCGACCGCATTCGCGCACCATTCAAAGCGGTACTTTCAGATGCCGGGATGGATACCACGCAGGTTGATGAGGTCGTGCTGGTCGGCGGCGCGACGCGTATGCCGATGGTGCAGGAACTCGTTCGAGACTTGACCGGGAAAGAACCGCACAAGGGCGTCAACCCTGATGAGGTCGTCGCAATCGGCGCGGCCATTCAGGCCGGCGTACTTGGCGGCGAGGTCAAAGATGTGCTCCTGCTTGATGTGACCCCGCTCTCGCTGGGTGTTGAAACGCTTGGCGGCGTGATGACCACATTGATCGAGCGCAACACGACCATCCCGATTAAAAAGACAGAGGTATTCTCGACGGCTGAGGACAACCAGACTGCGGTGGACATCCACGTTCTGCAGGGCGAGCGCCCGATGGCGGCGGACAACATGACGCTTGGCCGTTTCCGCCTGGAAGGTATCCCGCCTGCACCGCGCGGCGTACCGCAGATCGAGGTGACCTTTGATATCGACGCCAACGGCATCATCAACGTGGCCGCCAAAGACAAAGCCACAGGCAAAGAGCAGAAGGTCACGATCACTGCCTCCACCAACCTCGACAAGCAAGATGTCGAGCAGATGGTCGAGGAAGCCCGCAAGCACAAGCAAGAGGATCAGCGTCGACGCGATCTCGCCGATGCCCGCAACACAGCAGACACGCTCGCGTACCAGGCCGAGAAGGCGCTGCGCGAACTTGGCGACAAAGTCCCGGAAAGCGATCGCAAGCAGATCGAGGAAAAGATCGAGGCTTTGCGCCAGGCGAAAGAGGGCGACGATCTCGCCGAGATCAAACGCCTGACCGAAGAAGTGCAGCAGGCGAGCTACGCGCTCAGCCAGCAGATGTACGCTCAGGAAGGCGCTCCGCAGCAGCAAGCCCCCGGTGCTGCAGAACCCGGTGAGGGTGAAGAGGAAGGCGACGTCGTCGAGGGCGAATTCCGCGAAGCGTAAGCTGATTTCTGAAGCGAAATTAGGCGGAGGCTCACCATGAGCCTCCGCTTTGCTGTTAACCATGAGTTTACAGTTGTATGAGAGAGGTGCCCGTTCATACAGAAACTGCGATACACTTTCAGGTACCTTGATCGTGCTGAGAACAGCGCACTATAATTGAATTGACCTCGGTCAACCAGGCAGCACCTCTGACCAACCATTTTTATCAGGAGGTACATTGCGGTGATGCTCCCCAAGTTCGCTTATTTCAAAGGCGAAATCGTTGCTTATGAAGACGCCAAGGTGGGTGTGATGACGCACGCGCTGAATTACGGCACCGGCGCGTTTGGCGGTTTACGCGGGTACTGGAACCCTGAAAAGGAGCAGTTGTTCGTGTTCCGCCCTCACGACCATTTCACACGATTGCTGAATTCAGCCAAGCTGATTGCAGCGCAGGTCGATCACACGCCGGAGACGCTGCTCGAGGTGACGCTTGATTTACTGCGTCATGAGGACTACCGCGAAGATATCTACATCCGCCCTCTGATCTATAAGGCGGATGAGATGATCGGCGTGAAGCTGCATGGCCTCACAGACGAATTGACGATCATGGCGATCCCCTTCTCGCGTTATGTCGAGCACGACGAAGGCGCACATGTCACCTTCTCCTCATGGCGCCGCATCGACGATAACGCCATTCCGGCGCGCGGCAAACTGACCGGGGCGTACATCAATTCGGCATTCATCAAGACCGACGCGGTCCTGGGTGGCTTTGACGAAGCGCTCGTGCTGACCAACGACGGACACATTTCAGAGGGCAGCGCCATGAACGTCTTTATGGTTCGGGAAGGCAAGCTGGTCACGCCGCCCGTGACGGAAAACATCCTGGAAGGCATCACCCGACGCACGATCATGACGCTGGCGCGGGATCTGATCGGCATTGAGGTCGTCGAGCGGCCGATCGACCGCACGGAGGTCTACCTCGCCGAGGAATTCTTCATGACCGGCACCGCTGCACAGGTGACCGCTGTGACGATGGTCGATCACCGTCCGATCGGAAGTGCAGAGATGGGACCGATTACCGCTGAGCTGCGCAGCGTGTTCGACGATGTCGTGCGCGGGCGCAAGCCTGCTTACAGCCATTGGGTAGAGCCAGTTTACGCCACCGAAAAGACCGTGGCGGAGTAGATTTCGCTACCATACCGGGCGAACCGGCACATGATCTTCAAGCCTCCTAAGCTTCTGGGGTCAGTCATCGGCGCGCTGGCGCTGCTGCTCTTCGTCATCCCCGCCTTGATCAGTTTGTATTTGCTGATGAACGCCACGCTCTCTTTGTGGTTGGTCTTGTGGGTCCTGCTGCCGATCATCTGTATCCCGCTGGCGGTGCTGGTCGCTTATCGCCTGTATGGATTGTCGACTGCAGAATATCGGTTGGACCGCAACGGGCTGTATTTGCGATGGGGTTTCTCTGAAGAGCGCCTGCCGATCCAGTCGATCGAGTCGGTCTCCCCACTCGAACGTCCGTTGGTTACGAGCGGCTATCCGCGCACATTCCGATGGCCGGGCTTGATCGTTGGTGAGGGAGGCCTGGAAGATGGCAGCCCGATCGAATTTTTCGCTTCGAACGGGATGGACGGAATGGTGCTGGTGCGAAGCAAACACGGTGCCTACGCGATCTCGCCAGCCGAGCGAGATGAATTTTTGGATCAATTTCAGACAGCGCTCCGCTCGGGGCCGCTCGAGCAGTGGCAGCACTTCTCGCGCCGGCCTAATTTTGTGCTTGCCCGATTGTGGTCCGATCGATGGGCGCGGGCGCTCATACTGATCGGAGCGCTGCTACCAATTACGCTGCTGGCTTTCCTGGCGCTACGAGCACCGCTGCTGCCGGGACAGGTTCCGTTTGGCTTTGATGCCAGCGGTGCACCGGAAACGTTGGCTCCGCCCGGTCGTCTCCTGCTGCTCCCGTTGGCCGCCGGGCTTTGTTGGATGACTGATCTCGTGCTGGGTTGGTGGAGCTACAGGCGAGATGAGCTGCGATTCCTGGCGTACTTGATGTGGAGTTTCAGTCTGCTGGTCGGAGGGTTGTTTTGGGGAGCCACATTGCAGCTATTAGCGGCGGCATAATCCAGAGATAATCCACAGCCATTTGGCGTGTTATCCACAGGTTCCAAAGCATTTATCCACAGCTTCCGGGGAAAAAATGGTCGGGAGGACAGCACTAGGGTTACTACTTGCAGCGCTTCTATCCGCGGCAGCTTATCGCCGTCGGATGCTCTCGTTAAGTGGTGCGGTCGCCGCCGTCGTGATCGGCACAATAGCGCTCGGTGCCGGAGGTTGGACACCGGCGGTGCTGCTTGTGTTATTTTTCGTAACGAGCAGTCTATTCACGCGGTTGGCCCGCTCGCTTCGGCCCGAACTGCAAACTTCGTACGCCAAGGGTGGGCGCAGGGATGCGCGTCAGGTACTCGCCAACGG
>CBFDDM010000051.1:0-23227 GCA_965603565.1 uncultured Anaerolineales bacterium | reverse complement strand
TTTGCGGCTGGTGAAAACGTAGGCCCCTACAGGATTATCGAGCAGCTGGGCCAAGGTGGCATGGCCTCGGTCTTCAAGGCGTATCACCCGGCCCTTGACCGCTTCGTGGCGATCAAGGTGCTTCATCCGGCCTTCAAGGAAGAGCCCAATTTCCTCTCGAGGTTTCAGCGCGAGGCACGCGTTGTTGCCCGGATGGAACACCGCAACATCGTTCCGATCTATGATTTTGCTGAACACGAAGGTCAGCCGTATCTGGTCATGAAGTACATCGAGGGGGAAACGCTCAAGGCGCGCCTGAATCAGGGACCTCTATCAAAGCAGGAAGCACTGCAGATCGTTCAGGCTGTCGGCGATGCGCTTACCTATGCACATAACCTTGGTGTCCTGCACAGGGATGTTAAGCCTTCCAATATTTTGCTGAGCCCGGAAGGCTCGATCTACCTGGCGGATTTCGGTCTGGCGCGTATGGCAGAGGCGGGTGCCTCAACGCTCTCGAAAGACGTGATGATGGGCACCCCGCAATACATCTCCCCAGAACAGGCAAAGGGCAATCTTGAGCTGCGCGAAAGTACCGATGTTTACTCTTTCGGCGTGGTTCTATATGAACTGGTTGTCGGGCGGGTCCCCTTCAACGCCGATACGCCGTTTTCCATCATTCACGATCACATCTACACACCATTACCGCTGCCGAGTAAAGTCAATCCAAAGGTTCCGGAAGTCACCGAGCGCGTATTGCTTAAAAGCCTAGCCAAAGCCCCAATTGATCGCTTTCAATCGGTTGGGGCGTTGGTTCGGGCTTTCCATGCGGCTCTGGTTGAGGGCAAGCTTCCAGCGGATATTGAAACCGTGGTCAATGATGTGACTATCGAAGATGGCCAGGTCGGCAGCGAGCGGCAGCCTGAGCCGTTAATACCTGCACGGTCCGCTGAAGCGAGCCAGAAGGCTGCGGAGAAACCGAAGCGACGCTGGCCGTGGATCGTCGCTGGACTGGGTTCAACCCTGATTTGTCTGTTTGTTTTTCTGCTGGCGCTGGGGGCTGCCGATACCGAAGATGCGCCTCCTCTTGATGGCGGTGAACTAACCGCGGTATCTGTCGGCCAGCCTGGCGGATCAGAAGACCAGGAAGGACAGGAGCGACCGGTCGAAATGCTGAACGATCCGGTGGCTGCATACGAACGTGCAGAACAACTGACGGCGAGCGACCGGAGAGTCCTGGCGGCTCAAGCATTTATTCGAGCCGGAGATTTGTTCCTCAGGCAGGATGCGTTCATCGAAGCTGCCGATAGTTATCTCAGGGCGCTCGACCAGGATCGCATTATCTTCGAAGATCAAGAAAAGGTCGTGGATCGCTTTGCTCAGGCGGCCTTCCTGGGCGCCACTTCGGATAAGATCTGGCCGGTCATCGATCGGATCCGTGCGGAGGCATCCGAATGGCGAACGCTGAGCGTGATTGAAGCGAGAGCCCACCTCTTTGTCGGGGACTCTGGCATGACGATACCTCTGCTGGAGGAGGTTCTTCGTTCTCAAGGCGATGATCCGCTCGCCAGAGCGGTTTGGGCAGAATTTGAGCTCATGAAAGGCGATCCATTCGAGGCTGAGCGTATCCTGGAGGCGTTGACTGCCGAGCCGGAAAAACTCTCACCCTGGCTGAAGGAACACATCCAGAATATGATTAAATCAGCACGACAGGACTGAAGACGAGGAGGAATATCTGATGCGGACACCCTTTGTGGCTGCAAATTGGAAGATGCACAAGACGATCGCGGATGCGGTCGTTTTTATTGATGATTTTCAGAAACGGGTGAGTGATTTTGAGGGTGTGGATATCGTACTTTGCCCGCCGTATACTGCCCTACACGCGCTGAGTGATCGTCTCGGCAGGGGACACATTCATCTTGGAGCCCAAAACATGTATTGGGAACCTCAAGGCGCCTTCACCGGAGAGATATCGCCAGTGATGCTCGAAGAGCTATGCGAATTCGTAATTGTCGGTCACTCAGAGCGTCGCGCTTATTTCGATGAGACCGATGAAATTGTCAATAAGAAGTTGGCTGCGGCTTTCGAACATGGCTTGCGGCCGATCCTGTGCGTCGGTGAATCGCTGGATCAGCGAGAAGCCGGTGATACGCAGAAATTTGTCTCGGGTCAAGTGAAGGCAGCGCTGGCTGGCTTCAGCGCTGGTCAGTTAGAGACAATGGTGATCGCCTATGAACCCATCTGGGCGATTGGTACAGGCAAAGCAGCGACTCCGGATGACGCTGCCGAGGTCATCAACAACACCATCCGGCAAACCCTGGCGCAATCCTATGGTGAATCCATCGCCGTAGCGATGCGCATTCTCTATGGTGGCAGCGTGAAGCCGGACAATGCGCGTTCATTCTTCGAAATTGATGGGATCGATGGCGCGCTGGTGGGCGGCGCGAGCCTTGAAGCCGAATCGTTTGCTGGGATCGTCCAGGCAGCAATTTGAGCGCAAGCATGTAAGAGAACACCCCGGGAGACTGTACTCTCGGGGTGCTGGTAAAGCTCGCTATTCAGCCCGTCCCAAATTGGCGGTCTCCCGCATCACCCAGCCCGGGCAATATGAAACCGTTCTCGTTGAGCTGCCGGTCGACGGCGGCCAGGTGGATAGGTACCTCGGGGTGAGCATCGTGCAGTGTCTGGATGCCTTCTGGCGCACCGATCACGCCCACAAACTTTATTTTGCGGACCCCCCACGCCTTTAGAATATCTATCGTGGCGACTGCGGAACCCCCAGTCGCAAGCATGGGATCAAGGATCAGGCATACGGAGACAGTCGGTTCAACCGGAAGTTTGTTGTAATAATGAACGGGCTGGAGTGTCTCCTCGTCTCGGTAGAGACCGATGTGCCATACCTCTGCGGAAGGCATCAACTCCCATACCCCTTCCACCATCCCAAGACCTGCCCGTAAGATCGGCACCAGGCCTATTTTCTCGGCGAGTGAATGGCCCACGACCTGTTCGAGCGGGGTCTGAATCTCAACGGATTCGGTTAGCAAATCCGTTGTTGCTTCGTAAGTGATCAGGGCTGCAATCTCGCGGATGAGCTCACGGAATTTCTTCGGATTAGTTTCTAGATTGCGAAGCTTGGTCAGTTTATGTTGGACGAGTGGGTGGCTAGAGGTGTGTATATTTTCCATTATGGCTCCCTTCCTGCATGTTACATGTTAATGATACTGACAGAAAATCTAACGGTGGAGAATGATCGTTGTCATATCGTCAAACAGTTCCCGGCGACCAGTGAACTGAAGAACGCGCTCTTCAATGCGGTCGGCTACAGTCTGCGCTTGCCATTCAGGCATGCCCAGCACGAGGCTCTCCAGGCGCTGCATTCCGAAAAAATCCTCGTTCGGGTCCAACGCGTCCGTGACTCCATCAGTGTAAAGTACAAGCATCTGGTCCTCGGCGATTTCAACTTCACGCGTCTGGTATGTGCTTGAACTCTGCACACCCAGAACCATATCATGATCGCGCAAAAGCTGGCTGCGCTGGCGAGGCGTAAACAGCATTGGCGGATTATGCCCTGCGTTGGCGTAGCGCAAGCGCCCGAACTCTGGTTCCAGGATCGCGTAAAATATCGATACAAACAGGTCGGCGTGGGTGTCGTGGATCAGCTGCTGGTTGACGCGCTTCAGGCAAGCGCCGGGATCATCGACCTCTTTAGCCAGCGTCCTCAACAGGGTTCTCGAAAGGGCCATGTATAAAGCTGCCGGGATGCCCTTATCGGCGACATCGGCAATGACGATCCCGAAGCGCTCACCACACTCCCCGCCGGGAAGTGGGATGAAATCATAAAAATCTCCGCCGACTTCACGCGCTACCCGCCAGGCGACGCCTATGTCCCAGCCTCGAACCTCAGGAATCGACGAGGGTAAAAAACTCGTCTGGATCTCGCGAGCCATAGCGAGTTCGCGCTCAAGTGATCGCTGAAGAGCAGCTTGCTCAATGAGTCGACTGTTTTCCAGGCGCAAGGAAATTTGATGGGCGATGCCGGTCATCAGCGAGGGCTGTTTACCGGTTAACTGCTCGTTTTCAGTCAGCAGCATGCCAAGCAGATCCTGCCCATCGCTCAAGATGAGCCCCAAAGCACGGTCATCCTGGAGGACGCTGCTCATCGGGTCCGGTATATCGAGGATAATCGGTTTTTCATTGTCCTTGTAGGGGGGTTGCAAACCCATGACAGATGCTTCAATTTCAAGCTCCGCAAGCGCGAATGTCTGCTGTCTTTTTAATCCCGATGAAGTAGCAAATCTCAAGAGTCCCGTGGAGACATCATGGGTTAGCAGGACGATCCATTCCGTTCCCACGAGCAAAGTCGCGAGCTGCAAGACGGCCTGAAGGGCGGCCAGCGGGTCACCCGGCTGCGCGGCGTGCCGTGCGACCTCCAGGAGCACGGTCGTGACCCAGGCTTCCTGCTGGTGCTGTGCGTAATTCCTCGCCTCGAGAATAGCAAAAGCGAGCTGTTGGGATACGGTTTCCAGCACCTTCAGCTGGTCTTCATCGAATTCTTTCCCCCCCGGACAGCATAAGTGCAGCGCTCCAAGTCGGTGATGGACGATCTTCAACGGAAATGCGAATTGAGTTTCATTGGGGGATTCTTCGTCCCCCTCGTCCGCATCTGATGCTATTTGCAGAGAGTGGGTCTCACCTGTTGCGATTGCTCTCTCGACGAGTTCTGGGATTTCAGGTTGGTCATTCTGGATTTTTGCGTTTGAACTTTGCGCGCGCATATGAATCTGGTCATCGAGCACCTCGTACAATGAGATTTTTTCGATTTCAAGCACCTGTGCGAGCAGCTCAACGATGCGCGCCATTCGGTCTGAGAGCGGCTCCAGCGTCATGAGCAGTCTGGAAACCTGTTGAATGAGCAGCATTTGCAGGGTCAGGAACTCGATCTCACCCGCCAGGCCGCTTGTGGCGAGCGCAGGCGTGATGCTGGCTGCAATAATGGTGATCAGCTCCTGATCGTTTTCGTCAAATGCGTTTATTCTGCTGCTGCGCAGAGAAAGAACACCGAGTATACGGTTGCCGAAGATCAACGGAATAAACAAGCCTGATGCGAGCATTTCTCCTGAGGTCAGAATGCTGACCTCCGGGAGCGAATCTCTTTGTTCCTCGAAGTTGGAGAAGAGCAGAGGCTGGCCATTATTCCGAACCCATGCCAGCAGATCCGATTCTGCTGCGAGATTCTCTACGTGCTGGTTTTCTTCGCGGGTTCCTTCGACAACCTTTATCAGCGTTCTGTATGAATCAGCTTCAAAGAGTCCTAGCTCAAAGACATCTGGTTCTGTGAAGCGCGCAATCTCAACGAAGGCGACCTCCGCGAGTTCTCGAGGGTCGGAGGCGCTGCGTGAGATTGCGGTCATGATGGAAGCAATCGAGTGGATTTCGAGCTCTTTTCGATTAGCCATTGGTGCAGCGCAGCCCTTCAGTCATGCTAGAAAAGGGACTATGAAAAAGACCCCCAGACCGAATAATGGCACCGGGGATCATTCTGTGTTCGGAAGGTGTTTCAGTCGATGAGGACATCGTCTATGGGATACTGATAAGCCGATTAATCGGTCGATTCAATCTTCTTGTTCTTTCGCTTCTGGAGGGTGAGTCGGTTTCGGCCAGATTCCCTTTCGTAATCGACCTTGTCCATGATCCGGTGGATGATCTGGATGCCCAGTCCGCCCACAGGTGGATCATCTTTTGTCCATTTCTTGATTTCTCGTCTATTCGTCGGGTTGAACGGTGCTGCATCATCCGTTAGCTCAATATTGAGTTCGCCTGGTTCGCTCGATATCGTCACCTCGATCTGGTTGGGAACCTCCTGACCGTAACCATGGCGGATGATGTTTTCGACTGCCTCGCTTACCGCTAGCTGGCAGGCATAGCATTCCTTCGATGAAAAACCTGCCTCTTCCGCGGCGCGTTGAACCAGCTCTCGGACCGATTGAATCTGCTCATATTGCCCTTCGATCCGAATCGTCTCCGATCTCATCACGATTAGAAAGAACCGATTGCCTTTTCTCGATCGGGATAGTGCTCGAAGAGTACATCCAGGCCGGCGATCTCGAGCGTTTCAAGTACCTGCTCGGATGAATCCGCGAAGACGATATCTCCACCGGCGCTCTTGACCGCTTTTCGAGCCGTTACCAACACACGCAAACCTGCGGACGAGATAAAATCAACCTCAGAAAGGTCGAGTACGATGTTGTTTTTACCCTGCTTAGTGAATTCGTTCAGAGCGTCCTCGAATTCGCTCGCTGTGGCAGAGTCGATGCGCCCTTCAACAGTCACAACAACAACTCGTTTATGTTCCTGGGTTTCGATTTTCACGTTATTTTCTCCTCTGTATGCAAAGAATATTTACAATTTTCGGCGGACCACGTAGCGGGCGATCTCGATAAGCGCCTCGCGCTCTGGTGTATCTGGCATACGCAAGATCAGGTCTTCGCCTTGCTGGACAAAATTTTCGGCTTTCTCGAGGGCGACATCGATTGCCGCCGATGTTCGAATCGACTCGATCATTCGGCCAAGTTCGACATCTTCGACGTCCTTTTCGCGCAGTGAACGTGCAAGGTTGTGTCCATCTTCGAGTTTCTCAAGATACAGCAGGGTGGGCAGCGTGAGCAACCCTTGACGGAGATCGCTGCCCACCGGCTTGCCCACGCTCTCTTGATCGCCGGTGAAGTCCAGGATGTCATCCACGATCTGGAATGCCAGTCCGATGTGGTGACCGAACGTGCGCATCGTGTCAATTATGTCGTCGTCGCAGTTGCCCATCAGGGCAACCCCCTCAGTCGAGACCTCAAAGAGAGAAGCCGTCTTGGCGTAAATTCGGTCGTAATAGGATTGCTCCAGGTCACGAGGTTCGATTTCGAATAACTGGGTAATTTCGCCATTCACGATCGTCATCAAGGCTTGCGCGAACGATTCCATCAGCGCAAGCGATCCTGTTTGGGCTGCGAGGTGGGCGGCACGGGCAAAAATATAGTCACCGGTAAGGACCGTGGCGCCTGCGCTCCAACGTGCGTTAAGTGTGGGGATGCCGCGCCTGAGCAAGGCTCCATCTATAAGGTCGTCGTGGACCAGCGTGGCTGTGTGCAGCATCTCGATGGCTGCCGCATGCAGGACGAGCAGGTCCATATTAACGTCAAGCATCTTGCCGGCCAGGATGGCGACGGTAGGGCGGATGCGTTTGCCGCCCGACCCAAGCAGGTGCGATAGCGCATCGTTCAGGCTGGGATGATGGCCATCGAAGCTGCTAAGCATCTGGGCTTCGACCGCATCGAGCTGCGGCTGAGCAAGATCAAAGAATGTAGCTATTTGTGATTGCATGATTCCATCGGAAGAGTACACGTGCATTAACCACCATTTGTTCTTTCGCCTGGTCGACCTCGACCTGGCGTGTGTTCGCAATCGCTGTGGCGACAAACTGCACATAGCCCGGTTCGTTGCGCTTACCGCGGTGCGGATCGGGAGTCAGATAAGGTGCATCCGTTTCGGTCAGTATTCGTTCGAGTGGGATCTGCCTGACAATCCTGCGCAGCGCCTCAGCGTTGCGGAAGGTTACCGGCCCGGCGATCCCTATATAGAAACCCAAATCAATTGCTTTGGAGGCGGCATCCGCAGTTGCCGAGAACGCGTGCAGGACGCCAGCACGGGTTTTCAGCGGACGGGGGAGATCTTGAACCCACTCCTTAAGGATAGGCAGGAGGTCTTCAATCGCCTCCCGGTTGTGAACGATGATCGGAAGCTCTGCTTCCTTTGCTAAAGTCAGTTGATTACGAAAGACCTCTCGTTGGATTTCAGGTTTCGAATAATTGCGGTAATAATCCAGGCCGATTTCGCCGACAGCGACGACCTCAGGCTCTTTCGTGAGTTCAATGAGCTCGGCTATCGTGGAAGGCCGCCAACTTTTGGCATCATGGGGATGGACCCCAACTGCGGCATAAAGGTCAGGGTGCTGCTTTGCCAGAGAAATAGATCGCCGGCTGCTGTCCAGATCCGTTCCTGGAATGAGGATCTTTGTGATCCCAGCATGCCGGGCGCGGCTGATGACGGACTCAAGGTCTTCATCAAACGCGGCCGCATTCAAATGGCAGTGCGTGTCCACGAGTGGGGCGGAGGCGGACTTCATTTAACCCCTACCAGCTTAAGGCCCGTTTGCAGGATAGGGTCGACCCGATCTTTGGAGGTCGTTTCGGTATAGACACGTACGATCGGCTCCGTTCCGGAGAAACGCACCAGCAGCCAACCACCGTCTTCCAGCTTGAATTTGTAGCCATCGGTCGTGACGATTTCGGTAACTTTTAGGCCCGCGATCTCATCCGGCTTGGCCGCCTCGATCTGTTTCCGGTAATGCTGCCGTTTATCGGGATCGAGCGGTGTGTCGATGCGATCATAATAATGGGCGCCAACGGTCTCGAAAAGCAGCTCTACAAGTTCGCTGGGCTTGCGATCAAGCTGAACCATCATATCCAGCAGATACAATCCAGCGAGGATGCCATCACGCTCCGGGACATGACCGTGGAAAGCATAACCTCCGGATTCCTCACCGCCTATCAAGGCGTCCACCTCAAGCATTTTAGGAGCCACGTATTTGAAACCAACTCCGGTCTGATACACGCGAACGTCGTACTTTTCACCCAGTTTCTCCAGCATCGATGTGGTGGAGAGCGTTTTTACGATCGGCCCGCGTTCGCCGCGCACCTCCAGCATGTAATAAGCCAGCAGACCATAGACTCGCAGCTGGTCAACAAATTTTCCATTCTCGTCGCCTAGCCCGACACGGTCGGCGTCGCCATCGGTTATGAGCAGCGCGTCTGCGTCAAGTTCGAGGGATGCTTTCAAGCCGGCATCGATGTTAGGAGGGATGGGCTCGGGCCGGGTCATCTCAGGGAATAATGGGTGCCGCCGGTTGTGAATCTCAGTGACTTTCGTGCTGCCGCCGGCGAGCAGCTCGCTGAACCACCCGGCACCATTGCCCCACATAGGATCGATGAGAATATTAAGCCCAGCGTTGCGGATCGGGTCGAGGTCAACCAGTGATTCAATCTGCTTGATATATGCTGGTTTGGGATCGTATTCTACGATCTGCCCTCTTTCAAGGCCAGCTTCCAGCGATATTCTGGGGATGTTTTCATCATCGGGGGGGATGTTCTCCTCGATGATTTTGAGGCCATCCGGTGCCACCGCGCCGCCATTACGGTCGCGCACTTTGAAACCGTTATCGCCTGGTGGATTGTGTGAGGCGGTGATGTTGATCGCGCCAGCCGCCTTTTGCTCTACTGCGGTGTAAGAAATTGTCGGCGTGGGCGTCGCGCCTTTCAACAAGAGCACTTTGAAGCCATGTCCGGCCATTACTTCTGCTGCGGCTTGAGCAAAATCCTCCGATGCGAAGCGCTTATCATGCCCGATGACGATCGATTGATCCGGGCCTTCCAGTTCCTTCAGGTAGATAGCAAATCCGTGGCTGCAGCGTCGCACCGCTTCAAACGTGTAATCATCTGCAATACGACCTCTCCAACCGTCGGTACCAAATTTGATCGGTTTGGATGGCATATGAATTTCTCTCCCTTTCAGGACCCTGCAGATTACGGGAAGGCACTTTACAGCAATCGGGCCAGGTGAGTAGAGACCTGGCCTCGTCAATTCTGCTGGTGCACACGTCTCCCTGGATAATGCGTGAAGATTCGTGCCTCGCGAGAAGGTTCCTTGTCTATTTGGATTTGACCTCAGTCCGAGAAAAATTATACCGTGAAAGATGTCACGCAACCAGTCGAGGTTGCGAATCAACCCTATTCGTGATAGACTCTCGTCCGTTGCAGCGCCAATCACATGGCGCGCTTTCCGCTCCCAGCCTGTATCGCCAGATGCTTGATTGGGGGCAATCCCGAGGAAAGGAGGACCTCTATGCGCAACTACGAAATTGCGTACATCGCAGATTCCGATCTCGACGAATCATCGCTAACCGAACTCGAAGAGCGGGTGAAAGGCTGGGTCGAGGCGAATGGCGGAAAAGTTTCCGATGTAGACCGCTGGGGAAAGCGCTGGCTGGCTTATCCCATCCAGAAGAAGAACGACGGCTATTACTTCTTTGTGAAAGCGGAAATGCCGGCGTCTGCCCCTGCCGAAATCGAGCGGAATATGCGCCTTAATGAGCAAATTCTGCGTTTTATGGTTACGGTTCAGGAAACGGCGTAGCAAACTCCGGCGGATACTTCCCGACAGGGAGGGAGACGGATATGAGTCGTGGCTTGAATAAACTGATGATCATCGGGCATCTCGGTCGAGATCCTGAAATGCGCTACACGCCCTCCGGGCGCCCAGTAACGACGTTCAGCGTTGCTACCTCGCGGTCCTGGCATTCCTCTGATGGGGAACGACATGAGGAGACCGAGTGGTTCAATGTCGTTGCCTGGGGCAACCTGGCGGAGATCTGTAATCAGCACCTGCACAAAGGTCAGCAGGTGTATGTCGAAGGTCGGTTGCAGACCCGACGTTGGGAAGATTCGGACGGGAACAAGCATTTCACAACCGAGCTGGTTGCACGCGAAATGATCATGCTCGGCGATCGACGCGGAGCGGATGACGCAGAGTTGAGCGGCGACATCAACGAGGAAGAAGAGCTGCCCTTTTGAGGGCATGAAGAAGAACAAATAGAGCGCCCATTATCTTGGGCGGGGAGTTAATACTTTGTCTGACAGAGAATCACGCGGATCAAGAAGGTCATCGGGCGGCCGCCGATTTGGACGGCGCCAACGATTATGCCAATTTTGTGCGGAAAGGACAAAGCACATTGACTACAAGCAGGTTGATCTCCTGAAGCGCTTTGTCTCCGAAGGTGGAAAAATCCACTCGCGACGTGTTACCGGAACTTGCGCGAAGCATCAGCGTATGGTCGCTGGGGCGGTAAAGCGCGCCCGTCAGATGGCGCTGCTGCCCTTCGCATCCGATCGGCTTCGATAGAACCAGCAGTTAGATAAACAAACAGCTCGAGCCTACAAACACCTCTCGCACGCGTGGTGAGTCCGTACTTAATCACAGCGGTTGCAGAAGGGTGGACAGGCTCGAGTTTCAGCGCAGGAGTTTTTCTATGGCAAAAAGACCTCCGATGGGCGGCACCACCCGCAAGCACAGGGCGCGTGCCGAGCGCGAGCGCATCCAGCGCCGTTGGATCATGTTTGGGACGATTATCACGCTTGCAATTGTTGTCGGTTTATTGGCCTATGGATGGTATGACAGCCGCTTTGTGCAGCCGAGAATCGTGATTGCAGAGGTTAACGACACCACGGTAACTAAGGCTGAGTTTCAGGGCAGGGTCAGGCTGATGCAGCGCCAGCTGCTTGCGCAGCTGAACTCCTATGTACAGATGGAGTCCTTCTTTGCCGCCGATCCGAATACTCTGGCGCAGATTCGCTCGCTCCAGAATCAGATCCAGACCCAGCTTTCAGATGTGGAACTGCTTGGTCAACAAGTGATCGATCAGCTTGTCGTCGACGCACTCGTCAAGCAGGCTGCTCAAGAGCAGGGTATCGAGGTCACTCAGGTGGAAATCGACCGCCGTATCGAGCAGGATTTTGGATTCTACGTCGACGGCACGCCTACACCGCTGCCTACGGTCACGCCATTTCCAACTTTCACACCGGATATCACCGCGACGGCGGCAGCCGAACTGACCGCAACCCCGGGTCCCAGCCCGACAACCGCGCCGACGCGCACACCGCGACCGACACCGACTGCATATACTGTTGATGCGTTCGAATCTGATTATGCCGAGTTTGTCGACTCGTTGTCGGACTTCCGTATCGAGGAATCGGATTACATCGCGTTTGTTGAGGCAACGCTTTATCGGGAGAAGCTTCAAGAAGCTTATGAGCCCGAAGTTCCGGAAGAACAGGAGCAGGTTCTAGTCAAGCATATCCTCTTGCCAGATCTTGAGACCGGAGAAGAAGTCCTTGAAAGGCTGGAGGAGGGTGAAGAATGGGCCGATCTGGTGAGTGAGTTTTCTCAGGACTTTGCCACGATCGAAGAAGAAGGTTTGATCGGATGGCGAACGCTGGGAGAGCTGCTTACCACCTACGGACAGGCAGGTGTCGCGGCATTTGGAACTGTCGAAGGGCAAGTATCAGGGCCTTTCCAATCTGATTTTGGCTGGCATCTCTTCAGGGTCGAGGAGCGCGAGGAACGATCACTCTCCGAAGAGGCGCTTGCATTGATCGCGGAACAAGCATACGCTAATTTCTTGAGTGAGCTGCGAGCAAATGCAGAGATCAACATCAACGAAGAATGGGTTGAGCATCTGCCCCAATCTGTTGCGCCAGCACCTACATCCTGAAAGCAAAGCGACAGCACTTAGAAACAGGGAGGCCGGAGCTTTTCCGGCCTCTTTTTATTCATGACCCTTGTTGGCGTCCTCCTGGGCGACTATACTTTGAAATAGAGCGCCATGGATATCGACTATCTGATTAATGAATTGCCAGACTACGTCTCCCCGACAGATCGGGAGATGCTTAAACGTGCCTACCGCGTGGCTGAGAAGGCTCACCGCAAACAGAAACGAGCATCCGGAGAGCCATATATCAACCACTGCCTCGCTGTGGCGGGTATCCTGCAAGAGCTCGGGGCACCTGTGCCGGCGATCGTCGCAGGGATCCTGCACGATACCGTCGAGGATACCAATATCGGTTTGGAAGATATCCAACGCGATTTCGGTGAGGAGGTCGCTGAATTGGTCGACGGTGTGACCAAGCTGACGCAGCTTCCGCGGGTGAGCCACACCGGAAAGCGGTCGAAAGACCCACTGGCGACGAAGGGCGAGCTTGCGAAAGAGACATTGCGGAAGACCTTCCTGGCGATGGGTGACGATGTTCGTGTAGTCGTGATTAAGTTGGCAGATCGCTTGCACAATATGCGGACACTCTCGCATTTGCCGGTAGATAAACAAAGCCGTATCGCAGAGGAGACGCTAGAGATCTTTGCACCGTTGGCGAACCGGCTCGGCATCTGGCAGATGAAATGGGAGCTCGAGGATCTTGGCTTCCGGTACGTCAAGCCGGAGGAGTACAAAGCAATCGCCTCAAACGTAGCCGAGCGACGCATCGATCGAGAACAGGCACTCGATTCGATCACCGAGACGCTGGGACAGATCCTCGGCGAAGCCGGTATTGATGCGGATGTTTCAGGGCGCCCCAAGCATCTTTACTCGATCTACCGCAAGATGGAGCGCAAGGGAGTTCCCTTTGAGATGGTCTATGATGTCCGCGGTGTGCGCATTCAGGTCGCTGAAGAAACGGAATGTTATCTGGCGCTGGGGGTGATCCACAACCGTTGGAAGCCGGTTCCAGGCGCATTTGACGATTACATCGCGACACCCAAAGACAATTTCTACCAATCGCTGCATACCGCCGTAATCTACGATGATGGCAAGACTCTGGAGGTGCAGATCCGGACCCCGGAGATGCACGAGAATGCTGAGTACGGCATCGCCGCGCACTGGCGCTACAAAGAAGGGCGTCGAAAAGAGGATTCCTTTGAGCGTCGGGTGATGTGGCTGCGCCGCCTGATGGAATGGCGTCAGGATGTGGATGATGCCGGGGACTTCGTCGATGCGATGAAGTCTGATGTGTTCAACGATCGCGTGTATGTCTTTACCCCAAAAGGCGACATCATCGACTTACCGGCAGGCTCAACCCCGATCGATTTTGCATACCACATTCACACCGCGGTCGGCCATACATGCCGCGGTGCGAAGGTTAATGGCAAGTTAGTCTCGCTCGATACCAAGCTCCTGACCGGCGATGCAGTCGAGATACTGACTGCGAAGCGGGGCGGACCGAGCCGCGACTGGCTCAACCCGACGCTGGAGATGGTCAGGAGCCAGCGGGCACGCAGCAAGATTCGTCAATGGTTCCGCCGGCAGGACCGCGAGCAGAATGTCTCCCATGGGCGTCTGCTGCTCGAGCGTGAACTCAGACGTCTGGGACTCGAGAGCGTATCTTATGAATCGGTAAGCAAAGAATTCGGGTTCAATCAGGTGGATGACTTACTGGCTGCAATCGGCTGTGGTGATCTGTCGATGAGCCGCATTGTGACGAGTGTCGTTCCTGAAGAGACCGAAGAACTTGAAGAACCGTCGGTAACAGAAACCGATATCGGGCCAACGCGAGTTTCGGATGAGATCAGCGTCCTGGGCTTGTCGGGTGTGCTTACCAAGATTGCGCGCTGCTGCAACCCCGCGCCTGGCGATCCAATCGTTGGCTATATAACGCGTGGTCGCGGCGCTACGATTCATCGCCAGGATTGCCCTAATGTGCTGCGTGTGAAGGACCGTGAGCGTGTAGTTCAGGTCTCGTGGGGCAAGGCGAAGAAAACTTACCCGGTATCCGTGCGTATCCGCGCGTATGACCGTGATGGCTTGATGAAAGATGTTTCGACCCTGGTGTCCAATGAAGGCATCAATATGTCCTCAATCCAGGTCTCGACGAAGAACAGCCTGGCGATATTCGATCTGGTTATGGGCATCAACAATGTCACCCAACTCAGCCGTGTCTTGAATAGGCTGGAGGCGCTTCCAAACGTTCTGGAAGCGCGTAGGCTACCCCCTGGATAATCATTTCAAATTCGTGTATCCTTTTGCATCGGTCCGGGCCTGCTGCTCGGATTCGTGCTGGATGACGATTCTGGCATAGAGACAAACCACAATTCTGAAGAAAGTTGGTGTTGGATGGATCGTGCTGGTTGGTCAGTGGTTGTTCTTGCATTTTTGGGTGTACTGGATTCCATCTATTTAACCTGGGTAAAACTGACCGGTTCGTACGCGACCTGTGGTCCGATTGGCAATTGCGAGGCGGTCAACAGCAGCCGTTACGCTGAGATCGCCGGCATTCCGATCGCGTTGATCGGCATCGTAGGATATCTGGCGATCATTGCAGTCGTTGTGTTGGAGCCGAGGTTTTCTGAACTGAAAGATGGCTTGCGTTTGGCCTTTTTTGGGTTTACGCTGACGGGAACGATTTACTCTGCGTACCTTACTTACGTCGAAATCGCGATACTGAACGAAATCTGCCCGTATTGCGTTGTGTCTGCGGTTCTGATGCTGCTCTTGTTTGCGATCAGCATCGTAAGATTAAGAGAACTTCTAGCCGGTGCGTAGAGGAGGATCCGGAGATGCCGCGAATTCAATGCCGATATCTGGATTGTGTCTACCTGGAAGATGGCTATTGTGGAACGGGTGCGATCGAGCTTGATCCGGAAGAGGGCTGCCTTACTTATACTCTTATTGGAGATATCCCCGAAGATGAAGAATGGGAAAATGACGAATTAGACGAGTTCTGGGATGAGGACGAAGAAGACCTGTATTTGGATGAGGAAGACGATGAGGATTGGCTGGAGGAGGAAGAGTATTAGGACATCAAAGTCGTCCCCAATCGCATGAAATCACAAAAGGGCGCAATAAGCGCCCTTTTCGATTACTCATCTGCTGGCAAACAGTTCACTCTCGAGAGCTGCTCACTTTGCGCTCGAGCGTACGGCTCAGGATATCTTCCAATTCCTGGCTTTTCTTCTTGGTGGGCTTGTCCTCTTTGAGGGCTTCGGCAGGCGCTTCATCGTTTTCATCCAGTGCCTGGCGCAGGGCGATTTCCATTGCCGTCGGGATCTCCTCGACCGGTTCAACCTCTTCCATGATTTCTTGGGTGTTCTCCTTCATGGTGAGGCGTATCTGTCGTTTCTTCCGATCAATTTCCAGGACTGTTACCTCAACGGTATCACCCACGCTCACGATATCGGCGGGATCCCTGACGTAATCATCCCGCATCTCACTGACATGGACGAGACCATGACGGTCCGTGCCGATATCGATAAATGCGCCGAATTTCTCCAATCGGACGACCTCGCCCTGGTAGGTCTTGCCAGGTGATAGGTCATTCCATTTGACATCTACTGGCTTGATCATGGAGAGTTCAAGACGATTGCTGTCGGGGTCAACATTCTGGACCCATACTTCAACCTTATCGCCTTCTTTGACGATGTCCTGAACTCTGTTTACACGCCCACGCTTCAACTGGGAGATATGGATAAGACCGGGTTGTTCGAGACCGACGTCAACAAACGCGCCGAAAAGCTCGACTTTCGACACTGTACCTTCGATTTTTTGACCGGGCTTGATTGAACTCAACGTCTGGCCCGAGGATTGTTTTTCTTTAGCTGACACTACTTCACCTTTCTGTAAATATCATCTGTAACTTCAAAGTCACAGACCGGTGGGATTATACCACGCATGCTTATTCACATCCGCACAGTGACAAGCGCTGCTGTGCTGCCGACTTTACTGTCTATTTTCAGTTGGGGAAACGTTCCGCCTTGCGATAAGATGCCAATCGAGAATTGACCCAAAGCGCTCACTGGGATCGAATAACGGACCGATGGTGACTCCTTGAAACTGCGCGTCGATGGCGAAATTGTAGACAGGATAGTAGAGCGGCAGAGCAGGCAGTTGGTCCTGGAAGCGATACTGGAAGCTGGCGTACAAATCTGCACGCCGGGACGGGTCTGGAGTCGTACGGGCCTGTTCAAGCCAGATGCTCGTGTTGCGATCATCAAAGCCGGAATAATTTTGCCCCGTCTCGGTTTGGGAATCGTGCCATAGGGCATAAGGATCGGGGTCCGGGTATCGTCCGAAATTGATCTCGGTGAGGACAACTTCGAACTCGCGCGGTTCCAGGTAACCGGTGAGTAAATCCTCAACAGGAACCGGAACACGAGTGACCTGGATCCCGACACCCTCCCAGTAGCCCTCAACAAGCTCAGCAATCTTTGTCGAGCGATCATCGTCTGCATGCGCCAATTCTAACGTGAGCTGCTGTTCGTCCTTGCTGCGCACATATTCCTCTGTCCCGGGTGCGGCGCCAGCGGTAAGTTCCCACTCCTGCTCATCGAGAATGCGGGCGGCTTCAATAGGGTCGAAAGTGTGGGGTTGGAGTCCGTCAGCAAATGCCCAGGTTCCCGGCATGATCGGCCCGACCGGTAGTACGGCTTGACCTTCCAGCGCAGATTGGATGATCCATTCACGATTAATCGATTGCATCAAGGCGCGACGAATTTGTTTTTCGCCAAGGAATTCTTTGATGGGGTGATCGAGGTTCAGGATAAGCATACCCAGACGGGGTAAACGGGCGGTGTGCAGATTTAGCTGCGGATTATCAAGCACATCGTCCAGGATTTCCGTATCGACCCTTGCTATTCCCGTGACCTGCTCGTTTAAGAAAGCTTCGTAGGCAGCCTGAGAATCGGCAACCATGCGAAACTCGACTCGATCGAGGAAGGGACGGGAAAAGTAAAAATCTTCGAACGCTGAGAGGCTGATGCCGACGATCTCATCGTCCTCGATAATGAACTGATCAAATTGGTAAGGACCTGTGCCAATAGGGTTGAGGTTGAATGGGTGGTCGATGAGTGCGCTTGCTGAGACGCCACGCAGTAAATGATCCGGAAGCAGACCGTTGGTCAAGTAGTCCAGAAACGGGGCATAAGGCACAGGAAGTTGGAACTGCACACGCCGGTCGTCCAGGCGGATAATATTGATCTCCGTCCAGACTTCATGCAAATCAGCCGGACCGGGATAATCATCGTCCTGGAACTTCGAGAATGTGTAAACGATATCGTCGGCAGTAACCGGTTCTCCATCGTGCCAGACAGCATCCTCTCGAAGCACCACAGTGTACAGCGAAGCGTCAGCGGAGATCGACCAGGATTCGGCAAGTTCTTTTTGCGGATTGCCGCGTGAGTCAAAGCGGACGAGACCACTGAATATCAGGCGACCAATATCCTGATCGGGCTGGTTGAAATCGTCCAGGATGGGGTTTATTCGCTGCAATTCGCCAATCAGCGCCTCCGAATAAGCACCACCTTCAACAGGCTGCGGGGCAATGATGCCTGGGTCTGAAGACTGGCTCAGGAGGATGGCGACGACGGCAATGATGCCGATGATCGCGATAAGCAGAGGCCAACGCAGTTTTCGCATGGAATACCGAGTCTTGGGTAGAGCTTCGGAGGTCGTATCTATCCGACGAGGGTAACCGTGAGCAGTGCGAGCAGGAAGAAGATCGTGCTGAGTGCAATGGTCACGTTGAAGAGGACCCGCTCGATGCCCCTGCGCACATGGAATCCAGAGCCGCCAAGGTCGGCACCACCGCCCAGGCCGCCCAATCCAGCGCCGCGGCTCTGCAGCAGGATGACCGCGATGACTGCAATTGAGACGACGATCAGCGCGATGTTTAGATAGGTTCCCACAGTAAATGTCTCCTCTCGAACGCAAGCCGGGGGATTATAGCAGACGCAATTGGGGTCGACAAGGTATGCGTAATTTTACCCTTATCCAGCTTTGTGTTTATGTTTTTTCTCCAATTGTGCTGCGCAGATAAGATTCGATGAATTCATCCAAATCACCATCGAGAACAGCCTGCGTGTTGCCGATTTCAACATCCGTACGGTGATCTTTGACCATCTGATATGGATGAAGCACGTAGGAGCGGATCTGGCTGCCCCATTCAGCCTTCACGTGGTCTCCTTTTATTTCGGCAAGTTCCTCTGCCTGCTGTTCTTCTTTGATTTCAAGCAAGCGCGCTTTCAGCACCTTCATCGCGTTTTCTTTGTTCTGGCTCTGTGAGCGCTCGTTCTGGCAGGTCACGACCAGGCCCGAGGGAATGTGAGTGATGCGCACCGCGGTTTCATTTTTCTGCACGTTCTGCCCCCCGGCACCGGCGGAGCGGTAGGTGTCGATGCGCAGATCGTTTGGATTGATATCTACATCCTCGTCAGATTCCACTTCGGGCAGCACCTCGACCAGGGCGAAAGAGGTATGGCGCCGATTGGCAGAGTCGAACGGAGATAGACGCACAAGGCGATGGACGCCCTTTTCTGCTTTCAGGTAGCCATAGGCATAATCGCCCTCGAGGGCTATCGTGACGCTCTTGATGCCCGCTTCTTCGCCCTCGCTTTGATCCAGAACCTGGGTTTTGTAATCATGACTTTCTGCCCAGCGCAGGTACATGCGCTGCAGCATCGCGGCCCAATCTTGGGAATCGGTACCGCCCGCGCCGGCGTGGATTGCCAGGATTGCATCTGAGCTGTCATAGTCCCCGGAGAGCAACGCACGCGTTTCACGCCGCTCAATCTCGGCCTCCAGAGTCTCGACCTCCATCTCAAGCTCTTCCTGCATAGATTCATCTTCCATTTCAAGAAGTTCTAAGAGATCGCTTGCTCGCAGGCGAAGCTCGCGCCATGAGTCAACGTCCCGTTTCAAACGGGTAAACTGCCGCATCACTTTCTTGGCTTCGTCCGGGTCGGCCCAGAGATCGGGATCTTCAGCTTTTTTCTGGAGTGCTTCTAATTGGGATATGCGTTTCGCGAAGTCAAAGACGCACCAGAAGGTCTTCGATCCGTGAGTGGATATTTTCTGCTCTTGTCCTGAGATCTTCCATACGAATTTACAACGGCCTCCAATAATGAGGTGGATGCTAATGTAATTGATTCTACCTTGTTATTGTCAAGATGTGGAACCGATCAGGCCATCGACATAGGCACTTGCGTCAAACGGGGCGAATTGCTCAAGGCTCTCTCCCAGTCCGACGTAATTAATCGGCAGGCCGAGCTGCTGCCGGATAGCAACGGCAACTCCGCCTTTGGCGGAGCCATCCAATTTAGCCAGGATGATGCCATCGATCTCGATCGTTTCTTTGAACGTTTGAGCCTGGGCGAGACCGTTTTGCCCTGTCGTCGCGTCCAGCACGAGGTAGACGCGGTGGGGGGCTTTATCGATCACTTTGCCCGCCACCTGTACGATTTTCTGGAGTTCAGCCATCAGGTTGTGTTCGGTGTGCATTCGGCCTGATGTATCGATTAGCAGCACGTCGACCTCGCGAGCGAGAGCTGCATGACAAGCGTCATAAACTACGGCGCCAGGATCGCTGCCGGCCTGGCCGGTGACGAGCTGAGCGCCAAGCTTATTCGCCCATCGCTGCAGCTGCTCTGTTGCTGCGGCCCGGTAAGTATCTGCGGCCGCGAGCAGCACATCACGACCTGTGCGCTTCCAGTGGTGGGCAAGCTTGGCCAGGCTGGTGGTCTTTCCTGAACCATTCACACCAACCAGGATGGTGACGACGGGGCGTTCGGAGAAATCCGCCTGCTCGCCCTCGGCGAGCAGATCGATGAGCATCTGGCGCAAACCGCTGCGCAGTTGAGATCCCTGGATCCAACCTTGAGCATGGGCTTCTTGCTTCAGGTCGTCCAGGATGCGCTGGGTGGCAGTCAAACCGACGTCTGCCAGGATGAGCTCCGCTTCGAGTTCATCCCAGAATTCGTCGGTAAGTTCTGTCTGACCGAGCAGCGTTGCGATCCGACCGAAGGTCGTCTGCCGTGTCTTTGCGAGCGCAGCTTGCCATGAGTCCGTGTGCACGGCGGGATTATACCATCGCGGGGCAAGCCGCCACGCACCGGGGGATCAGCGAATTCAGGCGTTCGAGTTCGTGTAGCCACAGTGAGATTGGGTATTGATAGATCAGGATGGAGGCAGACGTGAGAGGCGTTCTGAAAAAAGCTTGCCCGCAGCACGTGCTGCGGGCAGGCATCTGGCTGGGGGTCCAGGATTCGAACCTGGGCTTACGGTTCCAGAGACCGCTGTCCTACCACTAGACGAACCCCCAACGTGGAAGCATTTTAACACAGCCGTTCGCGACTGTAAACTCTCAGGAGAGTGCACGCAGTTGGTCGGCCGCTTTCTGGATACGATCCAAAACCTTCTCGCGACCAATGATCGCCATGCTCTCGATCAGGGGTGGGCTCACGCGCTGGCCTGTCACTGCCATACGCAGCATGCCGAACAGCTGTCCTGCTTTCAAGCCGAGTCCGTCGGCGAGGTCACGCAGCGCTTGCTCAAACGTCTCGTGCTCAAGTGAGCGTAGCGAAGCGATGAGCGTGTGTGTTTTGTCGAGCGCATCCGCCGATTCTTCTGCGGTCATATTCTTCCCGATCAGCTCTTCGGCAGGCACCGAGATCTCTTCTTTGAAGAAGAAACGTGACATCTCGACAGCTTCATCGAGCGTGCGGATGCGCTCCTGTACGAGGGGCGTAATCTGCTCGATCAAATCTCGCTCGATCGGAAAACCGGCTCGCTCGAAATACGGTATCAATCGCTCGCTCAGTTCTTCCGTTCTGAGCGCGCGAATATGCAGACCATTGAAGTGATCGAGTTTGCTGAAGTTGACCGCTGCCGGACTTGGATTGAGTTTTTCAAGCGAGAATTTCTCGATGAACTCGGCGATGGGGAAAAATTCCTGGTGGTCGTCATATGACCAGCCCATCAACCCGATCCAGTTCAGTACAGCTTCTGGAAGGTAGCCCAAATCACGCAGGTCAAGCGTGAAGACCGCCTTGGCGCCATCCTTCTGACTCTCCATGTGGCGCTTGCTGAGTTTGCCCTTGCCGCTCGGATTGAGCAGGACGGAGAGGTGTACCCAGACGGGCTGTTCCCAGCCAAAGGCTTCATAAATCAATACGTGCAGCGGGAAAGTTGGCAGCCATTCCGACCCGCGCAGCACGTGTGTAATCCCCATCAGATGGTCATCGAGGATGGCGGCGAAATGGTAGACCGGCATGCCTGATGATTTCAGCAGAATGTAGTCATCGATGCTGGAGTTTTCAACCGTTATCTCGCCGCGCAGCAAATCGACGCCGGTCGTCTGACCTGCTTGTGGAACCCTGAAGCGTACGACCGCTTGCTCGCCGGCCTCGACGCGGGCCCGGGCTTCATCCGGAGGTATCGATCGACAATGACCATCGTAGTGAGGTGGTTCCTTGCGTTTCTTCTGGAGTTCACGCACTTGCTGCAATCGTTCCTGGGAACAGAAGCAATAGTAAGCAGAGCCCAAATCGATTAACTTTGTGATGTGCTCCTGGTAGATTTCCATCCGTTCGGACTGTCGGTAAGGACCATTGGGGCCACCCTTATCTGGTCCCTCATCCCATTCCAGCCCCAGCCAACGGAGCGTCTCGAAGAATTCTTCTTCGGCGTTGGGGTCATAGCGTTTGCGGTCGGTGTCTTCTATTCTCAGTATGAATTGCCCATCGGTCTTTCGTGCAAACAAAAAATCATAGAGCGCGGTGCGAGCTCCGCCGATGTGGAGTCTGCCGGTGGGGGATGGCGCAAAACGGACACGCGCGGGTTGGGTTGACATCATTTCGTACCTCGATTGTGTGCGTGGTTAAAGTTCGATCTGCTTATGACGGAGGATAACACTTTCTACCAGACCTATGGCGAGCAGGCTGGTCAGCAGCGATGATCCTCCATAACTGAGGAACGGCAGCGGTAGACCGGAAACCGGGAACACGTTCAAATTCACGCCGATGTTGAAGAAACCCTGGAAGAAAAGCAGAACAGCGACGCCGTAGCATATTAAAGCGCCATACAGGTCGCGAGCCATGCCCGCAGCTCTCAGGCAGCGGAAGATGACAAATGCGAAGAAGAGCATAAACACCACTGCACCGATAAAACCAAATTCCTCTGCTGTCGCCGAGAAGATGAAGTCCGTGTGTCGCACCTTCAAGAAGCGCAGTTGGACCTGGGTGCCGCTGCCGTATCCCTCTCCGAAGATTCCTCCCGAGCCGATTGTGATCAACGCCTGGTTCACGTTGTATGTTGCACCGAAACCTGCATCCGGATCCGGGAAAAGGAATGTGATGATGCGCGCCTTCTGATAAGTCTGTAGAAAGGGCCAGGATAGGAGCGGCGAGAGCATGCCGATACCGATCAGCACTGCAAAGTGTTTGATTTGAGCGCCCGCGGCCCAGAGCAGCGCAACCCAAATCACCGCGAGCACAATTGCGGTGCTCAGATCAGGCTGCACGAACACTAAGAGTGTAGGAATTCCGACCAGAAGCAAACTGCGCAGCACGATCTTGATCTGGTGCAGGCGGTGCTGGTTCTTGGCGAGGTAATCGGCCATCACCAGGATCATGAAGATCTTGGCGAGTTCGGAGGGCTGCACGGTCACGATGCCCAGCTGGAACCAGCGTGCCGATCCAAAGCCGACGATGCCGGCAGTCGGGATGAGTGCCAGGAATACCAGGATAAAGATATACAGGGGGCGCGAAAGTGCCGACCACAAGCGGTAATCGATCGCCGCGGTGAGGAAGAGGACGACGATATCTTCGGCAATAC
>CBFDDM010000050.1:0-23265 GCA_965603565.1 uncultured Anaerolineales bacterium | reverse complement strand
TCCTGCCCAAGCGGAATGAAATCGATTTGGATGACGTTCCTGAAGAGGTGCAGGAGGACATTGATTTCCACTTTGTCGACACCGTTGATGAAGTGATTGAGCTGGCACTGGAAAAGAAAGATTCGAAGAAGAGCTCGAAGGGGAAGACGAAGGACACAAAACCTTCAAAAAGTAAAGGTAAAGCGAAGAAAGCCGCCAAGAAAGCTGGTTCGTAGCGATTGAGAGATCGTTTGAAGGCAGATGCCAAAGATATTAGTAGTTGACGATGATGAAACGATGGTATCACTGCTCCGGACATTGCTGGAGCTGGATGGATACGAGGTCATCGATTCGCAGGATTGGGACGGGATCATCGGCGTTATAGAAGAAGAGAACCCGGAACTCGTCCTCATGGATTGCATCCTGCCAAAATCTAGTGGATTGGACATTTTAGGCAAGATCCGATCGCAACCAGCATTTGATCAGACGGCAGTCATCATGACATCGGGATTGGATATGGAACACCGCTGTCAAGCACTGGGTGCCAACGGCTTTCTCCTGAAACCTTATCCCCCTGAACAGCTTCTGAATTTGATTGGGGAACATATTTAGGACATCCGGGGTTCGTTAACACCCTGGATGTCGGCATTCAGGAGAAAAACTAGTCGTGAGTAAGAAAAGGTCAAAAGGCGCCTCGAGACAGTGGCGCTTAATGGATTTACATTTACATACGCCGGCTTCCAGCGATTACCAGGAACCGGACATAAGCTACCTAGACATCCTGCGCAGGAGCGAAGTGCGCGGGCTCGATATCATCGCGTTCACCGATCACAACACCGTCTCTGGTTACGCACAGATGATGGAAGAGATCGAGCAATTGTCGATGCTCGAGAAGCTCGAGCGCCTGACAGAAGCAGAGTCTGGCCGCCTGAAGGAGTACCGGCGGTTGCTGGACAAACTGCTGGTCCTGCCCGGGTTTGAGTTCACTGCCACCCTGGGATTCCACATCCTGGCGATTTTTCCCGAGGATAAGAACCTACGAGAAATTGAGCACCTGCTGTTGAGCCTTGAGATACCAGCCGATGAGCTCGATAAAGGCTCGTCCACGGTCGGGGCGACGAGCGATGTGCTCTCTGCATACCGGCTGATCGACGAAGCTGGTGGGCTGGCTATCGCCGCCCATGCTAACTCTACGAACGGTGTTGCCATGCGTGGCTTCGGCTTTGGGGGCCAGACGAAGATCGCTTATACTCAAGACCCTCACCTGCACGCGCTGGAGGTCACTGATCTAGGAAAACAAGGTCGACGCACCACGGCGTCGTTCTTCAGTGGGACCAAGCCCGAATACCCAAGGCGGATGCACTGCATCCAGGGGTCCGATGCTCACCGATTGAGAACGGATCCAGATAACAGTAAAAATCTTGGTGTGGGAGATCGGGCGACGAGAGTTCTGCTTTCAGAAATCTCGTTCCAGGCGATCAAAGAGCTCTTTCAGAGCAACGATTTCGCCCGGACACGACCACACTGGCCCAAGGCAGAGGATAAATTCGATTTTATCCAGCAAGCACGTGAGGAAGGCGCGACGATCAACCAGGACTTTCATGAGAGCATGACGGTCCGGGGCGGACGATTGTATGCGATCATCGCCGATGCGTGCGCGTTCGCGAATGCAAATGGGGGCACGCTTTACATTGGCGTCTCAGCGGATCAGCGCGAGGAACCAGTGGGTGTAAGCAAACCTAAAGATTCGATCCAGAAACTTCAGCGTGAATTGAGCAAACGCATCAGCCCGCCTCTCGAATGCGAGGTTGATACGATGGACACTCGTGGAAAGTCCGTCATCCGTGTACTCATTCCGCGCGGTGACGATCCGCCCTATGCGGTCGATGACAACAAAATCTACGTGCGGGATGAGGCCGAAAGCGGCTTGGCCGTGCGTGACGAAATCGTAAGTTTGGTGCAACGCGGCACTACGCCGGCTACGGTAGAACCCGCACCTTCAGTAGAGAAACCAGAGAAGGCTGATGGGGTCGAGCCTCCCAAGACCGGGGTGGAGATCGCCGACGTCGAGGAGCGCAATGGGACGAAATACTACACGATGCGCGACCTGCGTAACGGCAACACGGTTAAAAATGTGACGATCCGATCCGCCCGCCGCCTATGGCATTACGCAATCTCCGAGTTTACCGATCTTCCCGATGATCTCAGAAAAGCCTCCATCGCATGGCAGGGTGACCTGGGGATCATCAAAAAACAGAAGCGTGGCAACCGCATGCGCTATGACCTGGCACAGAAGACCCCGGAAAAAATCCGGGCCTATTTTGGCGTGACCGAGGATGGCATTCATAGCGAATGGAAGCAGCTTGTCGGTGCCGAGGCGGATTGATCGGTGAGCCTCCTGAAACGGGGCGGTCACTTGCAGAATAGATAAATGTATTCCAAACTGCGCGAGCTCGAGTGCTCGTGCAGTTTTCTTTTGAGGATACGATGGATATTCGAACCTTTGACCTGGATCGCGATTACGAGGCAGTCCGAAGTTTATGGGAGATGTGCGCTCCAGGTATCCAGATCTCGGTGACCGACGATTATGATGGCCTGCGTCATAAGCTCGAGCGTGACCCTCAGCTTTTTATCGTCGCTGTTGATGATGACAAAATGATCGGTTCGGTCATTGGGGGTTACGATGGTCGTAGAGGGCTTGTCTACCATCTGGCCGTCCTGCCTGACTATCGTCGTCGTGGGATCGCGCGGCGGTTGATGGAGACGCTTGAAGAGCGTTTCAAAGCCTTAGGCTGCTATAAATATTACCTGCTGGTAACGCGTGAGAACGCCGCCGCCTTGGCGTTCTATAGATCGTTTGGTTGTGAGCCCATGGATCTGCACCTGCTTGGAAAGGTAATCTCATGAATTTGGCGATCTTAACTGTTTCGGATCGGTCGGCGCGCGGCGAGCGGGAGGATCGCTCGGGACCGATCCTGAAGGAGTTGGTTGAGAGACAAGGTTGGAATGTGCTCGCGGAGAACGTGCTGCCGGATGAGCAGGGTGAAATCGAGACTCAGCTTGAAGAATGGTCCGATTCTGGGAGCATCGATCTTATCCTGACCACCGGTGGGACAGGATTTGCGCCCCGGGATCGGACGCCGGAAGCGACGCGAAATGTGATCGACCGTCACGCGCCGGGACTAGCAGAAGCGATGCGGCTCGCCAGCCTGCGCAAGACGCCGCACGCGATGCTTTCCAGGGCCGTGGCCGGAATCCGCAACCGTACACTGATCGTCAATCTGCCAGGCTCGCCGCGCGGTGCGAGAGAGAATCTCCAGGCGATAATGCAGGTACTTCCGCATGCAATCGACCTGCTCCGGGAGGCACCTGGTTCCGAGGCGGGTCATCAAAATCTGCCCCCCGTTCAACACCTCTAAAGAGATCTCTAGATGAGAGACAAATCTGGCTACCGCTGGTACGTTGTCACTGTTTTCTTCCTGTTTATGCTGCTGCACCAATCGGACCGCCTCCTGATCGCGCCGATGACGACGCAGATCATGGACGATTTTGGCATAAACGAAGCTCAGATGGGCGCGGTGGTGACGGGCGCGCTTCTCGTGGGAGCGATCCTTTACCCACTTTGGGGAATTCTATACGACAAATATGCACGACCGAAGTTGCTCGCCCTGGCTGCAGGCATCTGGGGTGCAACGACCTGGTTGAGCGCGATCGCACCGACATACCGAAGCTTCCTCGCTGCCCGGGCGACGACAGGCATCGATGACTCGACCTATCCAGGACTGTACAGCTTGCTTTCGGATTATTTTGGACCGCAAAGACGGGGCAAAATCTATGGCTTGCTCCAGCTCACCCAGCCGTTGGGTTACATGGTCGGCCTGGTTGCGGCAACGTTGCTGGCAGCCTCATTGGGTTGGCGTCGGATTTTTTATGTCACTGGCGGGGCGGGAATACTGCTGGCGCTGCTTATCTTCTTCACGATTCGCGAAACGCCCAGAGGAGCGAGCGAGCCGGAACTTTCAGATCTGGCTGCCGTTGGCGTTTATCGATTTGATTGGAAGGCAGCGTTGGGATTGTTCAAGAAGCCGACGCTTTTGCTGCTGTTCGCTCAGGGATTTGTAGGCGTCTTCCCCTGGAACGTGATCACGTTCTGGTTTTTCCGTTATCTGGAGGTCGAGCGTGGTTATGATCCTAACGCGATCCTGTTCACACTTGCTCCCACCATTCTGATCCTGGCTGCCGGTTATTTCGTTGGGGGCCTCATCGGGGATTACGCCTTCCGCAAGACCAGGCGCGGCAGGCTGCTGACAGCGCTGTTCGGTGTTGTCGCGGGGGCTCTGTTCCTCACGCTCACGATGAACGTTCCCGCCGACGAGCAGCTTCTTTTCTCGATCTTGATGGCGGTAACCGCGCTGTTCATGCCGTTCGCGGCCGCGAATGTTGTCGCCTCGGTTCATGACATCACGCTTCCGGAGGTGCGCTCCACCGCCCTGGCTGTTCAGCTGTTCATCGAAAACGGTGGTGCAGCGATCGCGCCTTTCATTGCGGGGGTCATCGCCGTTCGGGCCTCGCTTCACCTGGCGATATTGGCGATCTGTGTCACAGCATGGTTGCTCGGGGCAGTCATTCTGGCTCTGGCGGCTCGCAAAGTGCCGGACGATATTCAAGTATTACGACAGCAGCTCCAGAGCCGTGCACAGGAGTTGAGCACCGTCGAATCCACAAGGTGAAGGTTGTGAATCCAGCCATGGACAAGAAATACGTTCAGCTTGAGAGCGCCGAATCTGCTTCACCCGTCATTACGCGTCTGCTGGGAAATTACCTGGTTGGCGATGATGCCAGCGTTTTTGAATTCAGTGGATGGGAGAAGGCGGGACTGCGCTTGCTGAACGTGTTGCCGCTTTCCTTCGCCCGGACAGCAGTTAAACTGAGATTTCAGATATCTGCCGTCAATCCGCAGGACGCGCAGGCTGTCATGACTCGTGATCTGGTTGAGACCAGGTTAAATGATTACGCTGCACTGCAAGGGCGCAAATTCCCCGCGATCGTAATTGGCGCAGCAATGGGCGGGGCGAGCGCGCATCTGGCGGCCGTTCTAGGTGTGCCATTTCTGCCGCAGCCGTTTATCCTCGGATTGCGCGGCGGCAGTCCCGACGACGATATCGAGTCCCACGTTGAACTCACTTCATGGGTAGCTCGCCGGATCCTGGACAGGAATCCAGAGCTGATGGCGGTTGCCCATTTCGATCCGATCCACGATGGTTGGTTGACGCGCGTCATTAGCCATCTGCGTCTCAAATTGATCGCGCTGCCGCAAGGCTATAAGCGCTTTATTCGGAATATGCTTGAGCCTGGAGGGGTTATCGTCTACCTGGATTGCCACGCCCGTTGGCTGCAGTTTGAACTAGGTGAGCAGCACCGTTATCAGGTGGGAGGCTGGGGAGGCATACCTGCCCGTGAATTTATCGAGGGCAGTGAGCGGATCGACCGTGCTCTGGCGAGAGCCGGTTCCCCGCATCGCAGTGGATGGAGAGTGGCGGGTCTCGAACCAACGTCGCTGCCGGAATCAGAGTGGGGGAGTGAGCCCGGACTCGAGCGCGCGCTGAGGACGTTTGCCGACCAGGAGGGGTTTAGATTCCAATCCATCGTTGGTCGAGACCCACATGCTTTTTCCACACTTGCCTATCGTGCGCATGAGATCCTTTATGAGCAACAAGGTCGGCTTCCCCAGGGCGTCGTGGTCGAGACGTTCACGCAATATGACCCGGGGATGGCCATTCGTGCAGGGCTTCTTCCGCTCTGGTTGATCTTCAACACGACGGACAGCCTCGAATTTCTGAAGACACAAATTCCCGATTTTCCCAAAGAGCTGCCGGTATATTTCAACGGCCTCGTCACGCTTTCCCGAACTCCGGATATGGCCTCCTGGGAGGCATGGGCACAAGCGCTCGCTGCCTTCGATATGCGCGATGTGGGCGCACGCCCGCAGCGTTATCCTGAGGACCTGGTCTCGCTCTGGGAGTGGTCTGAGCGCTTGCTTACGCAGTTGGATCCGACAGCCTGGTGGGAAGATCCGGGCCGACTTAAAACAGACACTCTTATGACGCTGGCAGCCTCATCGGGTATGACTCCCTAGGCCTCCCCATTTTCCCGAGATAATCTTGACCTCATTCGTCCATTTAGGTATACTCTATTAAGCCCATCCCCCCTGGGGGGGGGATAACGGAAGGCGGATGTTATGGATCATGAGGACACTTTAAAGCGCTTGCGCAATATTGAAGGTCATATTCGCGGCATTCAAAAGATGGTCGAGAACGACGCGTACTGCATCGATCTGCTTCGTCAGATACAAGCTGTTCAGGCTGCCCTGAATAAGGTCAGCACGAACGTGCTTAATGACCATCTACACTCCTGCCTGATCACGGCAGTGCGGGGGGAGGACCCCGATGAGCGTGAACGGGTGTTAAAAGAAATCACTGAAGTCTACGAGATGGCGAACAAGGTATAGTCAGCATAGATAAGGAGAAGCATCATGAAAACGGTTGAGTATAAAGTTCCCAATATTTCATGCGGTCATTGTGTACATACGATTCAAATGGAGCTCGGAGATCTGGAAGGCGTTCAGGTTGTCAAAGCCGATCAATCCGATCAGAGCGTGCATATAGAGTTCGATAGCCCGGCAAGTGAAGACAAGATCGTCGCGCTCCTGACCGAGATCAATTACCCGCCGGTAAACTAAGAAGTAAAGTCTATATCGCCTGGTAGTAAAGAGGAATGGTGAATTCAAGTGAGTGATAACACCAAAAACATCACCCTGCCCATCACCGGGATGACATGTGCGAACTGCGTCGCTGCAGTCGAGCGCAACATAAAGAAATTGGATGGCGTCTCCTTCACGTCAGTAAATCTTGCCTCTGAGCGTGCAAGCGTTGTTTACGATCCCGAGAAACTGGATCAAAACGAGATCCTCGAGCGGGTCAGACGCGCAGGCTATGACGTCGCGCTCGGTGAAGCGGATCTTGTGCTGCAGCGGTTGAGCGACGATAACGACGTGCGTCGATTGGAGCAGGCGTTGCTGGCGCGTGAGGGCGTGGTTGAAGCACAGGTAAACCTGGCGACGGAGCGCGCCCGCGTGCGCTATATACCGACGGTCGTAAGCCAGTTGGACCTGCGCAATACGGTGCAAGAAGCTGGCTTTGAGGCGTTGGAGGTTGAAGGTGAAATCGAAGACGTCGAACGCCAGGCGCGCGAACGGGAGATCGCCCGACAGCGGCGACTGCTCATCACCGGGTTAGCCTTCACGATTCCACTCTTTCTCTTCTCGATGGCGCGCGATTTTGGTTTGCTGCCCGCTGCGATTGCACACGCAGCCTGGGCTCCCTGGCTGATGTTCGCGCTGGCCACGCCGGTGCAGTTCTACGTCGGCTCGCAATACTACGATGGCGCATATAAGGCGCTGCGCAATGGGTCCGCTAACATGGATGTGCTCATTGCAATGGGCTCGTCGGCGGCATACTTCTACTCGCTGCCGGTGATGTTGGGGTTGATCGACGGTCATGTGTATTTTGAGACCTCGGCTGTCATCATCACGCTGATTGTGCTCGGCAAGTTCCTCGAAGCGCGGGCAAAAGGCAGGACCAGCGAAGCGATCAGAAAACTCATGGAGCTGCGAGCGCGCACGGCGCGCATCGTGCGTGCTGGTGAGGAACTCGAAGTTCCGATCGAGGAAGTTATCGTCGGAGATCTCGTCAGCGTCAGACCAGGTGAAAAAATTCCTGTCGATGGGGTCGTGGTTGAGGGGCGTACAACGATCGACGAATCCATGCTCACAGGCGAGTCGATGCCGGTCGAGAAGAAGCCGGGCGATAAAGTCTTTGGCGCCACGATGAATAAGCAAGGTCGCGTCAAGTTCGAGGCCATAAAAGTCGGCAAGGACACCGCCCTCTCGCAGATCATCCGGTTGGTTGAAGAGGCTCAAGGCAGCAAAGCTCCTATCCAGCGTATGGCCGACCGTGTATCGGCAGTATTCGTCCCGATCGTGATCGGCATCGCGCTGCTCACATTTCTTGGCTGGTATTTCCTGGCTCCGCCGCCAACGGCGGATATCTCAGCCTTTACGAGGGCGCTGATCAATATGGTCGCAGTGCTGGTGATTGCCTGCCCCTGCGCGATGGGATTAGCTACCCCAACCGCCGTGATGGTCGGAACCGGACTGGGGGCCCGTTCGGGGATCCTGTTCAAATCCAGCGAGGCGCTGGAACGCGCCGGGAGCCTTGATACGGTCATCCTGGACAAAACGGGCACGATAACACGCGGGCAGCCGGCCGTCACCGACATTGTGCTCCAGGGATGGCGGGGAGATGAAGATGCGCTGCTTGCGCTCGCTGCGAGCGCTGAGAAAGGATCTGAACATCCACTCGGCGAGGCGATTGTGGCAGCCGCCGGCGAGCGCGGCCTGAGGGTGAGTGAACCCGATCGCTTTGAGGCGGTCAGCGGCCGCGGCATCGTCGCGAACGTCGCCGGTCACGAGGTGCTCATCGGCACGGAAAAGCTGCTCGGTGATCGTGAAATTTCGCTCGATGGGACGGTGGAAATTGCAACTCGCCTTCAAAACGAAGCCAAGACCGCCGTGACCATTTCTGTCGATGGTGAGGTCGCCGGTGTTCTCGGCATCTCTGACACACTCAAAGAGGGATCCCAGGAGGCTGTCGAGGCGCTGCACGATCTGGGTCTTGAGGTGGCGATGATCACGGGCGACAATCCGCAAACAGCTGAAGCGATCGCCGGGCAGGTCGGCATCCATATGTTCGACGATGATGGTAAGCCGCTGGTCAGAGCCGAAGTGCTGCCCGGTGATAAGGCGAATGTTGTGAAACAGATGCAGTCCGAAGGCAGAGTTGTGGCGATGGTCGGGGATGGCATAAACGACGCGCCTGCGCTCGCCCAGGCCGATGTGGGCATCGCAATCGGCACAGGAACGGACGTCGCCATCGCAGCTGCACCGATAACATTGTTGAGCGGAGATATCCGCGGCGTAGAACGCGCAATCACGCTCTCGCGTGGTACACTCCGGACGATTCGCCAGAACCTGTTCTGGGCGTTGATTTACAACGTGCTGTTGATCCCGAGTGCGGCATTGGGCTTACTCAATCCGATGCTGGCTGCAGGGGCAATGGCGTTTAGTTCGATCTTTGTCGTCACGAACAGCCTGCGTTTGCGAGGCCTGAAGCTTAAACGTTCCGCCTGAAATCTGTTGGCAGGAATAGAATAGGATCCTGGTATAAGGCGGCGCGATTGACAGGCCTGGCTCAAACAGCGAGGGCTTGATCCTCCGGAGGCTCATTGCTCATGGATCTTGGCAACATTACACTCAGCTTCTACGGTGTCGGCATCTCCGCGCTTGCCGGACTGCTTTCCTTCCTTTCGCCTTGTGTGTTGGCGTTGGTACCGGCTTATATCGGCTATCTCGGCGGTCGCTCGCTTACGCCTGGAGGGCAGGTAGTTGAGAACCGCTGGGTGACATTCAGTCATGGGCTGGCGTTCGTCATCGGTTTCAGCGTTGTCTTTGTCATCTTAGGAGCTGCAGCATCTGCACTTGGTGCGCTGCTCTATGATCTGCGCACAGTCCTCGCCAAAGTCGGTGGCATTGTGGTGATCATTTTCGGGCTGCATACGACCGGGTTGATCACGATTCCATTCCTGGATTACGACACGCGGCGCCACGTTCAGCCTGACGCCCGGGTGGGTTATCTCTCCTCGGCACTCATGGGGGTTTTCTTCTCAGCGGGGTGGGCACCTTGTGTCGGCCCTGTGCTTGGTGCCGTGCTCACGCTGGCACTCAGCAGCGGCCTCATCCTGGAAGGTGTCGTCCTGCTGAGTGCATACTCTGTCGGGTTGGCAGTTCCGTTCCTACTGGCTGCGCTTGGGATCGGAAGGGTCGCTGAATTAATGCGCCGCTACGGCAACGCGCTGCGCTACATCTCGATCGCCACCGGGGTCATTTTGATTATCGTTGGCGTGATGTTGTTTACCGGGACCCTTGAGACGCTGGCCAGATTCGGATTTTTTGTCGACTTCGGTCTCTAGTCCATGCGTCCAACCGGCTACCGGGTTCATCCCCTACTTTATATTTTGATTGGCTTGCTGATGGGCGGGGGCCTCGGGTTTATCCTTTTTTGGGGTTTCCCGGCCGACGATCCGTCAGGGCAGCAGGCTATCGAAAGCGAAGCAGTGGAAGCAGGGGCGATCGTTCCCGTCACCGGCGAAAGCGCTTCATTCGGGATGGAGATCGGCGCAATTGCACCCGATTTCGTCCTCGAGGACGTCACCGGCGAAGAAGTTCAGTTATCCAATCTGAGGGGCGATGTCGTCCTGCTGAACTTCTGGGCAACGTGGTGCGGACCTTGTCTGGTGGAGATGCCGCTCCTGGAATCGGATTATCAGGCGTATAAGGACGAAGGTATTCATGTCCTCGCCGTGAACGATGGCGAATCCAGAACGATCGTCGAGCAGTTTGGACAGGAGAATGGGTTGAGTTTCCCTTTGCTGCTTGATCCTGAGCGTGTAGTTCAGCGCCTATATCAAATCCGGGGTTACCCAACCAGTGTGTTCGTGGACAGTGATGGAAGCATTGCATACATCCATATTGGTCTGATGCAAGAGAGTCAGTTGGCAGGATATATGAAAGCACTTGGTTTGGGTTCATGACGAAGGTTGTTTTATATACGCGAGATGACTGTGGGTTGTGTGGGGAAGTAAGGGAAATCCTGGACGAGCTGCAGCCCGAGCTACCTCATGAACTGCTCGAGGTCGATATCGAATCGGACTCAGGTCTAACAGCCCGCTATAACGAGCGCATACCGGTACTCAAGATCGGCCCTTACACGCTCGAGGCGCCGATCGAGCAAATCGATATCGAGGTCGCTCTGCGCGCGGCAGCGGCACCAGCGCCACCCTCACGAGTAGAACAGCCAAAGCCTGAGATGTCGCGTTCGCGCGCGTTGGGGCTCAACCGTGGTCTTTTATTTTTTGCCCGGCATTGGCTGGCGATCTTCAATATCATTGTGTTTATGTATGTCAGTCTGCCGTTTGCGGCTCCCGCGTTGATGAAAATCGGCGCCGAGAAACCTGCCCGCGTTATCTACGCGGTCTACAAACCACTCTGCCATCAACTTGCGTACCGCAGTTGGTTTGTCTTCGGCGAACAAGCAGTGTACCCGCTGGAGCAGACTGGACTTTCAGCAATATCATACGAGGATCTAACGGGTAATTCAGCCCTGGACCTCTTCGCCGGACGTGATTACATTGGTGATGAGCAATCCGGCTACAAAGTAGCGCTATGCCAGCGGGATGTGGCGATTTACGGAGGCATGCTCTTCTTCGGACTCTTCTTCGGTATGGTCCGAAAGCGTTTGAAGCCACTGCCAATCCTTGCCTGGGCTGTGTTCGGCATTCTGCCGCTGGCGATCGATGGGGGCAGCCAACTTCTTGGGTTTGTTCCGCTGATTAATTTTCCGGTGCGTGAAAGCACTCCCTTTCTGCGTACGCTCACCGGTGCCCTTTTCGGCGTGATGAATGTCTGGTTGGCTTACCCTTATGTCGAGGAGACGATGGAAGAAACGCGCCTCGCGATAACCGACAAGCTCGCGACGGCGGGAGAACTATCCTCATAGTTGAATCGATCGGTTTATCCGAATCAATCCGGCATGGTAAACTCCGATTATGTCAGACCGATCGGAGCGCTCATTGAGATTTTTCCAGTTTCCAACATTTGAATCGCTTCCTGTAGAGCACGCCATATTCACGCGAGTAGGGGGTGTCAGCCCGAAACCCTGGAAGTCGTTAAACGTCGGTGGAACGGTCGGCGACGATCTGGAGAGGGTGCGGTTAAATCAGGCTCGTGCGGTGGAAGCCCTCAATCGTGAGACCGACTCGGTTTTTGACGTTTGGCAGGTCCACTCGGCGGATTATGTGTTCACGAGAACCCCGAGGGATGGGAAACCCTACACAAAAGCAGATATCATCCTCACCGATGATCCTGGTGTGACACTTTTCATGCGCTTTGCTGACTGCGTGCCGATCATGCTCGTCGATCCAGAACATCATGCAGTTGCGCTGGCGCATGCTGGATGGCTTGGTACGATTCGCGGGGCAGCACTTGCCGCATTCGCCGCGCTCCAGAAGCACTGCGGCTCAAAAGCCGAAAATATCTATGCAGGCCTCGGCCCGTCTATCGGACCTGACCATTACGAAGTGGGCGAGGATGTGCTTGATCAATATCGAGTCGCATTTCCGGAGCATGTTGATGAGCTTTTTATACGACGCGATGAAAAGTTCTTTCTCGATCTCTGGTCTGCAAACCAGTTTCAATTGCAATCGGCAGGCATTGAACGGATCGAGGTAGCTCGAATATGCACAGCGTGCAATCTGGATAGCTGGTTTTCACATCGTGCCGAGGGAGGGCGAACGGGCAGGTTCGGAGCCCTGCTCGCTTTGAAGCGCAAGGAAGAAGGTTGTGGCACCTATGACTGACATAGAAGCGAACATTGCGACCGTGCTGAATAAGATCGAGCAGGCTGCAGGTCGAGCGGATCGTGATGCCGCGAATGTTCATCTGGTGGCGATTACGAAAACTCATCCACCCGAAACCGTGCGGACTGCGTATGAACTCGGGCTGCGTGACTTCGGCGAAAACCGCGTTTTTGAAGGCCTTGAAAAGATATCCGATCTTGAAGATCTGACAGAAGCGCGCTGGCATATGGTCGGCCACATTCAGAGCAGGAAGGCTGACGAAGTTCCGGGGAAGTTTGATATCGTGCATTCCGTGGACAGAACAAAGATCGCCCGCCATCTTGACAAGCACGCTGAGCAAGCTGGTATTGCACTTCCCGTGCTGCTGGAGTGCAACGTCTCTGGCGAGGAATCGAAGTATGGCTGGGAGTTAAGTGATCGCGCACGGTGGGATGAAGTTCTCCCTGAATTCAGCAATCTGCTTGAAATGGAAAATCTCGACATCCGCGGCTTGATGACCATGGCCCCGTGGGTTGAAGATGAGAAACTCATCCGGAATACCTTCAAGCGGCTGCGCAGTCTACGAGATTTCCTACAGGATGAGCTGGATGTAAGATTGCCCGAACTCTCCATGGGTATGACGGATGATTACGAGATCGCAATCGAAGAGGGCGCGACGTTGCTGCGCATAGGCAGGGCGATCTTCGGGCCCCGTCAGGCTTGAAGGCCAAATAAGGTAAAATTATTGGGGTTCTGAACATCAAACATGTCTGTCAGAGCCACCTTCTATCCATGCCCAGTCGAGTTATAAGGATGGGGAAAACGTGTCACCGATAGCATCTGCAATTTGGCTTGTCATCCGTGCGCTGACCTTCGTCGTCATCATTGATGTGTTATTAAGCTATTTTCTGGATTACTTTCATCCGGTTCGACGGTTCTTCGACTCAATCGTCGAGCCGCTGCTCGCGCCTATCCGCCGGGTCCTTCCGCAAACCGGCGGCATCGATTTCAGTCCGCTCGTGCTGCTGATCTTGCTGGAACTGGTAGGGCGGGCGATCGTAGGTATCCTGGCATGACGAAGAAGCCCTGGCGATCGAGAGAATTCAAACTTTCGAACGGGAAACAAGGCGCTGCCCTGACGATCCGGGTGACACCCCGGGCGCGTAAGACCGAGATCGGCGGCGTCATGGGCGATGGTACCTTGCGTATTCGAATCTCTGCCCCTCCAGTTGAAGGGAAAGCGAACAAGGCGTTGATCGCGTTTCTTTCAGATGTGCTTGGCGTGCGCAAGAATAAGATCGAGATCGTGGCCGGTGAGCGTGGCCATGACAAAATCGTCTCGGTGATTGGGTTACCCGCGTCGGAGGCTGAGGCGGCAATAAAGAAATGGATCGAGAATAACTGAAGCGATTTCGCCCGAATACAGGACATGAAAAGAGTGCGGCACTGCCGCCCTCTTCTTACTATAAGAGTGTCTGCGATTAAATTGCCGGGGTGTGTACGCCAATATCGACGCCGCGCGCATCCAGCTGCCAGAGGGCTTCAAAGGCAGCATCACGCAGATGCGGTTCTTTTGCCTTGAGCGCTTGAACAAGTTCAAGCGCCAGATCCTCGCCGCCTGTCCAGGCGATTGCTTCGAGGGCGGCAACCTGTTCATCTTCGCTGCCTTTATTGAGCGCTCTACGAACCATCTCAAGAGCAGCCTTGCCCGGCGCGACGCCCAGCCCTTCGCGGGCAGCAAAATCCTGCAGCCATTTGAGCTCTGAGATGTCGCTTTCCTGCGGTTTGACCTTCCAGGGTGGGTTGCGGTGGCGCTCCAGCACCTCGGCGGCTGCGCCGCGGACGACCCACTGGTCATCTTCCATTTGGATCGTCTCAAGAATCTCAAACGACCAGGCCTCGGGCACACGTCCCAATCCAAACACGGCCGCGCGTCGGGTGAGCAGGTTCTTCATGTCGATAGCGTCACGCAGCATCGAGAAGCCTTCATCCGGATTGCACGCCAGCGCTTCCGCAGCCGCGATCTGAACGCCTTCATCACTCTCCAGCAGAATGTGACCGAGCCCTTCCATGGCCTCGTCTGTTCCGATGGCGGCCAACGCGAGGCACGCCGCCTGACGTGAGTGCAGATTTCGCTTTGTATTGATGTTGGTAATCAGCAGCTTGACCGATTCTTCATCACGGATCCCGCCAATTCCGAGCGCCCCCAGCACACGGCTGCTCGGGTTGTCCGCGTTGAGCAGACGGCGGAAGAAGATTGCCACGGTCGAATCGCCGGTAGAGGAAAGCACATGCACGGTCCGTAGTCGCAGTCCATATGGACTGTTCGGGTCTGTGGCGATCTTTGCAAGCCGACGAAGGACTTCGGCACGCCATGGCATCTTCTTGGGTGCCTGGCGGATGCAGCTGCCCAGGGTCAAAAGCCTATGTGAGAGGGTGTCATTCTGATGGTCGAGCATGGGATCCACGACTGCGGAGATATCCCCGAAAGCGGCGTAATACGCCATCGCTAGTTCAGAAGGGTGCCATCCCATTTGGAGAATCTGGGAATCGAATTCGCCTTCCGCCATCGCGCGCGCGGCCAAGTAGGCGCCGATGTTCGGTTGAGAAAAAGTGTACCGATTATGAATATGCTGGGTGAGGATGCCGGCATCAACCATATCCTGGACAGGGGTGCCGCGTTTCAGTGTCCGGTCGGTCAAGATGCCGGATTTGGCGCGCATCCAGGCGAGTGCAGAAGCTTGTGCAGATCTGCGTTCGTTGGGTGATAAGAAGCGGCTGATGTAAGCTTCGAGGCCATCGACTGGCGTGCCACCGCGTACGTCGCCAACGTAAGATGACCACACATGCAGTGTTGCTTCCAGGGGTGAGAACCCGCGCATCGAGCCTGCCAGCCAACCTGTAATGAGTGCCGGGTCAAGATCCACGAGGCGGTTCTTGGGAAGCGTGGGGGCGATATATTCCTGCCACGCTCTAGACCATTTTCGAAGGAAGACGCGCTGATCCTGTTCACTCCAGGGAGCGATCGGTATGGGTACCAAACCTGCCTCGACGATGCCATCATAGCCTGTTACAGGTCCTGCAGCGACGACGCGAATGTTCGGAAAGCGATCGACAAGTTTGTTCAGCCACCTGGAGAGTTCTTCGATTTCCGCCTCGGTGAATTCATCCAGGCCGTCTAGAAGCAGGATCGCACGGCCGCGTCTGAAGTGATTCTGCAGCTGGCTCCCGAGTCGGGCGGCTGCGCTGGCGGACACATTGTTTTCTGCAGCCTGGATAACCGCCTTGAGGGGGTCTTTTTGCACACTGCGATCAAGAACGAGATCGGCGGCGTGGATCCAGACTGGCGTGTAATCGACGAGCGAATCGTAGGCAGGATCGCGCATCGCCAGGCGAATGGCCAGATAGGCAAGTGCGGTCGTTTTCCCTGAGCCGGGATGACCGGTTATGAGTAGATTCGCCCCATCTGAAAGCGCTGCGTCCAGCCCAATCGTCGGTGCGCTGTAGATGCCGGAGAGGAATTTCCAATCGGGCAAGTTGGGCACAATAGATAGCGTGTCCTCAGGAACGTGATCCTTATCTTCAGGATCGGCAGTTGTTTGTGGTGCAAGTACCTGGGGAGTAACAACGATTTCATCCAGTGCGAAAAGGACGCGTGCCAGGTGCGATGATTGTGCCCTCGCGATTAGATCGACGCGATAGCGATCGAATGCGCTGCTGTCTCTTCGCCTGATGGATAATTCAGCGCGATCAGAAATCCAGTTGCTAATGTAAGCACGTGCCGGCTCAAAGCGGTTGTAAAGCCAGAGCAGGATGACGCCCAGGAAGATGCCGGCGATGAGTTCGCCAACATCAAAGAAATTGCCAAAAAGCCTAATTAATAGCCAACGGACCGGTTGGATCATATACCTCTATCCAGCATATAAAATTCGATTGCATTGCGAGCAGCGGATCAATTCGCTTCCGCTCTGGATATCTTGCAATTTTGATCTTGCAAGGTCTACGCCACAAATTGAACAATTTGCGCCTACAACTTTCGCAATGACCACGCCATGAAAGCGGTCTTGAAGTTTCTCATACGTCGCAAGATCTTCTGCTGAAATATTGCCCAGGGCTGCTTCACGCTCGCTTTCCAGCCGTTCGATATCCTTTTCAAGCTGCTTCTTTTCCGCCACAAGATCGGTATTCTTGGCAGCGGTGTTTGCTTTTATTAGATCGAGCTCCGCGTCGGCATTTTCATAAGCAGCCTCGGCTTCGTCCAGTTCCATCATTGTTTCAAGCAGGCGGTCTTCAAGCGTGACAAGGTAGCGGTTGAGGGATTCCTGCTCCATCTGGAGATCCTCGAGTTCTTTAGGATTGGTTACACTGCCACCATATAAAGCGTCTTCGTTCTGCTTGATCTTGGTCCTCTGCGCCTGTACGGCGTGATCTGCAGTGCTGTGTTCGCTGCGGACCTCGTTCAGTTTTTCCTCGGCCTGCTCAACGGCACGTAAACCCTTTCTGACGGCAGCGTCATCCTCGAGTTTGACCTCGATCTCGGCGATGCGTTCACGTGCTCTGGCAATGCTCCGGTCGATTTCTTGCAAGTTGAATAGATTAGAAATTCGGCTCATACTGCGATTATAGATGGTCCAGCACGCGCAAAGCAAGACATGCTTGGCGCGCCGGAGAGCCTCCGCGTACAATTCATGCTGATGAAAACAAATGCGCACCGCAATCGTATTTCGCTGGCAATCGCCCTGGCACTGCTAGGAATAGTTGTACCTTACTTAGTTGCCTGGCGTATATCGCCCGATGGTACCGCCTTCACCGGCTTCCTGATTAATCCCATCGACGGCTTTTCGTATCTCGCCAAGATGCGGCAGGGATACGATGGTTCCTGGCTATTCCAGCTCCCGTATGCCGCCGAACCGGGCCCGGGGGGGCTGCTTTTCATTTTTTACATCGCGCTCGGACATTTCAGTCGTTTGATCGACGCACCCATGATCATCACATATCACGCCGCCAGAGTGCTCATCTCGGCCGGATTTTTCACGCTGCTCTTTGTCTTCTACGATCAGGTATTCGAAGATATGCGCCTGAAATGGGCGGGTTTTCTATTCAGCCTATTTGGATCAGGGCTGGGCTGGCTTGCGCTGCTGGCGTTCGGACGGCAGACAATCGATCTGTGGGTTCCGGAGGCGATCCCGTTCTTAAGCGCATATACAAACCCTCATTTCCCGTTAGCGGCGTCGGCGTTTATCGGCGGCATCTTGCTCGTCTACCAGCAAGGCAAGCGCAATATCTGGCACCTGCTGCTGGCTCTCGCTTGTGGTCTCGCGCTCGGCGCGGTGCTGCCGTTTTCGGCGATCCCACTATTCATGGTGTTGGCCGTATGGATGCTGTGGGAGTTGGCGATCAAGCGTGCCTGGCCGGGAAGGGAATTGTTTCGGAATGAGGCCGGTTCGCTGCTCGTCCTGTTCCTGGGCGCACTTCCCTGGATGATCTACGATTACAGCCTGAGCCTGACCCACCCCGTCATTTCACAATGGAACGCTCAAAACCTGACACTCTCACCGCCGCTCATTGATACGGTGCTGGGGTTCGGCCTGATGTTTGCAGGCGCCGCCACCAGCCTGGCGTGGCAGCCGTGGAAATCTGGCCGATGGGGACGACTGCTGACCACATGGTTCGTTGTCGGCTTCGTCTTGCTGTATGCCCCGCTGCCATTCCAACGGCGTTTGAGCATGGGCTTGTATCTGCCTATGGCGGGTCTATCAGCCTGGTGGTTGAGCCGGCTGGCATTCTCCGGCCGTGCTTTCCGACTTGCTCAAACCGGGATTATGGCTATGTCACTGCCCTCACTCCTTCTGGTCATAGTCGCCGGGGTGAGCGCAGCTGCGGCAGGTGAGAAGACGGTTACCTATACCACGCAGGATATTGCCGCATACGATTGGATCGAAACGGAGGTCGAGGCGGGGTCACTGGTGCTAACCGATCCGCTGCATGGAAACCGATTGCCTGCTTTTGCCCATGTGAGGGTGCTTTACGGTCACCCATTCGAAACTCCCGATGCCGAGTTCTGGCGGGCGGAAGTGCTTTCGCTGCTCCAATGGTCTGATTCTGAAGAGGGTGGGCTGGACCTTCTCGGCGAATATGGTGTGGATTGGGTATTGATCGAGTTGCAGGATGCCACCGCGGCCCCGACATGGCTCGATGAACTCAGCCCCACAGAAAGGTTTAACGGTCTGATGTTCTTTAGGAACGATGTGCGATGAGAAGGACCCGTATATCGACACTTTTTACTGTAGTCGCATCCGCGATCCTGGCGGCGGTCTGGTTGCTTCCGATCACGCTGAACCCCTCCGGAATACCTTTCTGGCGAAACGCGCTGTTCTCGGATCTGTTGATCAGCCATTGGCCGAACGCGATTTTTCTGCGGCGCTCCATACTCCTATGGAAACAGATTCCTATGTGGAATCCTACTATCCTTTCTGGCTACCCGTTTCTTGCAGATCCGCTTTCCGGGGTCTGGTACCCACCGCTCTGGTTCGCAGCCGTGTTTCCTTCACCGGTTACTTTCAACCTTCTGTTCTGGCTCCATCTTGTTTGGGCCGCTGTCGGCATGTGGCAGCTCGCGCAGAGCGAGGGTCTGAGTGATTTTGCGGCCCTGCTGAGCGGGGTCATATTTGCAGGAGCGCCGAAATGGAGCGCACATATTGGTTTGGGGCATATCGGATTGGTAAGCGCGGTGAGTTGGACACCCTGGCTGCTCCTGGCGACGCGCCATGCGATCCAGTCTGTCTCACTGGGACGCGAGAGTGCATTCCGACTGCTGTGCATCAATGGATTGACATTGGGCGTCGTATTCCTGGCCGACCCTCGCTGGCTGCTCCCGAGCCTGCTGTTGATGGTCTTATACGCCATGTATGTACTGAACAAGTTAAGTCTTGAGTTTCGAACTCAAACAGCAGTCGCGATCCGGTGGGCGGGAATAAGCGGGCTGTTCGCTCTCGGTGTGGTCGCTGGTTTCGCATCTTCGCTGGTGCGATTCGTAACCAACTCGACACGCACTCTGCTCGATAGCTCAGTGCCTGATCCCTTTGCATTGGAGTGGCGTGAATTTTCTGGGATCTTGCTGCTCGAGCCAGACCAACCTGAGAAGTATATTTACATTGGATTGGGTGCGGCTTTCTTTGCTGTGGTTGGGATCCTCATGGGTAGGCGTAGGGGATGGTTTTGGTACGTCGCCGCTCTCCTCGGCCTGCTTATCTCGCTGGGCGCTAATCTGCCGGTGCTCGGCCCCCAGCTCCAATCAATCCCGGCAGCTTCGCTTCTGCGTGTTCCGCCGCGCTGGTTCTTTTTGGTCATCCTGGCAGTAGCGTATTTCGCCGGTTCAGGCTTCGAGGCACTGATCCAGGCCCCTATCCGCGGCCGGGAATATGGGCGCAGCATCATCTTGATCAGCCTGGTCGCAGGCGGTGTGTATTTGCTTGCTGCGACCAGGGGCGGGGAGGCGTTAAACCGCGCCCTTCCACTTCTCGTGCCGGCAGCTGCACTTGTGCCGCTGATCCTTTTCCGTCGATCGGGGTGGCTGCACCCGCTGACTTTCATGCTCGCGTCGCTTGTCATCCTGACAATCGAGTTCAGCGTCGTGAACCTGTTTGTGCTTGAAACCAGACCGGCGCCGGAGGTTAATCTCGAGCAGGGCAGTGCGCTTTCTTCGCGTGCGGAGCCCTATGGGCAGGGTCGCTGGTTCTCGCCTTCCTTCAGCGTGGATCCGTTTACGGCTGGGCAAGAAGGGCTCGAACTTGCAGATGGTGTCCACCCGCTTCAACTGGATTTGTATTGGATTTATATGTCACGCGCGATTGGCTTCGAGCGCGATCAATACAGCGTGACGCTGCCGCCATTTCCCACAGGCGATCCGAGAGAACGCTGGCCGATGGAGCTCGATGTCGATGCGTTGAGCCGGCTTAACATACATACGATCGTTTCTGCTTACCCCCTCCAGGCGAACGGATTGACACTGATCTCTAGTGAACCCGAGCGGTTCGTTTATGAGGTCGATAGGGGCAGACCGAGAGCGTGGGTAGAGGGCGGCGGGGATCATTTGGGAGCCTGGCAGCCCGCTCAGCTTAGTTATTGGTCTCCTAATCGTATCGAGTTGGTCGCCAGCGGTCCGGGACGGCTTGTGTTGAGTGAGGTAGCCTATCCGGGGTGGGTAGCGCATGTTGATGGTGAACCGACGGCAAGTGTCATCGCCGATGGCTTATTCCGTGGGGTTCAGCTGGACGAAGGGGATCACCGCGTGCAGTTTGTGTACCGACCAACACACCTTTTCGTTGGATCGGGGCTGACTCTGCTAACCTTGCTGGCTGCATTCTATCTACAGGTCAGACGATGAGGGCTACAGAGATCCGCTGTTTCTGGCTTTATTCATTTACCGTGATCCTGCTGACCACGATCCCTTACCTTCTTGGTCTTACCGCTGAAGGTTCGGAATGGGTCTTTACCGGTTTCGTATTCGGTGTTGAGGATGGAAACTCATACATCGCAAAAATGCTCCTGGGAGCGTCGGGGGATTGGCTCTTTCGCACGCCATACTCGGCTGCGCAGCAAAGCGGTGTGCTCGCATTTTTGCCTTATCTATTGCTCGGTAAATTGGCTGCTGGACCTGAACTGCACCTACAGCTGGTGATTTTATTCCACCTTTTTCGTATAGCCGTGATCCCACTGGCCATCTGGGCGACCTACCGATTCGTGGATTATGTTCTCCAGGACAAGAGCTGGAGCGCCTGGGCTACCGTGCTGGCGACGATCGGAAGCGGGTTGGGTTGGCTTCCGGTCTTACTTGGAAGGAGCGAGCTTCAGGGCAGCATGCCGCTGGGTTTCATATCGCCGGAGACGTTCGGATTCCTGGCGTATCTTGGCCTGCCCCACCTTATGCTGGCACGCGCTCTATTGCTTCTGGCTCTACGTTGGTACCTTGAGGGTGCACAGTGCGGCAATGGCGGCTGGAAAGCAGGTGGGGCGCTGGCTGCTCTCGGGTTCGTGCAGCCGCTGGCAATGGTGTCCGCCTATGCGGTGATCGCAATTCATCAGATTCTTACCTTGCTGCGTTTCCGCTCCAGCGGTGTCGCCCAATGGAAGCAGAGCTGGCTGCAAACCACACTTCGCACTCTGGGCATCTCGCTGCCGGTCTTCTTATACTTCTTCGTGACGTTCTCCATCGACCCTTTCTTGAAGTTGTGGACCGATCAGAATCTGATCCTGTCACCCCATGCAGTCCATTATTTACTTGCATATGGTCTCCTGCTGCCGTTCACATTCGTGGGTTTGGTGAAGGCCTGGTCATCTGGCCTGGATAGATGGCTGCTTCCGCTCGGATGGGCACTTATCATCCCTGCTCTAGCCTACGCTCCCTACAACCTTCAGCGCAGGCTCCCTGAAGGTAGCTGGACAGCGCTTGTGGTCCTGTCAGCCTATGGATTGTCCCGGTTTTCGATCGGCTACAGGGCAAAGAATGCCTTGCGGGTTATCCTGGTTACTCTCTCGCTGGTCACACCGATGATGCTGGTTTATGGAGGCATTCGCGTGGCCAGTTCACCGGGCTACCCGGCCTTCAGGAGAAGCCGCGAAATCGAGGCTTTCCAGTGGTTTGAGGAGAACGCATTAAAAGACTCGGTCGTCCTTGCGTCGTTCGAGACTGGAAACGCGTTGCCGGCCTGGGCTCCATTGCATGTTGTCATAGGACATGGTCCTGAAAGTGCTAACCTTGCTGAACTCAGGCCGCTGGTGCGCGCCTATTTTGCCGGGGAAATGACTGACAATGAGAGCATGCGCTTTTTGGCTTCGCAGGGGGTTGACTACGTTTTCTTTGGACCCAGGGAAAAGGCCCTGGGTGGTATGGAAAGCCTATCCGGAAGCGGGCTGCTGCAAGTGCATGCTCAACAGGGATATACCATTTACATGACTGCGGAATGATGATGACAATGAAACGAAACTGGATTGTGCTGGCCCTTATCGGGTTGGGACCGGTGCTGATATTTGGTCCGATGCTGCTGCGTGGTGAAGCCCTTTACTGGGGTACGCCAATCCTGCAGTTCATTCCCTGGCATGATTTTGCGCTGGATGTGATGCGGAATGGTCATTTCCCATTTTGGAACCCGCAAGTAGGTTTTGGTGCGCCGCTCTTCGCGAATTACCAATCTGCGCTGTTATACCCTCCGAATGTGCTGCTTGCTGTGCTCGGAACTGCATATGGGCATGGTGTATTGGTGATGCTTCACCTCATCTGGAGTGGGGTTGGCATCGCTTTGCTGGTCCGTCGGCTCGGCATGTCGCCGCGCGCGCAGGTCGTCGCCGGGATAGCGTTCAGCCTGTCCGGTTACCTTGTGGCCCGTGGGAGTTTCATAAGCATCAACCACAGCGCGGCATGGTTACCCTGGATCATCCTCGCTAGCGATCGTCTTGTCAGCTTCAAATCGTCGCAAACGGTTCAGAAAAACCTGCAGGGTGTCCTTGTCCTTGGAATTTTGTTTGGAATGCAGTGGCTCGCCGGTCACGCTCAAACCTCCTGGTACACGTTGATCCTCTCGATCGCCTGGGTTGTATGGCGAAGTGCGCAGAAGGGAATCTGGGGTCACCTGGCGAGAAACGCGCTGCTGATGCTCGCTGCCTGCTACTCCCCACCCGACACCCAAGTCGAGCACTACGACGTCATCGTGCGCGGCGGCACGATCTACGACGGCGGCGGAGGACAGCCCTACGTCGCGGACCTCGGCATCCGCGGCG